>JALHST010000117.1 GCA_022865355.1 Maribacter sp. | reverse complement strand
TTAGATCCTTGTGGCTCCGCCATTTCGGCTTTCTTTTTAATTTCAATTTCCTGTGCTATCGGAATTTCCATCCCGCTTTCATAGAATGCCTTGATTTTTTGGGTTGATATCCGCTCGATATCACCGCCTATAGAACCCTCGCTAAAATATAGGGGCATCCAGGGCTCAAAATGGGTCAATAATTTCGGCTTTACTTCCGGATGGGTATACAAGAAATAATTGATGCCATCGGCAAAGGCATTGCACAGTGATTTCAACCAAGGAGGACTCTGTTCGTAATTGGCCTTTGCTTCGGCCTCGGTCATTAATAATTTGGCCCGCAAATCACTATACAAGGCCTCTTTGCCTTCAATTTCCGCCAATCGGCCCATAGCCCAAATATAATTCTGTTCAACGCGGTTGAAATCATCCTCACATTGGGCATATAGCAATCCGAAGACCGCATCGGCATCGGTCTTTCCGTAGATGTGGGGTATCCCAAAATCATCTCGGATGATCGTCACATTTTGGGCTTGGGCCTGCCAATTCAGGACTTGGGTATCAGCAGAATCGTTTGGCGCACAGGATAGTAAAGGGATTAGAAAAATGAAAGCGATGTATTTCATGGGATAGCAATTATGAATCTTTGATTATGCAAAAATAAGGATGCAACGAAGCTTTTTGGTTTGTTTCGCTTTGAACACCTTTCGATTTCGCATGTGAAAATAAAGGACTTCCGCTCGAAATGCTAATTTTTATTTTTAAAAATGATACGGTTCATTATCATTTAAGGTTTCCCCTATTTTCGTTTACCTTTGCAATCATTTCAAAAAAAATAGCATGGCGGAAAAAAAAATTAGTATCCTAAAGGCTTTCAAGACCATTATATGGCCGCGGCGAAATCTGGTCTTTATAGGATTGATATTAATAGTAATAAGTAATGCTTCCAGTTTTGTAGGGCCTATTTCCTTAAAATATTTTATGGATGACGTCATCCCAAATAAAAATTTGAAGATGCTTCAGATTTTGGTCGGTTTGGTAGCATTTTCTATCCTCATACAAGCTATTACCTCCTTTTTATTGACCAAAATCTTGAGTGTTCAGGCACAATATCTTATTTCGGAGCTTCGGGCCCAGGTTCAAAAGAAGGTGCTTTCCCTACCTATTCGATTTTTTGATAACACCAAATCAGGCGCACTGGTATCGCGCATAATGACCGATGTGGAGGGAGTTCGCAATTTAATCGGAACCGGCCTAGTGCAATTGGTCGGCGGCACCCTTACGGCCATTGGTGCCCTGATTTATCTCCTGTATATCAGTCCGTCAATGACCCTATTCACCTTTGTGCCCTTGTCAATCTTTGCCTTGATCGCCTTAAAGGCATTTAAGATCATCCGGCCCATTTTCAGGAACAGGGGCAAAATAAATGCGGACGTCACAGGTAGGCTTACCGAAACCTTGGGAGGAATACGGGTCATCAAAGGCTTTAATGCAGAGGATCAGGAACATAAGGTCTTTGAGGCAGGGGTTTATGAGTTGTTCCAGAACGTAAAAAAGAGTCTTACGGCGACCGCTTTTATGACAAGTTCCTCAACCTTCTTATTAGGGGTGGCCACCACGGGAATTATGGGTATAGGTGGTTATAACATTATGTTCAATAATTTGACCATCGGCGATTTTCTCTCCTTTACCTTTGTTTTGGGACTAATGATCGCCCCTATCGTACAGATGAGCAACATTGGAAGTCAACTGACCGAAGCCTTGGCAGGGTTGGATCGAACGGAAGAACTTATGAATTTGGCCCCTGAAGCCAATGAGAAGGATCGCACCATCAAATTGGAGACGATAAAGGGTGTTGTGGAATTCGATGATGTTTCGTTCGCTTATGAAGAGGATAAGGAAGTTTTGCACAATATTAGTTTTAAGGTCAATTCAGGTCAAGTAGTGGCCTTGGTCGGGAGTTCGGGTTCAGGCAAATCAACGATTGCCGGTTTGTCGGCCACTTTTCTAACTCCGCAATCGGGAACTATTACCATTGATGGAGTAGACTTGTCTAAAGTGAACCTTCAGAGTTATCGGAGAAATTTAGGGGTGGTACTGCAGGATGAATTTTTGTTCGAGGGCACCATACGGGAAAACATTCAGTTTCCGAGACCCAATGCTTCTGAAGAAGAACTGCAACAAGCGGTCAAAGCGGCTTATGTGAATGAATTTACGGATCGTTTTGATAAGGGTCTTGATACGCTAATCGGTGAAAGAGGGGTAAAACTTTCGGGCGGTCAGCGTCAACGCATAGCGATTGCCCGCGCAGTCCTGGCAAATCCAAAAATTTTGATTTTGGATGAGGCCACTTCAAATCTCGATACCGAAAGTGAGGCCCTGATTCAAAAAAGTTTGGCCACCCTGACGGAAGGCCGAACGACCTTCGTGATCGCCCACCGATTAAGTACCATCAGAAAGGCCGATCAAATATTGGTAATAGAAAACGGTAGGATTGCCGAACAGGGCACCCATGACGAGTTGATTGCCAAGGAAGGACGGTATTACAATTTGTTCACGTATCAAGCAAGGATATAAATTCGGATTCCCTGCTTTTCAAGGATTAAACCGTTTTGCTTTTGGTGGCCTAACCGATGCTATAAATAGCGTCGTTGCGAATTTCCGGGATATTCAGAGGTATAAAGTAAAAGAAGAGATCAGGAATTCAGCAACATTTGTATGGATATTTTTGTCTGCTGTCTGGCCGTACGGGACAGCCTGGACTCTTTTTCTAACTTTCCGGTGCCAATGTCACTTCAAGGCCATCAATGACTTCGGTAATACGTATTTGGCATCCTAGCCGGCTATTGTCCTGTGCATAAAAAGCTTCCGCCAACATAGCCTCTTCCTCATTTGATTTTTCGGAGAGTTTATGCTCGGATATTACATAACACTGACAAGAGGCGCACATGGCCATGCCTCCACAGATTCCAATGGTTCCTTCGGGTGCAAGTTCATAGGAACGCACCAATTCCATTAGGTTCATATTCATATCGGTCGGGGCATCCACTATATGCGAAATACCTTCGCGATCGATAATTTTTATTTTGACGTCGGTCATTTAATCAATAGATTTTACCACCGATTTAGTGGCCTCTTTTATACTGCCATCAAAACCTTGGACCCCCCCAACGGTCGTATACTTCATTACGTATTTTTTATCGGGAAAGATTCGCTGGTAGGCACTTTGGCACATTAAGGTCGCTTCGTGGAAACCACACAGAATAAGTTTTAGTTTGCCCGGATACGTATTTACGTCACCAATGGCATAGATTCCCGCAATGTTGGTCTGATAGTCAAACGTATTGACTTTGATGGCATTCTTTTCTATTTCCAAGCCCCAATCGGCAATAGGTCCCAATTTAGGCGAGAGTCCGAATAAGGGAATGAAATTATCGGTCTCCAAATCATAATCCTCCAAGGGGTTTTCCGATTTTCGAATGGTAACGGCCTCCAAGGTGTTTTTTCCTTTAAGCGCCACTATTTCCGCCGGGGTCACCAAATTTATCTTTCCCTCATTCTTTAGCTTCTGCACCTTTTCAACCGAATCCAAAGCCCCGCGAAATTCATTGCGGCGGTGTATCAAAGTAACCTCGGAGGCAAGATTTGACAAAAAGATACTCCAATCCAAGGCCGAATCGCCCCCACCGGCAATAACTACCCGTTTATTGCGAAAGACTTCCGGATCTTTAATCATATAATCGACGCCATTATCCTCGTATTTTTTTAAGTTTTGAAGCAGTGGTTTTCTGGGCTCAAAACTCCCCAGTCCCCCGGCAATAGCGACTATGGGCGCCTGATGTTTCGTGCCCAGGTTCGTCGTAACCAAAAACGAGTCGTCCTCAAGTCGTTCGATGGTCTCGGCCCGTTCGCCCAAGGTAAACCCGGGTTGAAAAGGTTTTATTTGTGCCAGGAGGTTATCTACCAATTCCCCGGCCAATACCTCGGGAAATCCAGGGATATCATAGATGGGCTTTTTGGGATAGATTTCGGAACACTGCCCCCCAGCTTGTGGAAGGGCATCTATCAAATGGCATTTTAATTGGTGCAGGCCCGCTTCAAAAACGGCGAAAAGACCCGTAGGTCCCGCTCCAATTATCAATATATCGGTTTTTATCATTAAGTATCCAAGTTCAATGTTCCGACAAAGCTAGTATGCGAATGCCTGCAATCTTATGATTAAAATCAGAAGATCAGCTAAGATTTATTACTTCCTCTATTTGTGGGGCATATTTTTTTATGGTCATCTCGACGCCACTTTTCAAGGTCATCTGATTCACTGTACAGCCAATACATGCTCCCTCTAATCTAATTTTTACCGACGATTCATTGTCTATGGAAACGAGCGAAATATCTCCTCCGTCACTTTGCAAAAACGGGCGGATTTCATCCAACGCCTTTTCCACATTCAATCTTAGCTCTTCCGAAGTCATCCTATTTCTTTTTAACAGCCGAACAACCGGCCATTGTTGTTATTTTGATTGCCTCCGTTGGGGGCAGATGCTCATTTCTATTGACTACTTCCTGAACTATATTTTTAGTCAAGATATCAAAAGCGGTTTCAATCGGCGTTGCGGTCTGCAAGGCGGCGGGCCTTCCTATATCGCCAGCTTCCCGAATGCTTTGAACCAAGGGTATTTCCCCTAAAAATGGTACTTTTAAATCTTCCGCCAAATGCTTTGCACCTTCCTTTCCAAAGATATAATATTTGTTATTCGGAAGTTCTTCAGGGGTAAAATACGCCATGTTTTCAACGATTCCCAATACTGGTACATTGATGGCCTCCTGTTGGAACATGGCTACGCCTTTGCGCGCATCGGCCAAAGCCACTTCCTGGGGGGTGCTGACTATTACGGCCCCCGAAACTGGCAGGGCCTGCATAATACTCAAATGAATATCACCTGTACCCGGTGGCAGGTCGATAAGCATAAAATCCAATTCCCCCCAATGGGCGTCAAAAATCATTTGATTCAAAGCTTTTGAAGCCATGGGGCCTCTCCAAATTACCGCTTGATCCGGTTGGGTAAAAAATCCGATAGACAATAATTTTACACCGTAGCTATCAATGGGTTTCATCTTCGATTTGCCCTCAACATTGACTGCCAATGGTTTTTCATGGGCAACGTCAAACATTATGGGCATAGACGGACCATAAATATCGGCATCCAATAGGCCAACTTTAAAGCCCATTTTTGCAAGGGTGACCGCCAGGTTGGCCGTTACGGTTGATTTGCCTACACCGCCCTTCCCTGAGGCAATGGCGATGATATTCTGTATTCCCGCAATAGGCTTCCCTTTAATTTCATTTGTTTTTGGCTTAATCGGGGTATCTACTTTAATATTTACCTTTATTTTTGCTTTTTCATATACTTGCTGATGTATGATCTTCAAAATCTCCACCTCGGTCTTTTTACGAGCCTGAAGACTTGGATTTGTGATCGTAATATCAATTTCTACCTCATCACCAAAAATCTGTATATTCTTCACAGCTCCGCTTTCGACCATATTCTGTCCTTCACCAGGGACTGTAATCGTTTCAAGCGCCTTTAATACTTCCTTTTTATCAATTTTCATTATATAAAATCATTCTAAACAACAAAGATACAGTTTCACTATGAGAAGGTAAAGGGTTGCGATTGAAAAGTAAGATGTGCCAATAGATTGAAACTATTCGTCCTTCCTCGATAATGTCAGGAATGCCCGCTGCTAAGACGTATGGTCCTGAAGTTCCTTCCAGGGATCCCAAAAATACTTTTCAAAATTTACGATCTGATGTTCCTTGACCTGGATTCCCTCGTTTTCTAATAGTTGTTGCATCAAATTGGTGCCATCAAAATGATGTTTTCCCGTTAGCAATCCTATTTTGTTCACTACTCTGTGGGCGGGAACATCTCCTTTCTTTTCTGAAGCGTTCATTGCCCAACCCACCATACGGGCACTTCGAGCTGCGCCAAGATATTTGGCAATGGCGCCATAAGAAGTCACCCGGCCGTACGGAATCTGTCGTGCGACTTCATATACCTTTTGAAAGAAGTCTTTGTTGTCAGGTTTCGTCATTTGTATAAAATCCTAATAATTGTAATTACTAAGAGAACCATCATTAATGCACTTAAAATATAATTACTGTTCTTCGAAAATCGATTCGTCTTGGTTTCCATTTTATTGAAATAAAACACATACAGGTACAGCACTGAAAACGTGCCAAAACCGGCTGCCAAAATAAAAATAACAATATCGGTTATTTCGAATTGGATCCATCCCGAGGCATTCCACATGGCATTCAGTCCGCTGTAATATGGGATAGTCAACAGGTTTAGGGCCGCCAAAAAGAATCCCTTATAAAAACTATTCCTTTTACTTACCACTACTTTTGTTGGAGCCCTAACCTTGTTTCTCTGCGCGGCTATAAAAAAATATACCGTGAAAAAAGCGAATACCAAAAGGGCTAATTTCAACAACAGATCGATTACTTCCGGATTTCGATATAGAAATTTTGAAATCAGGACCGCGATGTACGCTTGGATAATAATCATGCTCGATACCCCGAGACTAAAAATCACTCCGTTCAATTTCCCTTTTTCGACACTTGTCTTGGCGGCATTCATATTCAACAGTCCCGGCGGCACGGTCGCCATGAATGCGGCAGAAAAAGTTGCAAAAAAAAGAATTAACAAGTGTTCCATGGATCAGTGTATACGAAACTGTAAATAGGTAATCGATTTCCCCTTTTCAAGATACTGTTTTTCATAGAAAGTCTGGATTCCCAAAACATTTTTCGGGCTGCCTTCATTTTTATATATATCGTGGTTGGCATATAAAATTTCCAATCCCAAACCCTGTAAGAGCCCTAAGGTATACCCATGCATAAATTCGCTATCTGTTTTTAGATGCACCATCCCTTGTGGTTTTAAAATAGTTCGGTATTTTTTCAAAAAATCGGGATTGGTCATCCGATGTTTGGTGCGCTTATATTTAATCTGTGGGTCTGGAAAGGTAATCCAGATTTCGGAAACCTCATCTGTATCGAAAAGTTGGTCGATCCACTCAATCTGCGTTCTCAGAAAAGCCACATTAAATAGTTTCTCTTCAAGGGCTGTTTTAGCCCCACGCCATAATCTTGCTCCCTTTATATCGACTCCGATAAAATTTTGTGCGGGATTTTGCCTGGCGAGTCCCAAGGTATACTCGCCTTTACCACAACCCAGTTCTAGGACTATGGGATTATTATTACCGAAATGGGCCGCCCAAGTACCTTTTAAGTGAATATCGCCCGATCGAATATGTTCCCGTGTAGGCTGGACCACGTTATTAAATTGTGCATTTTCTTCAAAACGCCTTAACTTATTTTTGCTTCCCACTAATATTTTTTTTGTACGACAAAGCTATGGAAATATCGATGTCAGGACCACGCAACTATGAGTTTTGGACTTTCGATTTTTCTAAGGTAAATGAAAATTCGGAGCCTACCCCTATCTCGCTTTCAACAAAGATTTTCTCATTATGCGCCTCTATGAGGTGTTTTACGATCGACAGACCGAGTCCGGAGCCTCCTTCGCTTCTGCTACCACTTTTGTCAACTCTGTAAAATCGTTCAAAAATTCGTGGGATATCCTTTTTGGGGATTCCCTCGCCATTATCGGTAACCCTAACAATTATTTTGTTCTTTATCAAGTTTTCGACGCTTACTTCGGTGGTGCCATTGGTATGACCGTATTTTATCGAATTGACCAATAGATTGATAAGTACCTGCTGAATTTTTTCCTTATCTGCATTTACCATGATCGGTTTTATATAATCTGTATCGAATGTAAGGGCAATTTTCTTTTTTGCGGCTTTCATTTCCAAGAGCTCAAAAGCGCCTTCGATAACTTCGATGATATCAAAATCCTCGCGTTCTAGATTTAGGTCACCGACCTCCAATTTTGTGATAAGATCCAAATCCTTTACGATATAGATGAGCCGATCTACCCCTTTTGCAGCTCTTTGCAAATATTTTTTTCTGATATTTTTATTTTCCATGGCCCCATCCAACAGGGTTTCTATATAGCCTTGGACGGTAAATAATGGGGTCTTCAGTTCATGGGAAACATTGCCTAAAAAATCACGCCGATATTCTTCTCGAATTTTTAAGATATCGATCTCAATTTTCTTTCCCTGCGCAAATTTTTCGATTTCTTCGGTCAAGCTGCGCATATCGGTCGTAATCGTTCCCGAGGAAGGCGAGGAAGATTCCAAGAGGGCAACATCATCGTAAATTTTTTTTATTCGGCGATATATGAAACGCTCGATCCGAATCTGAAGCAATAAAAAGGAGGCTATGAACGAAAGCAGTAAGAAAATAAGGATGAAATACCAATTGAAAACGTCATAGATCCATTGCAAAAATAACAGTATCAAAAAGGAAAATAGGGAAATCAATAGGGATGATCTAATAGCGAACCTATAGGATTTTTTTAAGCGTATAGACATTACAGAACGAACTTATAGCCTACTCCCTTTACTGTCTTAAAGTTGTCATCGCCTATTTTCTCACGAAGTTTTCGAATATGTACGTCGATCGTGCGTCCACCGACCACCACTTCGCTGCCCCAAACCTTATCGAGAATGGTCTCACGTTTGAAAACCTTATTCGGTTTGGAAGTGAGCAGTGCCAATAGTTCAAATTCCTTCCGTGGAAGTACGATTTCTTTACCATTATTGATAATTTTGTATTCTTCGCGGTTGATTACAATATTTCCTACTTTAACAATGTCCTCATTGGCGGTATCTTCCTCCTTCAAGCGTCGCAACAACGATTTCACCTTACTCACCAAAACCTTTGGTTTTATAGGTTTGGTAATATAATCATCGGCCCCGGCATCGAAACCGGCCACCTGGGAATAATCTTCCCCTCGGGCCGTGAGAAAGGTGATGATGGTATTTTCAAGTCCTGGGGTTTTACGAATTGTCTCACACGCTTCTATCCCGTCCATTTCTGGCATCATAACGTCCATAATAATCAAATGCGGCAACTTCTTTTTGGCTTTGGCCACGCCTTCCACGCCGTTTTTGGCCGTAAATACCTGATAGCCCTCTTCGCTAAGATTATAGCTAACAATTTCGAGGATATCTGATTCATCATCTACTAAAAGTATCCGTATTTCACTTTTTTTCATGTTGGTCTATTTTACAATTCACCACTTCTTTTTTGTGTAAACAGTTATTATAAGTACTTGAAAATTAAATAAATGAACCGCTAAGATTCCTATTAAAATAATAGCATCGTCAAATGTAAAGATAATACGGTTACTTATAAAGTACTTAACGTTGATTTAATATGGTAACACTATGATAACACTATAACAATAGAGGTTTAATAGCCAGGTAACACCACCTTCACAAGTTGTGGGTTTCTTTGCAACGTAATAAATAATCGAGCACAGCTCACAAACTGAAAAACGAAAATTAAAAAATCTGGAAATGAAAAAACTTATTTTAGCTGGTTTTGCAATCGGTGCAATGGTGGTTACTTCATGCAAAAATAATGACGAACCGGTCGTTATCGAGCCTTTGGCCACCTGTAATGACGGTATCTTGAATCAAGGCGAAACCGAGATCGATTGTGGCGGCCCCAACTGCCAACCCTGTTCCCCGGTAGCTGCTACCTGTAATGATGGGATACAAAATGGCGACGAGACCGGAATCGACTTTGGTGGGTCTTGTGCTGAAATAATAACCGTTTCAGGTGAAATAGGTACAAATACTACATGGACCGCCAACAATATCTATAAGCTTGCGGGAAAAGTCGTTGTCGGGGTTGGGGTGACCTTGACCATTGAACCTGGCACCATAATAAAAGGAACCCCAGGTTCTGGTTCCTTGGCTTCGGCATTGATTGTTCAACGGGATTCAAAAATAGAGGCCGTAGGTACCGCGGACAAGCCAATAATTTTTACGGCGGAAGACGACAATATTGCGGTAGGCCAAACAGCGGGCACCAATTTGGACGAGAACGATCGTGGCTTGTGGGGCGGAGTTTTGGTTTTGGGTAGAGCCTCGGCTTCCTTGCCTGGCGATGTGACCGAATATCAAATCGAAGGAATTCCCGCAGAGGATACCTTTGGTACGTATGGCCCAGGGGATGCGCTGAACGATGCCGATAATTCTGGTACCTTAAAATATATCTCCATTCGTCATGGGGGCGCTTTGATCGGGGAAGGCAACGAAATTAACGGATTAACCTTAGGAGCCGTAGGCTCGGGCACTACCATCGACAATATCGAAATCGTTGGTAATGTAGATGACGGTATTGAATTCTTTGGAGGAACTGTAAACCCTACCAACCTGCTATGTTGGGCTGGAGGAGATGACGGCTTGGATATTGATCAGGCGTATTCCGGAACGATTGACAATGCCATCGTAATTGCAGGGGACGTTCAGGATAGTGACCTGGAAATCGACGGCGGGGAAGGATCTACCAATGCATCCTTCATTATGAGAAATGTTACCCTCATTGGCAGCATGGTGGCCCCGAGCAATAAATATGCAGATTTTAGGAGCAGCGCCAGAGGAACCGTTGAAAATATATATGCCCTTAATTTTGCGGCAACATCGATTGTTCGGATCAATGGCAACAGTGTGGCCCAAAACTTTTTGGATGGTTTGTTGATCTTCAACAACTGGGAAGTGGTTGGAGCCGATGCGGCAATTTTCCAAGAAGCCGTTGGAACCGGTGAAAGCCCGCTTATCCTAAATCCTGATTTGCCAACAAGAGCTGCCGCTTGGACAAGCCAAGTTACCGAAGGCGCTGAAACTGTTGGAGCCGATACCAGTGCTTTTAGCTGGACCTATACCAACGCAAAAGCAAGTTTAGGATTTTAAAATTTAAAACCTACTATTTCACTAAGTTGCTCGCCAATTCATATTGGCGGGCATTTAGTTTATTTATAAATCGCGTTTTACAACTATTTTTATGAAACTACATTTTAAGCTTTTAACTTTAATTGCATTCGTATCCCAACTGAGCTGGGGCCAACAAGGCGAAGTAACGGGAACCCTGAAAGATGCCGATTTTCAGGATCCGGTACCCTTTGCCAATATCGTGATAAAAGGAACCACGAAAGGGACCACTTCCGATTTTGATGGCAAATATACCCTCGCTTTAGATGCGGGTACCTACACGGTTTCCTATTCCTATTTGGGTTATAAAACCGTCGAGATTACCGATGTAGTGGTAAAACCAGGGGAGGTAACTACGGTAAATGTTACGATGGAAACATTGGCGGAGGGCCTCGATGAAGTGGTTATCGCGGTGAGTGTCAAAAAAAATACGGAGACTGCCGTATTGGGGATTCAAAAAAAGGCCGTCAACCTCTTAGATGGTCTATCGGCGGAGGCTTTTAAAAAATCAGGGGCGGGTGACGTTGCCAACGCCATTAAGAGTGTCCCTGGCGTTTCGGTTCAAGGTGGAAAATATGTATATGTCAGAGGCTTGGGGGATCGTTATACCAAATCAATTTTAAATGGTATCGACATACCTGGCTTGGATCCGGATCGTAACACCATACAATTGGATATTTTCCCAACGAATATCATTGACAATGTTTTGGTATTAAAATCGGCGTCTGCCGATCTACCTGCCGATTTTACAGGGGGCATTGTAAATATTGTGACCAAAGATTATCCTACAAAGAAAGAATACAGTCTATCATTGAGCGGATCTTACAATCCCGAAATGCATTTTAATAGCAACTATTTGGATTATAAAGGGGGCGGCACCGATTTTCTAGGGTTTGATGATGGTACCCGGGATGTACCCATCAATAGAAAACAGGATATTCCCAATACCTTCGATTATGATCCTAGGCTTACCGCCATCACAAAGCAATTTAGTCCGGTACTTTCTGCATTGAGAAGTACCAGTTTCATGGACTATAGCGTCGGATTTACTGCAGGCAATCAATACAATGTGGGCCAAGGGGAAAACCGCTTGGGTTTTTTAGGTTCTTTTTCCTATAAGAACAGTACCACTTTTTACGAAAATGCCGAGAATAATTTTTATCGGAGAAATCCCGACCCGGCCATTTTCGAATTGTTGACCAATCGGACACAGAAAGGTGATATTGGAAGCAATGATGTACTGGTAAGTGGGCTTTTAGGTACTTCCTTTAAAACCAAAAAGTCGAAATACAAGCTTAATCTACTGCATTTACAAAACGGTGAATCGACGGCCGGCTTGTTCAATCAAACCCTAAATTTTACCGATTTTATCGATTTTAAGAAAGACAACCTGGAATACACCCAGCGCTCCATTAGCAATGGCCTGCTCACAGGAACCCACACCAATGGCGATGCTTCCTGGTCGACCGAATGGTCGTTGTCACCGACCTATTCCCAAATTAGGGACAAGGATATCAGAACGACCGCCTTTCGGATCGATGATGGCATTTATTCCTTTCAACAAAACAATCAGCCCAAAAGAATCTGGAGGAATTTAGAAGAAATCGACGCCGTATCAAAATTGGATGTGACAAGAAAATACTTTTTAGATAAAAAAGAGGCCAAGTTGCTGTTCGGCGCCTATGGCAGTTTTAAAAAACGGGATTTTAGTATCTTGAACTTCGAGATACAGAGCAATAAAAACACCACGGTATTCGACGGTATTGCCGACAACATTCTGGCCCCTGAAAACCTATGGACGGTTTCCAATGATTCAGGCACTTTTATTGATCCTGACATATCAATTGCCGAACCGGCCAATACCTACAATGCCAAACAACGCAATATCGCGGCCTATGCATCAAATGAATTTAAGATCGGCGACCGCTTGAGAACAATAGTGGGTCTGCGATGGGAAAATTTTCAGACGAGATATACCGGTGAGGACAATAAGGATATTAATGATCCCCAAAAGGTAATCTATGATGATCAGAAAATTCTTGACAAACTTGATTTTATTCCGACCGCCAACCTCATCTATGAGTTGACCGACAAAATGAATCTTAGGGGTTCCTATGCCCACACCACGGCAAGACCTTCGTTCAAGGAAGCTTCGATCGCTAAAATTTTCGACCCTTTGTCAAGTGTAACCTTTATAGGGAATATAGACATTCAGCCCACCTATATCGATAACTTTGACCTTAGAATGGAATGGTTTGGCGAAAGTGCCGAAATGATTGCCTTGAGCGGTTTCTACAAATCATTTAAGGATCCTATTGAACTTACCTATTTTGAAAATTCATTTGATAACTTTACCCCTCGGAACCTGGGTAATGCCAATGTACTGGGCGTGGAGTTCGAACTTCGCAAAAATTTAGGTTTTATCGCGAACGCCTTCAATAATTTCAGCCTCAATGTGAATACGTCTATCATTAAATCGACCCAGGTGTACAGTGATGCAGAACGTACGTTAAGGCAATTGGGCCTCAGGGACGGGGAAACCTTGGGAAATGATAGGACACTTCAAGGCCAGTCGCCTTTTCTCATCAATGCCAGCATCAATTATAGTCAAGTCGAGAAAGGCCTTCAAATGGGACTGTTTTATAACGTTCAAGGAAAAACTTTGGAGGTGGTTGGAACAGGCTTCGCACCCGATGTCTATACCATGCCCTTTAACAACCTCTATTTAAATTTGACCAAATCATTCGGGGAAAATCAAAATCAGAGTATCAACCTTAAGGTTAGCAACCTTTTGAATGATGATGTAGAAAGCCAATATGAATCTTTTGGGGCACAAAACCAATTATTTTACAAAAGACATCCCGGCAGGGCCTTCTCGGTAGGATATAGTCTAAAATTCTAAGAATATTATATAAAATTCAAAGCCCGCCAAAAGCGGGCTTTGTGCATTTCATCGAATAAATGCCATATTATTTGGAGTCGCGAACGCAGCGAACAAAGAATTAGTATATTTGTGAGGTATATTTTGTTGACAATATCGCATGAAGCAACTTTACCTTATAATTTCCCTTCTTTTTATCTCCTTTAGCTACGGTCAAGAATCAAAGCCGAATGGAGAAATTGATGGTTTTAAGTTGTATCCAAATCCAGTAACCAATGGCAAGGTCTTTATCATTACCGGTGAAAATGCCCCAAAAATGATTTTAATTTTTGATGTGTTAGGTACTGAGGTGCTTCGAACCACCCTTCTCGGTTCGGAGTTGAATCTGAGCGATCTGGGTGCGGGGGTTTACGTACTTCGCGTTTTTGAGAAAAATAAGGTGGCCACCCGAAAACTTATAGTCAAGTAAATACCTTCTTTTTTTCAGGAAAATAACTTCGTTTTCCCTTAATAATATCGATGAAATGCAAGTCATTTTTATTTGACCTACAATATATCGAATTTCACAACATTTTCATCGCCTTATTCTCGTCTTTCAGTATCTTTATTGTGTTGATCCCAAATCAATTACAATGAAAATAATCTACTTGGCATTATTCATGGTGTTTTCTATTGCGCTTTCTGCCCAGGAACCACGAAATCTAAAGAATCAAAACGATGAGATTTCAGGATTCAAGTTATATCCAAATCCTGTTTATGAAAGTGTGGTCTATATGACCAGTGCTGAGAACGGGCCCAAAATCATCCTGGTATATGATGTTTTTGGCGAAGTGGTGCTTACTGAGCGGGTTACTTCGAACGCTTTGAACATTTCACGTTTGGTGCCCGGAGTCTATGTATTGCATGCTACCGAAGGCAATAAGACCATTACCCGAAAATTAGTAGTGAAGTAAATTCAATTGCCGCTATAATCCCACTGTTTTTTTAAAAACTTCGTAGAGAACCAACCCGCAATGTTTTTCCCATAAAGACTTTGAAATGGTTATTTTTGGGATGATGTTCAACGCTGCTACCATCTTTGAAATTACCTCTCAATTGGAATTTGAGCAATGTGCCTTGAAAATATATGGATATCAATTCAGGAATAACCCAGTGTATCATAAATTTTGCAGGTATTTGGGTAAAACTGAAAAAAACGTGTCGGCACTTCAGGAAATTCCCTTTTTGCCGATAGATTTTTTTAAATCGAAAAATGTCGTTTCGGGAGTTGCCAAGCCCGAGATGGTCTTTACAAGCAGCGGCACAACGGGAAGCATCACCAGCTTTCATTATGTTACCAATGTGCAATTGTATAGACAAAGTTACTTACAGGGGTTTCAATATTTCTATGGCCTAGTATCGGAATACTGCATTTTGGCCTTACTGCCTTCTTACTTGGAACGTCAAGGTTCTTCCTTGGTGTATATGGTAGATGATCTCATAAAACGAAGCGGTCATCCCGAAAGTGGTTTTCAATTAAATGATTTGGACAGTTTAACCAAAAAGTTGTTGAAACTTGACGCAGCAGGCACCAAAATACTTCTAATCGGCGTTTCTTTCGCCCTTCTGGAACTGGTGGAAATATTTCAATTCAATTTGAAAAATACCATCATTATGGAAACGGGGGGAATGAAAGGACGAAGGAAGGAAATGATCCGCGAGGAACTGCATGGCCTACTTAAAGAGGGCTTCGGTGTTTCTCGGATCCATTCTGAATATGGGATGACCGAATTATTGTCTCAGGCATATTCAGAAGGAGATGGTATTTTTAAGACCCCGCCGTGGATGCAAGTACGAATTCGGGATACTGAAGACCCCTTGACACCCCAAGACCGTAACAAAACCGGAGGAATCAACATCATCGATCTGGCCAATTTGAACTCCTGCGCATTTATTGCGACCCAAGATTTGGGCAAAATGCAGGCCGATGGCCGTTTTGAAATATTGGGACGATTTGACAATTCAGATATACGGGGCTGTAATTTGATGGTGCTGTAATGCGGGGAATACATCGGTTTGGCCTAGTCTGCCACTAATACGAAGTAATTCTTCTTTCCCCGTTGCAAAAGCACGTATTTGTCATTGATTAGGTCAGATATTTTGATTCGGTAATCTTCTTTGACCTTTTCCTTATTGACCGAGATTGAATTCTGTTTCAGTTCCCGTCGGGCCTCACTATTTGACGACAAAAATCCCGTTTTGTCAGCTAGCGCACCGATCATATCCAATCCCGTTTGTAGCTCGATCCGCGCTATGGTCGCCTGGGGCACTCCTTCAAACACCTCTAAAAAAGTTTTCTCGTTTAATTTTTTTAGATCCTTTGAGGTGGACTTACCAAATAGGATATCACTGGCTCGTAAGGCGTTGTCAAAATCTTCCTGCGAATGCACCATGACCGTGATTTCATGCGCCAACGTCTTTTGCAATACCCTCAGGTGCGGGCTTTCCTGATGCTCTTTGACAAGGCTTTCAATTTCGGTTTTCGTCAAAAATGTGAAAATCTTTATATATTTTTCGGCATCCTCGTCAGAGGTATTCAGCCAATACTGGTAGAATTTATAAGGCGAAGTACGATTGGCGTCTAACCAGACATTCCCGTCTTCGGTTTTTCCAAACTTGGTCCCATCAGCTTTGGTAATCAGTGGACAGGTCAAGGCATAGCCTTTTGCTCCGGCAATTCTTCGAATAAGTTCAGTACCCGTCGTAATATTTCCCCATTGGTCACTACCCCCCATTTGTAGCGAGCAATTATACTTTTGATAGAGATAAAGAAAATCATATCCCTGCACCAGCTGATAGGTAAATTCAGTAAATGACATTCCTTCCTTCGCTTCGGCCGAGAGGCGCTTTTTGACTGAATCCTTGGCCATCATATAGTTGACCGTGATATGTTTGCCTACATCCCTTATAAAATCCAAAAAGGAAATATTCTTCATCCAATCATAGTTATTAACCAAGATGGCGGCATTTGGTGCATCACTCGTAAAATCCAAAAAACGGGAAAGTTGCTCCTTCAAAGCTTTCTGATTTCGACGCAAGGTGCCTTCGTCCAATAAATTGCGCTCGGCAGATTTTCCGGAGGGGTCCCCGATCATTCCTGTGGCCCCACCTACCAATGCGTATGGCTTATGGCCTGACAGCTGAAAATGACGCAACATCATTACACTCACCAAATGCCCTATATGCAACGAATCGGCGGTGGGATCTATCCCCACATAGGCAGACTGCATTCCACTCAAAAGATGCTCTTCGGTGCCGGGCATGGCATCGTGTAGCATGCCTCTCCATTTCAATTCTTCCACAAAATTCACTACCATTCTATTTTTGCTGATTAATTGCTGCAAATATAAAGGAAAACGAACGCTATACCTTGGCTAATAATTGAATATATCCCGACCGAATTCCTAAATTTGCGCATGGTTTTGGTCACGGGAGGTACAGGTTTGGTAGGTTCGCATTTGCTATTGCGATTGCTTCAAGACAATATTCGCGTTCGCGCAATATATCGTGAAGGAAGCAATTTAAAATGGGTCGAAAAAGTCTTTTGGTATTATACCCAGAATGCCGCGGAACTTTTTTCACAAATTGAATGGGTGAAGGCAGATCTTAATGATATACCCGCTTTGGAAGCGTCTTTTCTAAATATAGAAGTTGTTTATCACACCGCGGCCTTCATTTCGTTCGACCCCCGGCGATACAAAAAGTTGCAAAAAATAAATACCGAAGGCACGGCGAACATCGTAAACCTTTGCCTTGCCAAAAAAATAAAAAAACTCTGTTATGTAAGTACGATTGGCACTATTGGAAAAAGTATGAATGGCACTATGGCAAACGAGGATAGCGAATGGATCGAACGCGACACCAACGTGTACGCCATTACAAAACATGCGGCCGAAATAGAAGTCTGGCGAGGAATTCAAGAGGGTCTAGCTGCTGTAATCGTAAATCCTGGGGTGATAGTCGGACCGGGATTTTGGGGAAAGGGTAGTGGTGAATTATTTACCATAGCCAATAAAGGATATACCTATTACCCGCCTGGCGGAACAGGATTCGTTTCGGTAAACGATGTCGTAAAAATAATGCGGTATTTGACTGATTCGGCCCAAAAGAACG
This sequence comes from Maribacter sp., assembly GCA_022865355.1. GTDB lineage: Bacteria > Bacteroidota > Bacteroidia > Flavobacteriales > Flavobacteriaceae > JALHST01. The sequence goes on along the minus strand of JALHST010000117.1, from coordinate 27,836 downwards.
AACGATTTATTCTGGTGGACAAAAATCTTAAATTTCAAGAAATCTTAAGTCTGATTGCCAAAGAATTAGGTAAATCCCAACCCACGAAACAATTGAAATATTGGCAGTTACAAATAGGTCGTTCTATTGATTGGGCAGTCAATATCTTCACGGGTAGGGGTCGGCGCATAACGAAAAGCTCTATTAAATCCTTACAGGATAGAGACCTGTATGCCAATGACAAAATCAAGAATGTACTCCCATTTGAATTTGAGCCCTTATCAGAGGTGATTCGGTTCTGTTCCCAGAAATTTAAGGAAGAGAATCCTTAAGCGCATTTGATCGTTCGGTGGTCAATTTCTTCTTTTCCTTCAGTTCTATTTGATGAAGGCTGTCCTTTAGTTTTTTAGCTAATTCCATTTCCTTTTTCTCCTGGTCTAATTTTGATTCGACCTCTTGATATATAGATTCATACTCCATAGGAATGGAAGCATAGTATCGATCGCTATCAACGAACTGGGCACTATCTATACCATATTTTGTTAGGACATACTCTGTAGGCCTAAAGTTATTGTTCTCAAGCAACGATTTATTCGCTATTACTGCGGCGTTTGCGATGGCCATATCGGCGAGTATCTGTACCATTTTGCCCCTGTCAATTAGATTATCGGGCTTTTCCAACAATTTTTCATTGCAGGAAGTTAGGCCTATCAGCATCAAAAAATAAATATATTTTCTCATGACTATCTATTGAATGTTAATCTCCTAGCATTTCTTTCGTTCGAAAATTTGCCATTTTCATAGGCTAAATGTCCATTGACAAAGGTATGTGAAATGCTAGATTTAAAGTGTACCCCCTCGAAAGGTGACCATCCACATTTATAGGCAATATTCTCTTTGGCAACTGTCCAGGGGTTGTTCAAATTAGCTACCACTATATCGGCAAAATAACCCTCTTTGATATATCCCCGTTTTTCTATTTGGAACAAGATAGCGGGATTGTGGCACATTTTTTCGACGATCTTTTCTAAGGATATCAAGCCCTCATGAAATTTTTCGAATAGTGCGGGCACCGCATGTTGAACAAGGGGGCCTCCCGAAGGGGTCCTTTCATAGGTGTTGTTCTTTTCATCCAGGGTATGAGGTGCATGATCGGTGGCAATGACATCAATTCGGTCATCCAAAACGGCCTCCCATAATGTTGACCGGTCTGCCGATGTCTTAACAGCAGGGTTCCACTTGATCAGCGATCCTTTGGTATCATAATCTTCATCGGAAAACCAAAGATGATGGATGCAGACCTCTGCAGTGATTTTTTTCTCGGCTAATGGCAGATCATTTTGAAACAGCCCGGTCTCCTTGCCCGTAGATACATGAAAAACATGCAGCCTGGCTCCAGTTTTTCTGGCAAGGGCGACCGCCTTGGAGGAAGAGATATAACAGGCCTCCTCACTTCTGATAAGCGGGTGACACTTCATAGGAATAGCATCACCATAAATTTGCCTGTATTTGGCCAAATTATGCCGAATGGTCGTTTCATCTTCGCAATGCGCAGAGATGACCATGTCGGTATTCCTAAAAATTTTTTCGATGACCTCTTCATTATCGACCAACATATTGCCCGTAGAGGATCCTAAAAATAATTTTATGCCTGAACAGGCATTTTTATCCAATCGTTTCAGTTCTTCCAAATTATCGTTCGTACCTCCGAAAAGAAAAGAATAATTGGCAAAAGAGGCTTTATTGGCAATGGCGAACTTTGCTTCTAAATTTTGAAGGGTCGTTGTTTGCGGATTCGTATTGGGTTGTTCCATATACGAGGTGATTCCTCCAGCGATAGCCGCTCTGCTCTCGGTGGCTATCGTTCCTTTGTGGGTTAGTCCCGGCTCCCTAAAATGTACTTGATCGTCTATAAAGCCAGGCAACACAAAGCTGCCGGCGAGATCATAGACTTTTGCGGTTTCATGACTGATGCTTCTATCAATTTTTGCTATGTGCTCTTCCTGCACTAGAATATCACCTTCAAATATGACATTGTCACTGACAACAGAAGCATTTTTTAACAATATTCTACCCATAGTTAAAATTTATCTTTATGAAACAAACTTCTAATCTTCATTTTAAGAACCCCGAATATCGCCTCGTGGATAATCGAGCCACTCATTTTTGATTTCCCCCGAAGGCGGTCACGAAAGACGATTGAAATTTCCTCAATTTTATAATTTTTTAGATAGGCCCTGAATTTCATTTCAATTTGAAAAGCATACCCGATCGATCGAATTGACTCTAGGTGTATATTTTCCAAAACATATCGTTTATAGCACACAAAACCTGCGGTGGGATCGTGTACCCGCATCCCGGTGATTATTTTTACATAAATTGATGCACCATAGGACAACAATACCCGATACAAGGGCCAGTCAACGACATTTACGCCTTTTTTATATCGTGACCCCACAGCAACATCGGCACCGTTCGCGCAAGCGGCATACAATCTTTCAAGGTCTAACGGGTTGTGTGAGAAGTCTGCATCCATCTCGAAGATGTAATTATACTTTCGGTCAATGGCCCATTTAAACCCATGAATGTAAGCCGTGCCTAAACCTAATTTACCATTGCGAACCGCTATGAAAAGCCGGTCCTTAAAATTTGCCTGCAACTCCTCCACAACTTTGGCGGTACCGTCCGGGGAATTATCATCAACAATAAGAACATGAAATTCGGTGGAAAGTTCAAAAACCGCTTTTATGATGGCCTCAATGTTCTCAATCTCATTGTATGTGGGAATAATGACTAGTCGATCCGACATTGATTTGATAGTATTTGGGCAAAAATAGTGTTTTAATGGTTGTATGAAAACGGGATAATCGTATTTATCATTTTTTTAAAAGGGTACCTAAACGACATAATTCGTAATTTTGACGCTTCATAGCAAAAATAATACAGGGAGGTATTAAGTCCTTTATTAGGTTCCAGCAAAATTTAAGATACTCAAAATAATGCTTCAAAAATTTCCCAAACTATTCTTATATCTCTTAGGGGTCGTCTTCATTATCAATCTGCTGCAATCATATTTTACCGAACTTATTTTTGATGAGGCCTATTACTGGTATTTCTCGCAACATATGGCCTGGGGTTATTTCGACCATCCACCCATGGTGGCCTTATTGATCAAGATCAGTAGTTTCTTTTTTTCTGGGGAACTGGGCGTTCGATTTATGAGCTGTGTCCTTTCGATAGGCACCTTGATTATTTTATGGCTCTTGATTGATAATAAAAGAAAGAAAGAGTATATAACCCACTTTTTTATACTGACTTTTTCGGTGACCTTATTGAATGCCTATGGGTTTTTTACCTTGCCCGATACCCCATTACTTTTTTTTACCGCCCTTTTCTTACTGGTATATAAGAGATTCCTAACAAAACCTTCCTTTTCGTTGGCAATAGGTATGGGCCTTGTGATGGCCGCTTTGATGTATAGTAAATACCACGCGATATTGGTTATCTTCTTTGTCTTGCTGTCGAATCTGAAATTATTGGCCAATAAATATGCCTGGATGGCCGTTTTCATCGCTTTGGTTGCCTATATACCCCATTTCATTTGGCTTTATGACCATGACTTTATTTCGATAAAATATCATTTATTCGAGCGTCCGAACGAAGCGTATGATTTTAAACAGTTTACATTGGGATATTTTCTAAATCTCTTTGCCCTTTTTGGACTCATTTTTCCTTGGGTTTATCGCGCACTTTTCAAAACCGGGATTACTGATTTGTTTACGAAGGCACTCGTATATCTAACTTATGGCGTACTTGTATTCTTTTTTATATCAAGCCTCCACCGGATCGTACAAACGCAATGGATCATCGTCATTTCAATACCGTTGACAATAATGACGTTCAATGATATGTTGATCAACGAAAGTACCCGAAAATGGATTTTTAGATTGGGGCTGGTCAATATCGTATTGCTTTCAATCTTGCGCATAGGCCTCATTTACGAGCCCTTATTTCCTGTAACGTACGAAAGTCATGGCAATAAGAAATGGGTTCGAAAGGTCGCGTTAATTGCCGGGGATATGCCCGTTGTGTTTGAAAATTCATATCGTTTGGCCCCTATGTATGCCTTTTATTCCGGGAAAACCTCGTTTTCCTTAAACAATACAATGTATCGGGAAAACGAATATTCTATCGATGAATCCGAGTCAAAAGTGCAACATAAGAATATTCTTTATCTATCACAATATATTCCCGAAAGGGACATACAAATTGCCAATTTAAACGAAAGCACATATTATGGAAAGATAATCGATGATTTTGAATCCTATCGCAAACTGAAGTGTTTTGTCGATACCCGGAAATTTGAAAATCCCTGGGGCAGTGAACATACGCTAAAAGTATATAATCCTTATGATATCGATATCGATCTGAAGAAAATTAGATTCGGAGTGACCTATTTGAACGACTACAAACGTCCCGTTGACATCATACCCATACAAGATGTACGGCCCGAGAATAAGAATTTGACCTTGAAATCAAATGATACCACGTTTTTTACGTTTAAGCTACCAAAACCCTTAATGGAAAATCCGGTGTATTTCAGAATCGGTATTTCTGAAAATGGGCTACATTATGGTCTTAATGGTCAAAATATAAGACTTGACTAATGGAGCCCGTACTTCGCACTATTGAAAGTTTTGATTGGACTACCGTACTTTTAGTCGGAAGTCTCTTGTTACTGGTTATCGCCAAAAATCAATTCTATAACCGATTTCTTAATTTTATTATCCTGCCGTTCAACAACAAGTATATTTTCATGTTCAACAAGAAAGAACCGTTAATGAATTGGTTTCAAGTTTTCTTTAGTGTTTTTCAAATAAGTAACTTGGCCCTATTTCTTTTTTTTATATGGAAGTTATTCGCACCAAATGGAGACGAGAGCTATACCTTGATCTTTCCGATCATTTTAGGCGCTATTCTCCTATTTGAGATAGCCAAGGTATTTTTACAATTGGGGAACGGATTTATTTTTGGCAACTACAAGATTATTAGTGAGATTATTTTTAGCAAGCTTTCTTATTTAAATCATAGTTCCCTTTTGATGTTTATGGCCAATGTGATTCTTACCTACGTCTTAAAGGACTCGAAAATTGTTGTTTATCTCGCAGTTTTTTTAATTCTCTTGATAAATGCAATCGGTTGGGTCAATGTGGTGCGGATTCATCAAAAATTCATTACCAATAACTTTTTCTATTTTATTTTGTACCTTTGCGCTCTTGAAATTGCGCCGTTTATTATTCTCGGGAGCTATCTTAAGTAGTAGGATGTATGAAGCTGTAACCATGTAAGATATTAATTGCTTTAAAAATTAATATTGATGGTATATAGGTACATGCGAAAATAACAAAGCAATAACTTTTTGCACATGAAAGTAAAAACAATTTTGGTATCACAACCGGAGCCGAAAATGGAAAACTCTCCTTATTCAAAACTCATTGATAAGGAAAAGGTAAAAGTTGATTTTAGGCCCTTTATACATGTTGAAGGGGTTGATGCCAAAAATGTTCGACTGCAAAAGATAGATCTCAAAAATTATTCGGCCATTATCCTCACCAGCCGCAATGCGGTAGATCACTATTTTAGGATTGCGGAGGAAATGCGATTCAAGGTGCCTGATTCAATGAAATATTTTTGCCAATCAGAGGCAGTCGCTTTTTATCTTCAGAAATATGTCATTTACCGAAAACGAAAGATCTATGTGGGTAAAATGAATTTCGATGATTTGGTAACGCTGTTCAAAAAATATAAGGACGAAGCCTTTCTGCTGCCTTCCTCCGATGTTCTAAAGCCTATTATCCCGGCAACATTGGATAAACTAGGTGTTAATTATACCCGGGGTATATTTTACAAGACCGTCATTAGCGACCTATCGGATCTGAGGGACGTATATTATGATATTTTGGTGTTTTTTAGTCCTTCGGGAATAGAATCACTTTTAAAGAATTTTCCCGATTTTAAACAAAATGACACCCGTATCGCTGTCTACGGTGATTCGACCATAGAAGCGGCCACGGAAGCCGGATTGCGCATCGATATCAAGGCCCCGACTCCCGACACCCCGTCAATGACCATGGCACTTCAAAAATATATTACCGAGGCGAATAAAAAATAAATAGGTGCCCCTTACTAATCAATACACTAAAAACCCTTTGGAAATCCAAAGGGTTTTGTCTTAGAAGGCATATCGTTGGGGTCCTCCCCTGCGGATTTCCTCACTGGCATAGGCTTCGAATTTTTTAAAGTTTTCCCTGAAGGCATTGGTAAGCTTAAAGGCGGTCTTGTAGTAGGCCTCATCGTTATTCCAAGTGGTCCGCGGGCTCAAAACACTGGTTGGCACCCCAGGACATTCCCTAGGCTGAGCGACCCCAAAAACTGAATGTATATGATACATATCATAGGAGTATAAGCCCAAATCCCCATTTAACGCCGCCTGTATCATAGCCCTGGTATATTTTAATTTCATACGTGTGCCAACACCATAAGGACCTCCGGTCCACCCCGTATTCACCAGCCAGACATTTACACCTGCCTCCTTCATTTTTCTACTCAACATCTCGGCGTATTTTGCGGGGTGCAAAGGCATGAAAGGCGCACCGAAACAGGCAGAGAACGAAGGAACCGGCTCAACTACGCCCGCTTCGGTACCAGCGACCTTCGCCGTATATCCCGATATAAAATGATAGGCTGCCTGACTTGGCGTTAATTTCGAAATCGGCGGCAATACCCCAAAGGCATCGGCCGTTAAAAAGAATATGTTCTTGGGGTTTTTGCCGATGGAAGGTTGTTGGATATTTTCAATGTGGTACAATGGATAACTTACGCGGGTATTTTGTGTGATCGAGGTATCCCTAAAATCGACCTCCCCATTTTCATCGATTATTACATTTTCTAAGAGCGCTCCTTTTTTAATGGCCGCAAAAATTTCTGGTTCATGTTCGGGCGAGAGGTCAATGACTTTCGCATAGCAGCCTCCTTCAAAATTGAATATGGCATTTTCATTGTTCCAGCCATGCTCATCATCACCGATGAGCCTTCGATTCGGATCTGCGGACAAGGTCGTTTTACCCGTGCCCGACAATCCAAAAAATATGGCCGTATCCCCCTCTTTGCCCACGTTTGCCGAACAGTGCATGGGCAAGGTATTTTTAGTGACGGGAAGTATAAAGTTCAGGGCCGAAAAAATTCCCTTTTTTATTTCACCGGTATATCCTGAACCTCCTATTAAGGCAATCTTTCTTGTGAAGTTCAGAATGGCAAAATTTTCTTGTCGTGTGCCGTCAGTTTCGGGCTGGGCAAGAAACCCAGGTGCGTTGATCACCGTCCATTCCGGATCAAAATTCCTAAGGTCCTCGGCAGTCGGTCTGATGAACATATTGTAGGCAAACAAGTTTGACCAAGGATATTCTGTAATCACCCTGATATTCATACGGTAATTGGCATCTGCACAGGCGTAACAATCCCGAACATACAGCTCGATATTATTCATATACGCCATGACCTTCCGGTAAAGGGCATCAAAATTTTCGGGTTCAAACGGAATGTTGATCGGACCCCACCATACCTTATCGGACGTTATCGCATCCTTGACTATAAATCGATCCTGTGGAGACCTTCCGGTAAACTTTCCAGTATTGATGGCCAAGGCTCCAGTGGCGGTTTCCTTCCCCATCCCTTTTTCCAAAGTTAGGGCGTGCAATTGTGCGGGGGTTAGCTGATAGTGGATATTATCGTGCATAATTCCGTACCCCTTCAGCGAAATCGATTTCGCCTTATGTTCCGATATATTCATTTAAATGAGTTTTTGATAGTACAAAATTATCATAAAATTAATTTCAAGCTATTAATTTTGAGAATTTATTAGTCGAAATACTTAAAACTACGATAGCCTAGAATGCCCCAACCTAGGATGAGCATGATTCCTCCCAATGGGGTGAGAAAGGCAATTGCCCTAAAATCAAAATCGGTCAATTCGTTGAGGGCCAACAGGTATATCGAAAATGAGAAAAGTAATATCCCAAATAATATTAGGTAAAAAACCAATTTCTTACTTTCAGGCTTCATGGGCTTTATACCTGCCAGTATCATTAAAAAAAGAGCATGGTACATTTGATATTTAACCCCGGTTTCATAAGTTTGTAGCGCTTTGGCAGCGATCAGCTTTTCTAGACCGTGGGCGCCAAAAGCCCCTAAAAGTATCCCCGTCAAACCGAATAGGATCCCCGTCAAAAAAATTGTTTTGTTCATAACTTGAATTATCTATTTTTTTATAAATGTAACAATTTGATACCTTCGTAAATCGTTTTTTCATCAACAAAAGTACCTTAGTACATGCTACGAAAAATATTGGTTGTCGGTGCCGGAAAGTCTACTTCTTATTTATTGGACTATTTTATTGAACATGCCGAGAAGGAAAATATTCATTTGGCCATTGGTGACATAAATCCAGATGGGGTTCCGAAATACTTACATGATCATCCCGCCTGTACTATTTTTCGTTTTGATGTACTTGATGACGATCAACGAAAAAAATCGATTCATGATAGTGATATTGTCGTATCGATGCTCCCGGCACATTTTCATATCCTGGTAGCCAAAGAATGTATTGCATCAGGAAAACATTTGGTAACTGCCTCTTATGTAAGCGAAGAAATTAAGGCGCTACATGCCAAAGCAAAGGAAAAAGGCCTGGTATTTATGAATGAGGTGGGACTTGATCCTGGGATAGACCATATGAGTGCCATGCAGATTATTGATCGTATCCGCAGTCAAGGGGGTAAGATGCTCTTGTTCGAATCTTTTACCGGGGGGTTGGTGGCTCCGGAAAGTGACACGAATCTCTGGAATTATAAATTCACTTGGAATCCCAGGAATGTAGTGCTGGCAGGACAGGGTGGGGCCGCAAAATTTATACAGGAAGGCACCTATAAGTATATTCCCTACCACAAACTATTTAGAAGAACCGAATTCTTCACAATTGAAGGATATGGCAAATTCGAAGGATATGCCAATCGGGATTCTTTAGACTATCGAAAGGCCTATGGTTTGGAAGACGCTTTGACCCTGTATCGAGGAACCATGCGTAGAGTGGGTTTTTCGAAGGCATGGAATATGTTCGTGCAATTGGGGATGACCGATGACAGTTACACGATTGAAAACTCGGAAGGCATGTCCTATCGGGAATTCGTCAACTTATTTTTACCCTATTCACCTACTGATTCGGTTGAATTGAAGCTGCGATATTATCTTAAGATCGATCAAGATGATATCATGTGGGAAAAATTGTTGGAATTGAACTTATTCGATGCGAAGAAGATAATATCCTTAAAAAACGCCACTCCGGCCCAAATTCTTCAAAAGATTTTAGAGGACAGTTGGACATTGGAGGATACTGATAAGGATATGATCGTAATGTATCACAAATTTGGCTATGAGCTGCTGGGGAAAAAACGACAAATCGATGCCAATATGGTCGTGTTAGGTGAAAATCGTTTACATACGGCCATGGCAAAGACCGTAGGGCTTCCGGTTGCCATTGCCACCCTGCTCATTTTGAATAAGAAGATCAAGGAGCCCGGTGTACAAATACCCATTGACAAATTGGTATATCAACCCATTTTGACCGAGTTAAAAAATTACGGGATACATTTTAAAGAAAATGAAGTGCCCTATTTGGGGTACAATCCAAATTCAGTGGCCAGTTAGTACTTCCCCCAGCAAAATAGATCCTATCCCAAAACCAACGCGCTCTTTTTACGTGTTTGAATCCCTGCTTTTAACTTTAAAATCAATCTAACACTATGCAATTAATTTTGATATATTTATATAGTACATGAAACCCTTCCCATGAAATCTGCTAACGAAAAGATAAAAATTGATGGCATCGATAAAAAGATATTAAGGATGCTTATGGCAGATGCAAGAAAGCCGGTTTTGGAAATTGCGCGTAGTATCGGAATTTCTGGCGCCGCGATTCATCAGCGTCTTCGAAAACTGGAAGCTTCAGGTCTTTTGGTGGGATCTAAGTTTATCATCAATCCGAAAATTATGGGATACACTACCATGGCATATATTGGTATTTATTTGGACAAGGCCATGAGCAATCCCGCTGCGGTAAAACAACTTGAAAAAATACCTGAAGTTTTAGAATGTCATTACACTACCGGAAATTGGTCGATCCTCATCAAAGTCCTTTGCAGGGATAACGAACATCTAATGCAGGTACTTAATAAGGAAATTCAACAGATAGAAGGCGTTTCGCGAACGGAAACCTTCATATCATTGGCCCAACAAATCGACCGGCAAATTACGATTTGATACACCATACAAACAGCAGGCAGGGTCTACCGTCTTTGTAGTCTTTCCCAGTTTTACTATTTAGTCGCGATTGCCCAATACCTGCATGCCCCAGTACACCAAAGTAGCCAGTGAACCGATCGCTGCGACCACATAGGTTCGAGCCGCCCATTTCAAGGCATCTTCAGACCCTTTATATTCTTCGGGGGTAAGCATGTTTTTTGATTTCAACCAAGCTAAAGCCCTATTACTGGCATCATACTCGACGGGCAAAGTGATAAAACTGAACAAGGTTGCAAAACCCATCATAATAAGTCCGGCTACTGCCACCCAATACCCAAAACCGATACCTGCAGCGGCACCCAACATAATTCCGCCGAAAACCACCCAGGTAGACATTCCAGAAGTTACGCTGACCACTGGGACCAGTTTGGAACGCAAGGCCAGCCATTCATAGGCATGCGCATGCTGTACAGCATGCCCACATTCATGGGCAGCTACCGCGGCAGCGGAGGCATTGCGCTGACTATAGACCCCTTCACTGAGGTTGACCGTTTTATTTTGTGGATTATAGTGGTCTGACAACATACCGGGCGTAGAAACGACCTTAACATCCCGTATGCCATTATCGGCCAGCATTTTTTCGGCTATTTCAGCACCGCTCATCCCATTTCTTAAATGTACCGTAGAATAATACTTAAACTTGCTCTTTAGTTTATTACTGACTAAAAAACTGACTAGGGCAATGGCGCCTAGGAGTATATAATACATCATCATAATCGTATCCTATTTAAAATTTATATATAATCATTAAAAGCAAAAACCTCGCCATACTTATCGCATAAGGCAAATGGAAGTCGCCGAACTGTTTAAACTGACAAAATGTACCCCATTCATAGTTTTTTAATTGAATGAGCAACAAAACTATGACACTATATTTACGATTTTGCCTGGTACGATGATGACTTTTTTGGGCGTACGCCCTTGTAATTGCTGCCGGGTCTTTTCATGTGCCAGAACGGCCGCCTCAATCTCGTCCTTGCCCATGTCTAATGGCAGTTCAATGGTAAATCGTAATTTTCCGTTGAACGAGATAGGATATTCCTTACTGCTCTCCAGGACATATTTCGCTTCGAATTTAGGATACGACACTGTTGAAATGGACGTAGAATTTCCTAATTTTTCCCATAATTCCTCGGCTATATGAGGGGCATATGGTGAAACCAAGATGGCCAACGACTCCAGAATCGACTTGCTCTGACAGTTTTGGGTCGTCAACTCGTTCACACAGATCATAAAAGTAGATACCGAGGTGTTGAAACTGAAGTTTTCGATATCCTCCTTCGCTTTTTTAATGGTTTTATGCAAGGTCTTGAGGTTTTCAGCAGAGGGTTCGGCTTTTAAATCCTTTAATCCCTCTTCATCAAAATAAAGTTTCCACAGTTTTTTAAGGAAGCTATGTACGCCCGTAATTCCGGCGGTATTCCAAGGTTTAGATTGCTCCAGGGGGCCCAGGAACATTTCATAAAGCCGCAGGCTATCCGCCCCATATTCGGTACAAATCGCATCCGGACTCACCACGTTGTATTTTGATTTGGACATTTTTTCGACTTCCCGTAAAAGTTTTGGTGCCCGGTCCGGAATAAACATGGCATTTTTGAATTCAGGCTGCCAGTTCCTAAACTTAATGACATCTAATTGATCTGAGGCATCCACAAAATCAACATCGACGTGAATTTTATCAAATGAGAGGTCTTTTAGGGTGTTCCCCACGACACTTTGAATTTGCCTTAAAACGTCTTCCTTTGTTTCTTCATTTTGGTAGGCATCTACCAGTTCCTTGGAAACGAAGACGTTCGGATGATGTCCAAGTCTGTAAATAAAAGCACTCGTCCCGGTTATCATTCCCTGATTGATCAGTTTTTTGGCAAATTCGTCTTTGGGTACCAGCCCTAAGTCGAACATGAATTTTTGCCAAAAACGGGAGTAGAGTAAATGCCCTGTGGCATGTTCACTCCCGCCGATATACAGGTCGACATCTTGCCAATAATTGATGGCTTCTTGCGAAAAGATCGCCTTTTCATTGTGGGCATCCATATAACGATTGAAATATTGGGAGCTTCCCGCCCAGCCGGGCATAGTGTTCAGTTCCAATGGAAATACCGATTTATGATCGATCAGTCGCGTACCGACCACGGCCGAATTATTCGTATCCCAGGCCCAAACCGTCGCATTCCCCAACGGGGGCTCGCCAGTTTCGGTAGGGAGGTATTTTTTGACTTCGGGCAGTTTTAAGGGAAGAAATTTTTCGTCGAGCATCCGGGGCATGCCGTCTTCGTCATAGTATACCGGAAAGGGCTCTCCCCAATAGCGTTGGCGGCTAAAAACAGCATCTCGCAACCGGTAATTGACCTTGCCTTCCCCGTGCCCTATCTTTTCCAACGCTGCTATGACCTTTCCCGTGGCCTCTTTATAGGTGAGTCCGTTTAAAAAATCGGAATTGGCGATAATCGTATTGTCCTTATCTGCAAAAGCCTCCAGAGAGATATCGACACCTTCAAATATGTTGGGAATGGGAATATTAAAATGTTTCGCGAAATCATAATCGCGTTGGTCCCCACAAGGCACTGACATAACGGCACCCGTACCATAACCCGCTAAAACATAGTCGCCGATCCATACAGGTACCGGTTCTTTGGTAAAGGGGTGCTCGACATAAGCCCCCGTAAAGGCTCCACTGATCGTTTTTACATCAGACATGCGGTCCCGTTCAGAACGTCTTGCCGTGGCCTCGATATATGACTCTACCTCCTCTTTTTGCTCAGTCGTCGTAATCATAGGCACCAAATCGTGTTCCGGGGCCAAGGTCATAAAGCTTACCCCGAAGATCGTGTCGGGCCGGGTCGTAAAAACTTCTATAAAGTTCTTTGGGGTTAAAGGCTTAGGTTCGAGGGAAGAAATTTTGTCCTTTGTTGCACTTAGCAACTTGAATTTTACGATTGCTCCCACGCTCCGGCCGATCCAATTGGCTTGCGAATCTTTTAAGGGTTGCGGCCAATCGATTTTTTCCAGTCCGTTTAACAGGCGTTCGGCATACGCCGTAATGCGCATGCTCCATTGGGTCATCTTTTTACGGATCACGGGGTGACCACCCCGTTCTGAAACCCCGTTTACTATCTCATCGTTGGCGAGTACCGTGCCCAGGGCGGGACACCAGTTGACCTCCGACTCCGCTAAATAGGTAAGCCTATATTTTAAAAGTATTTCCTCCTGTCGTTTTCGGGTATACTGCCTCCATTCCTTCGCACTAAAAATTGGTACATCCGCATCGCATATTGCAGAAACGATTATATTTCCCTCTGCTTCAAAAGTAGTGATCAATGTTTTGATGTCCTCCGCTTTGTCCGACACCTTGTTGTACCAAGTATTAAATAGTTTAATAAAGATCCACTGTGTCCATTTGTAATAGCTTGGGTCACTGGTGCGTACCTCTCGGCCCCAATCAAATGAAAAACCCATTCGGTCCAATTGTTTGCGGTAGCCCTCAATAACATTGCCTTCCTTGTCTTTTCCACCCTCTATGTTTACCCGAGTGGTATCGGCAGGATGCTGTCCGGTCTGTATGGCATATTGCTCGGCGGGCAAACCAAAGGAATCGTAACCCATGGGATGCAAAACATTAAACCCTTGATGTCTTTTATAGCGGGCATAAATATCACTGGCGATATACCCCAATGGATGCCCCACATGCAAACCGGCCCCGGAAGGATATGGAAACATGTCCAATACATAGAATTTCGGTTTATCCGAACCATTCGCTGCCTTGAAAGTCTGGTTCTCCGCCCAATATTTCTGCCATTTGGCCTCAATTTCGTTGAAATTGTACTGCATGATAGGTGTTCCCTTTGAATAAGGAGCAAAAATAAGTTTATTCAATTTACTTTCCTATTTTTACATTTTCATTACCATTTATGGGCAAATCATTTGAAAGCTATCAAAAACAGAAATTGATATCTTCGTATTTCTCGGTTGTACTCAGTATCGGACTCGTACTTTTTTTGTTAGGCATTCTAGGGCTTTTGGTGTTGAATACCAAAAAAATGGCAGACCATTTTAAGGAACAAATTACGATTTCACTCTTTCTAAAGGATACCGCCAAGGAAGTCGAAATCGACCAACTGCAAAAGAGTTTGGCCATGGCCGAATATACCAAGACCGCCACCTTTGTCTCCAAGGAAGAGGCCGCAGAGCAGCATAGTAAGGAAATTGGGGAGAATTTTTTGGATTTTTTAGGCTACAATCCGCTAAAAAACTCGATCGATGTACAACTGAAAGCAGATTTTGTATCGCTCGAAAAAATTGAGGAAATTGCAGCCGAACTCTCTAAAAAAGGGTATGTCGACGAGGTAAGCTATGACAAACCCCTGGTCGGACTTTTGACAGAGAACGTCAAGAAGATAAGCTTATGGATTTTGGTAGCGAGTGCCCTATTTACCTTTATTGCCGTTTTGCTCATAAATAGTTCGATACGTTTGTCTATTTATTCAAAACGTTTTATAATAAAAACCATGCAAATGGTCGGAGCGACCAAAACATTTATACGAAGGCCGTTCATATGGACGAATATCAAACTGGGCATGTTAGGGGCCTTACTAGCCCTCTTAGCTCTGGCGGGCGTTCTCTATTATGTCAACAAGACCTTTCCCGAACTTGAGTTATTTAATGATAGCAGTTTACTCATAATGCTTTTTTTGGGTGTTTTTATGCTAGGAATACTTATCTCATTTATAAGTACTTACTTTGCTACACAGCGCTTTTTAAATCTTAAGACTGACGAATTATATTATTAAATTTGCGCCATGGGCAAAAAAGAAACGAATAAAATGGGGCAAGGCCCGCAGCAGGAATTTATCTTCCAAGAAAAGAACTATCTATTCAGGTTTATCGGCATCGCATGTATAGTGTTGGGTTTTATTTTAATGAGTGGCGGTGGCAGTGATGACCCCAGTATTTTTAACGAGGATATCTTCAATTTTAGAAGAATACGATTGGCACCAACCCTGGTTCTTATTGGCTTGGGCATAGAAGTGTATGCCATACTATTGAATCCTCACAAGAATAAATAGATTTTGGATATACTACAGGCCATAGTCCTTGCGATTATCGAAGGTATTACCGAGTATTTACCCATTTCTTCTACGGGACATATGATCATTGCTTCCTCCTTTTTTGGGATTGCCCAGGAAGATTTTACTAAGTTGTTTACCATTGTAATTCAATTAGGCACGATTTTATCGGTGGTGGTCCTTTATTTCAAACGCTTTTTTCAAAGCGTTGACTTCTATTTTAAACTTCTATTGGCCTTTTTGCCGGCAGTGGTCTTTGGTTTACTGCTGAGCGACCTAATCTATTCCTTATTGGAAAATCCAATAACCGTAGCCGTTTCCCTAGTCCTTGGGGGTATCATACTTTTAAAGGTCGATGATTGGTTCGGCAATTCGGAAAATACCGAAATATCTTATGGCATGGCTTTTAAAATTGGCCTATTTCAGTGTTTGGCCATGATTCCGGGTGTTTCGAGGAGTGGCGCAAGTATCGTTGGGGGTATGACCCAAAAACTTTCAAGGACGGCCGCTGCCGAGTTTTCCTTTTTCCTAGCCGTACCGACCATGTTGGGAGCGACCCTTAAAAGAAGTTATGACTACTACAACGCCGGCTTTACGCTCTCACAAAATCAAATTAATTTATTGATCATTGGTAATGTTGTGGGATTCCTAGTGGCACTTCTGGCCATTAAAAGTTTTATAGGATACCTCAGCAAACACGGGTTTAAAATGTTTGGATACTACAGAATCATTGTCGGAATCGCACTTCTTGTCATTCATTACTTCCTTCGACCCCTAACCGTGATTTAATGACTTTGGAAGAATTTCAGGAAGGACAGGTCTTACTCATAGACAAACCCCTTGGCTGGACATCATTTCAAGCGGTAAATAAGATCAAGTGGGCTATCCGGAAAAAATTCAAGATAAAAAAAATTAAGATTGGCCATGCCGGAACGTTGGATCCGCTGGCAACCGGACTTTTACTTATCTGCACCGGAAAGTTTACCAAAAAAATCAACGAGCTGCAGGGGCAGGTCAAAGAATATGTTGGAACCATAACCCTGGGTGCGACTACGCCATCCTATGATATGGAGACTGCAGTTGACCAAAACTTTCCGATGGATCATTTGACGGCAGATCTTATAAGGCAAAAAGCAAATGATTTCATCGGTGAGATCGAGCAGCGGCCACCCATATATTCGGCATTGAAAAAAGATGGGAAACGGCTATACGAATATGCCCGGGAAGGGAAGGAAGTTGAAGTTAATAAACGTTTGGTTACTATATCAGAATTAATAATTACTGAAATAAACCTGCCCGAAGTACACTTTCGTGTAATTTGTAGTAAAGGTACGTACATAAGATCTTTGGCACATGATTTGGGGTCCTCCTTAAAGAGCGGAGGGTATTTATCGGCGCTGCGAAGAACCAAAATAGGTGATTTCAACGTAAATAAAGCCATGGATCCGAGCATTTTTGGGGAAATTATACTCGGTAAAACTGATAACTCACAACATTACTTGGAATAACATTTCAATTTGACGATCAATTAAAATATTTTTATCAAATTGTGGTTATAGCACTATGAACCTGAATCGCAAGCAATTATCATTTTTGATTACTTTTTTTTCTTTGTCATTGATGGTATTGATTTTATTCAATATCCACTTGGGACAACAGGAAAAAGAGGACGACTATATGGTCGAAATGGTGCTGGATGATCAAGATTTGCAGGAAATTATCAAAGAAGAGGAAAAATCTGCAGAAGAACTTCAAAAAGCCGATCCGATAAAGACGCATATGGCCTTCAACGAAGCTGAAAAACCGAGTTTTGGCAATCCGGAACCCTTAAAGACGCTGGAAGAAATCATGGCGGAGAAAACGACCGCGAACGATAATGAAGGAGCATCCGATGATCTTTTGGCAGACTCGGAATATGTAGCCAAAATTAAGGAACTTGCCAAAAAAAGGGAGGAAGCGGAACAAATGATTGGGGAAAAAGAGGCCGATAAGGAAGTATTTACGAATAATCTTGCCGCCCGTCGCACTTCGGTATCTTACTCCTTGATCAATCGAAATAACTATCGCTTGCCGCCACCCATTTATACCTGCATCGAAGGAGGTAAGGTGGTAGTCAATATTTCAGTTGACGCATTGGGAAATGTTACGGCCGCTGATTTTAACGAAAAAAGCTCCAGCACATCGAACGGCTGCCTCGTCGACAATGCCATTACCTATGCGCTTAAGGCCAAATTCAATTCTTCCTCGAAACCTACCCAAAAAGGTACGATTACCTATATTTATCAAGAGAAGTCATGATAGTATCGAAATATTGGGCTTGACTTGGCCTCGCTTTTTAAATCCCAATTGCTGTGATTTGGATTGGGACACAACCTTTCAATTGGCGAATGGCCAACCAAATAATACAATTGCTATCACAAATTCCCAGGTACTACAGCTAAACTATTGAATAATTTAGCCTTGGCCGAAAAATACTTATTGCGAACCTCGTTCTGCTTCAACTTGGAATCTATAAGTTTGCCTTCACGAGTATTTATAAGAAACAGTGAACTTTCCCCAAAACTAAATTTGCGTTCCTCGGCGGCGAGTAAGGTATTGTAATTGGCTACAATTTCTTTTATTAGCGCATTCTGTGCCTCGAAAGATTCAAGTTCACGGTAAATGGCCAGGGTCTTGTTCCTTATTTGTATTTCTGCATTGTCGAGCTCGAACTCGGCATCTTTTAACTTGAGTTTTGCCAGTTTTAAGTCACCACGTTCCTTTCTAAGAAAAAGTGGTAATCTAAAATTCAATCCGCCTTTGTAGCCTTGATTTTCAAAGGATGTTATAAAGTCAGGTGTTTCCGTCAGAAAATTATATTCCAAATCGATTACCGGCAACATCTTATTCGCTTTCATGTTTTTTTCGACCTGAAGTCCATCTATTTTATAACCCAATGATTTAAGCTTGGGGTGATTTTGGATGGTGAAGCTGTCCAATGGTTTCCCGAGAATTTCCAAGGTGATATCAATACGTTCCTCAAGATCCATATCGGGCACTATGCTGGGATTGAGTTCTACGGGAATATTATCATTCAACCAAAGGAAATTTGAGAGCTCAAGCGACTGCTGCATCAGACGCACCTTGGCCTGCTCTAAATTCAGGGCGCGATCCTGAGAGGCAATTCTCGCTTCAAGGGTGTCGATTGCCGGCACTTCTCCCAATCTGGCATTTGTTCTGACACCGGCCAAACGCACTTCGGCATTGTCTAAAAAATTTTGAAAAATCTGATGGTCCTGATACGCCTGCAACCAGTTAAAATAGGCCAAGGAGGCCTCGAACAATATCTGGTTGACCTGAAGGTCTCGGTCGACCTTCGATTGCTCCCTGAAAAATTTGGCCTTTCGTAAGGTCGCCATACGTTCGTTGACCCAAAAGCCCTGGCCAACCGACATAGAAACTCCCGCACTGTACAATCCATCAATCGGGACACGATTCTCAGGATTCAGAAAATCCCCATTGTTCTGCTCAAAATTGCCTTTCAGGTCAATGCCGAACCAAGTCGGAATCTTAAATGTGGCATTCAGGCGGTCGAAATATTCAGTTCCCTTAAATTCCTTTCTATCGTAATCAAGCTCGAGCATAGGGTCGAATCCACCACGGGAACGCATCAGATTCGCTTGGCCCATCTCTATTTTCAATTCGGCCTGTTTGGCTACAGGGTGATACTTTTTCACATACCCCAAATACTCCTTAAAACCAAGGACAAGCTTATCAGGCTCTTGCGCATTGGCCATGAAAAAGAACAAAACCAGTATGTAGCTCAGAAAATTGCGCATTATTTGGTGGCTTTTGCGGTGTCTTTTTCGGGTTGGTAATAATTCGGCGGAAAGCCATTGAGCTGTCTCCAGAGCTCATACCATATTGGCACATCTTCAAGAAGGGCAATCGTATTTGCCCCCGACCCTACGCGTAATGCGCTGGGCCAAGGATGGTCAAGGGGATCAGGGGCCAAGAGTACACGGTATTTTCCGTTTTCGCTGATAAAAGTTTCAATAGCAATTACTTTTCCTCCGTAGGTGCCATACGAAATATTGGGCCATCCGCTAAAAACAATGACGGGCCAGCCATCGAATTGAATGCGTACGTCCTCGCCAATATGCACCAAAGGAAGATCTAGGGGCTCCACAAAAGTTTCGACGGCCATATCATAATCGGCAGGCATTATGCCAACCAATCGTTCGCCTTCCTTGAAGGTTTCACCAATACCTCCTTTTAAGGCCTTGTTGATATATCCACTCTGAGGCGCCCGTATGTAATACATATCATTACGCATCTCATAATTAGTGTACTCATTTTCAAGCTTTGTTACTTGTGCTTCAGAATCGAACCGACTTGATTGGGCCGTATACATCTCACTCTGTGCCTTTGAAATTTTGTCGGTGAATTCTGCCTGAAGGCGATTGATTTCCATTTCGGCATTGAGGATCTCATTTTTAGAAGCCAACAGCAGGTTTTCTTGCGAAATCAACTTTGCCTGGGTTTCTTGCCATTTTAAACGCTTTTCTTCTACATCAGTAACGGCTTTTAGACCTTCCTTCTGCAATTGCTCAACGCGAACATACTGTCTTTCGGCAATAGTGATATTCGTTTTGGCAGCTTCCAAATCCATACTATCGCTCTGTACCTTCAATCGCGATTGCATCAATTTGTTCTTGGCCTGTTCCAATTTTAATTTCCTTTCGTTCCCCAGTGCCCCTATCTGATTGTTCAATGCCTTCACTTTGCTCCCATAAGATTCCAAGGCCATTGTTTTTGATTTGATTTGTTGTCCTGTTCGTTCCACCAGATTGGGATCGAAATATTCGTTCTTAATTTCTGAAATGAAAAGAATGGTATCTCCTTTTTGAACGTAGTCACCTTCCTGTACATACCACTTTTCGATACGGCCGGGAATAGGTGATTGTATTGTCTGCGGGCGTTGGTCGGGCTTCAAGGTAGTCAAATACCCCTTTCCCCGAATATTCTGGGTCCATGGCAAAAATAGGACGATGAACACAAAAATCGCGGAACCGGTCAAGAATCGGTTAAAATGCTTATAATGTCTTTGATGAAAGACCTTTTCGGTTGATTTAAAACCGATAAGCGGTACTGTTTTATTCAGGGGGTTAATTGATATGTTCAGCATAGTAATTTAGTTTTCGGCAACTATTCTGCCATTGTCCAAAGTGATTACCTTTTCAAAGTGCCCCAACCACTTTTGATCTTGACTTACGACCACCAATGCCCATGGGTTGTTCGAGTCGGTCAAGAATTTTATGATCTGCAAAGCTTCCAGTTCATCAAATTGATTTAGGGGATCATTAAGAATCAATAACTTGGGCCTTCGAACGATGCTGCGCGCCAGTACTATCTTTTTCGAAACGGTATAAGGTATCTGTTGGCCTTCGGGATACAACATAGTGTTCAAGCCTTTTGGCTGTTGCTTTATAAATGTTTGGAGACCCACCTTTTCCAAGGCCCATTGCAAATCCTTTGGCGAGATACTTCGATCCCCAAATGTGATATTCTCCAAGATAGTGCCCTCGAACGGACTTTCCTCAGTCAACGATTGCCCTAAGAACGAGCGGTAATGATTGGGATTAATGGCTTTTAAGGATACATCATTTACATAAATGTTCCCTTGGGTTGGTTCAATAATTCCGGCAATCAGTCGCAATAACGTTGATTTTCCAGATCCATTTGCTCCAAGTATCAATTTTGAGCTTCTTGGCCTTATTATTAGTGAAATATCTTTTACAATCTTTTTGGAATTTCCGCTCGTGCTAAAGGAAACATTTTCTAATTGCACGGTCAAATCATCATTCTCCAAAAATGGGGTTTCCCCGTTTTGCGCTTCCAATTGCTTGTCGACCACCTGCCCCAGTTTTTCCAAAGAAGTCAAAAGATCATAAAAGGTCTCCAATCCACGGATCAATTTTTCTACCGAAGTAATTACCAATAAAATGATGATCTCGGCGGCCACGAACTGCCCGATATTCATTTCTTGGTTCAGCACCAACAACCCTCCAATTACCAACAACCCTGCCGTGACCAGTACTTTAAATCCGATCATTTGGATATACTGAATAACAAGAATGCGGAAATGGCTTTCGCGGGCGTCAAGATAATTTAAGACCAACAAATCATTCTTATCTACGGCCAAACTGGTCTTTCCCGACAGTTTAAAACTAATCAGGGAGCGGGCGACTTCCTGGATCCAATGGGCCACCTTGTATTTACTTTTAGACTCTTCGAGACTGGTATCCAAGCCTTTTTGCGCTGTGAACTTAAAGACTATGTAAATCAACATAATCAATAAAATACCATAGAGAATGAAAAAAGGATGGTAAAATGATAAGAGAATCAATCCAAAAATAATCTGTAATAATGCGGCCGGAAAATCAATGAGTATCTTTGACAGTCCCTTCTGAACGTTTAAGGTATCAAAAAAACGGTTCGCAAGCTCAGGAGGATAATAATCGCGTAACTCACTCATCTTGATTTTCGGAAACCTATAGGTAAATTCAAAAGATGCCCGCGTAAATATCTTTTGCTGTACGTTCTCGATAATGCGCAACTGCATCAACTGAAGAAGACCTGCGAAGGCGACCCCACCTGTTACCAGGACCACCAAGATAATCCACGAAGTACTGATCTGAGCTCCCTGAATTAAATTAATAATCGCTTGAATACCAAGGGGTAAGGAAAGGTTTACCAAGCCAGCAAAAATGGCATAGTAAAAGGTCTGCAAAACATCCCTTTTATCAAGTTTCAATAGACCCATCAACCGGGACCAGGCGGTCAAAACGGTTTTAGCCATGTGATTTTGTGTTTAAGGAATTAAATACCAACTGCGTAAAATAGGTAGTGAAATCGTCATTTTCACGACAATCGGTCAATGAAGTAAAATGATCTTTTAAAAACTGTTGGTGCAACGAACTTTCTAGAACTGTACTAGCCAAACTGCTCGGATACCGATACCCTTCATTAAGAGCGGATATCATTGAACTCAATCGGTTGACCAATCTTTTGTAAATGACAAAATAGCCATCCTTATTCTCGGTATCGACCTCTTTGGTCAGATACGATTTCGAATATTCATTGATTACTATATTATTCAGCAGCACCTCATTGATATGTGAAAAGGAGGAATCTTGCTCTGTGGTCTTAGTAATAATTTGTATGGCCTTTTTTAATTTTTCGGCCACATCGGTCATACTATTAGTAGAAAACACCAATTGGTACTCAAGCCAACCCCAGTACCAGGAAGCCAAGTAAAGTAAGAGTTTGTGCTTATTTTCAAAATACCGATAGATAGAACTTTCATTGCTTCCTATCTTAACACCCAATTTCTTGAAGGTGAAGCTTTCGAAACCCATGGCATCGATCATCAAAATGCTTTCTTCGATAATGCGTTTTCCCAATTCAGACGATTCCGGGTCTTTTACATACAACTTGTCGTTGATTCCAATCTTGATTGATTCCAGCAGCTTTTCCATAATATGCATCTTTTAAAAAGTCAAAGATAATAGTAATACTATTAATATATGATAGTTTAACTAATCTTTAACGATAGTATTGCTATCTTTTTATAAAAAGTTGGGCTTCGTCAATAATAGGTTCCCCATTTTTAGGGCTCCATTTTCCCATAAAAAATGCCTATGTTATCTCGTTAGGCAATGCCGATGCCTGAGTAGATGCCCTTCTTTACATAGATGGGGAACAGAACGTAATTCGCATATGGAATACCCCACAGGGGTAGTCATGGTCCTGGTTTATTCCCGATCATTAAATCAAATCGTTTATCTTTAATCCTTTATAATCGATTATGGAAAAGCACAGATGCGGTTGGTGCGTTGGTGACCCACTTTACAAGGCCTATCACGATGAGGAATGGGGCGTACCTGTAAAAGACGACCTCACCTTCTTCGAATTTTTAGTATTGGAAACGTTCCAGGCTGGCTTAAGTTGGATTACGATTCTCCGCAAACGTGAAAATTTCAGAAAAGCCTTCGACCATTTTGATTATAATAAGATTGCAAAATACGATGCCACTAAAATTGAATCATTGCTACAGGATGCGGGAATCATTCGCAACAAGCTTAAAGTTCAGGCAACCGTTAGCAATGCCCTGGCGTTTATAAAGATTCAAGACGAATTTGAGAGCTTTAGTAATTATATATGGCGCTTTGTTGACGGGCAACCTATCAAAAACAACCTTCAAAATCACAAGGAAGCTCCGTCCACCACCGAAATTTCGGATGCCTTGAGCAAGGACCTTAAAAAAAGAGGCTTCAAATTTGTAGGTTCTACCGTCGTTTATGCCCATATGCAGGCCACGGGTATGGTAAATGATCATGAAATCAGGTGCTTTCGTTATGAAGAGGTTTAGAATTTTATATTTCTTTCTTTTGGTCGGTTCTTTTCTTTTCGCGCAGGAAAAACCTGAACGGGAACATCGTATAAAAAAGTCCCAATTTCCAAAAATAGAGCTAGCCTTTGAATCTGCAGGCCAAGTATTAAAACAAATACGTTATTATAGAGAGGTAGATAGCGCGGGTACCATCTATTCTTTAAAATTCAAATCGGGCAGGCTACATTATCATTTTGACTTTGATAGCGCTGGAATCTTTACAAATTCAGGGTTTCGAGTAAAACAAATCGATATCCCGATGGAAACGTATGAACAATTGGAAGGATATCTCTCTCGGAATTTTGAAAAAATAAAAATCCTTCGAATTTTTCAAGAATACCCCTTACGGAATGGCACAAACCAAACGCAAGAGACCATCATCAACAGCACTTTTCAAAATCTATTACAATCAAATAATGAGTATAAGGTGATGATCCATGGAAGCCGAAAGGGTGTGCAAAATGATTTTGAACTCTGGTTTGATGCCGAAGGCAATTTTATGAGGATGCGATCTGCCTTGCCCAGAAATCTTGATAGGGTACTTTATTAATTCTTTTGTAGTATCTTAATAAATTCCATTCTGGGAATTTCCACCGCCCCCAGGCTCGCCAGATGTTCATTATAAACTTGACAATCTATAAGGTCATAGTTTCTTCCTTCCAATTCCTTGGCAAGACTAATAAACGCAAATTTGGAAGCGTTACTAGAAATACTGAACATACTTTCCCCGCAGAAAATGTGCCCGAGGTCTATACCATAGAGTCCGCCTACCAAGAGATCTCCCTCCCAAACCTCATATGATTTGGCGTATCCTATTTGATGCAAGCGCAAATAGGCCTGTTTCATGTCATTGGTAATCCATGTGCCCTTTTGATCTTTTCTCGGAACGCTTGCACACGCATTCAAGACCGCTTCGAAGCAGGTATTTTTCGTCAGTCGAAACTGACTGCCTTTCATCACCTTTCGCATACTTTTTGAAATCCTTATTTTATTAGGGAATAAAACCATTCTAGATATCGGGCTCCACCAAAGAATCAAGGAGTCTTCATTGAACCACGGAAAGATGCCACTTTGGTAGGCTAAAAGGAGCCGCTCAGAGGATAAATCACCTCCTACTGCCAAGAGTCCCTCCGGATTCGCATTTTCCACTGAAGGAAATTTAAGATCCTTCGATAGGAAAGTTATCGGTATATGTCTTCCTTCCTTTTTCAAAGCAGTGACTTTAAGTTAAATATACTTAAATGGGCGATGAAAAAAAAGACCTGCCAAATAAGAAGAATGGACAGGTCGTTGTAATTCGAAAATTAGATTTGTTAAAAGGGCAGATCGTCGTGATCTTCCTCATTAATGCTATCCGCTGGTTCAAAGGCCTCCATGGGTGGAACCGGCGGTCTATTCTCCGCAGATGCTTCGGACTGCAAATTCTCGATGCGCCAACCCTGGATCGAATTAAAATACTTGACTTCCCCTTGAGGATTTGTCCATTCGCGTCCCCTCAAGTTGATACTAACTTTTACGGCCTGCCCAATTTGATAGTTGTTTAGTAGGTCGCATTTATCTTGTACGAATTCGATCATAATATGTTGAGGATATTGTTCCTCGGTCGTAATGACCACTTCGCGTTTTCTGAAACCATTATTTCCAAAAGTTTGGGTCTCCCCTACCATTTTAATTTTTCCTTGTACTTCCATTTCTTCGAGAATTAAACTGCTTATAATTTTAAAAAAGTCCCTAAAAATAAGGGTAATGCCAAAATCAACCTAATATAAATATAGGAAGTTATTAAGAATAACAAAGGTTTTCACAATCCCCAGCAGTATGTGCGCTTTTTTTGTCCAGGTTCTTTTTGGCTGGCGCCTATTTCCCTGTATAATTTATGCTGCTTGCCCATAAAAGATATAACCCTGTTTTTTTATAATAAAATCCAACCATAAACCTTAAGGAATATTTGCTTGGGGGCATTTGTTTTCGGTTTAATTTGCTAAGAGCACTTTCCAAGCAGCAAGAACGTCATGCTGATTCAGATAGTCCTTGGCCCTGTGTTCTAGAGCGCTTCGTTCCCCTCCACTAATCAGGGAGCGCAATTCGATATTTGTATTGACAAATTCATTGACTTCTTCTTGGGTCGGAATCTTTTCGACGTTGCCCAACATGCCCAAATCGTTACCGTCAAGAATCTTACTGTTACGAATGTGTGCCGGTATGTGGTCGATGCCAATGCCAAGCGTAGACAGGGGTTTCGGCACCTCAAATAAGCCGCGATTGGCCCTGCTATACCAATTGCCGCCCATTCGGGCTACTTGATCGATCTTATAGGGGTCAATCGCGCCCATTTCATTCAGTATTGTTGGATCAATATGCATTTTCACCACTTCCGAGAAGACGAGATTCCCCGCACCTCCCTGGCTTCCCAAAGCCTCAATCTTTGTTACTTTACATTCAAATTGTACGGGCGATTCGGCCACTCGAAAAGGTTTGACGAGTTCACTTGGGACCATAGTCAATCCGGCCTTTTTAAACTCGTTGACCCCTTGAGCATACTCTGTACTGGCCAATGACATTTGTTGAACCATATCATAATTGACGATATTTATAACGACCTCCTTGGTGGCCAATACGTTTTCCAATGTATGTTTGGTCGTATTGTCACGGCCCCTTCTGGCCGGCGAGAATATCAAGATAGGGGGCTTGGTACTAAATACATTGAAAAAACTAAAAGGGGATAGATTGGGCCTACCTTTGGCATCCAGGGTACTGGCAAATGCTATAGGTCTTGGACCAATGGCCCCCAATAAATATCCGTGTAATTTACCGGTGGTAAGATCGCCCGGAGTTATTGAAATCGTTTCGTTCATCTTGTCGTAAAGTTAGGTATTTGCCCAGCATTTAAAAAGCGCCTTGGCATATCATACACCATTTTCTATCAAATAGCGTTATATTTAAACCAAGAAGCCATTTGGATGAATTTTAATCCCAAAAACAAAAGTTCAAACATCATTTTATTGATTGCGTCCTTTGTTATCGTAAGCTTGATACTTTGGAATACCAATAGTTTTTTTAAAAAATTCAAAGAGGAGGAACGTCATAAAATGGAAATTTGGGCCACGGCCCATTCGGAATTGTTATCCGCTCCTCTTGACGCGGACCCGGGCAATCTATCGTTGAAAGTTTTTCAGAACAATACTTCCACCCCCATGATCTTGGTCAATAAGGACGGGTCGACCAAAATTCATAATATGCCCGAAGATAAGGGGAAGGATACGGCCTATATCAATAACACCATCGAAAAATTCAAAAGGGAAAATCAACCGATCATCATCAACCATCTTGACGAGGAATTGGCCACCTTGTATTACGGCAATTCAGAAGTACTCAATAAATTAAAATACTATCCGTTGGCCCTACTTCTTATCATTTTTCTATTTGGGGCAGTAATCTTCTTTTTCTTTAAGACCAATAAAGCCTCCGAACAGAATAAACTTTGGGCGGGGATGGCCAAAGAAACCGCCCATCAGATCGGCACCCCACTTTCGTCGTTATTAGGTTGGAACGAATTATTGAAATCGGAGAATATTAACCCTGAAATCACCAAAGAAATTGAAAAGGATATTTCACGTTTGGAGACTATAACCGAACGATTTTCGAAAATAGGGTCTTTGCCCAAATTAAAGCAACATGACATTGTTAAGGAAACAAGGGATGCGTTTGATTACCTTAAGGTGCGCAGTTCAAAACTTATCCACTTTTCATTTGATTCAAAGATTGAAAGCCTGTCGGTACAATTAAATCCTTCACTCTATCACTGGACCATAGAAAACTTGGTCAAAAATGGCATCGATGCCATGAAAGGTAAAGGTAGTATCGGTATTTCGATAGTTCCTGAAGGCAAACATGTCAATATTTTGGTCTCTGACACCGGGCATGGCATCCCCAAAAGTGATTTT
>JALHST010000116.1 GCA_022865355.1 Maribacter sp. | reverse complement strand
TATTTTAATCTCTCGATCAAAGACACTCTGCGCAGCTGGACCGTCATGGAAACGACTGTCGGGGTAATGGGTCTGATGGGCGTTTTAGTTTTGGATACCATAATTTAATTAGATACCTATGCACACGCTACCTTCCGAAAGAATCAAAAAATTAGGCTTAAAGCTTCCGCCGGCACCCCCTCCGGCCGGATTGTATAAACCGATTTTGGTGGTTGATAAATTTCTCTATGTCTCGGGCCAGGGACCCATGCAAAATGATGGCACCTTTATGACCGGCAGGGCAGGTGACGACCTTGATCTTCATGGGGCCAAAATAGTTGCCCGGCAGGTAGGTCTTACCATGCTCGCAACAATTGAGACCCATTTTGGAAGTGTGGATAAAATCAAACGCTTGGTCAAAACTTTGGGGATGGTCAATTCAACACCAAATTTTGGTCAACAACCACTGGTCATTAATGGTTTTAGTGAACTCATGGCAGATGTTTTCGGTGCTGAAAATGGCGTAGGGGTACGAAGTGCCGTGGGAATGATGCTCCCCGGTAATATTACCGTCGAGGTAGAGGCCCTATTCGAACTTCATTAATATACCATAAAAATGGACGATAGAAAATGGTACGAGCTTTTAAACACCGAAAGCATCATCACGCCGTCCCTTTTGATAAATCAGGAAAGGATCGACGAAAATATTCGCACCATGCTTTCTATGACTGGAGGCACGGCACGTCTACGCCCGCATATCAAAACCCATAAAACGGCTGAAATAATCAACATGCAGCTAGATCTGGGGATACATAAATTCAAGTGTGCTACCCTAGCGGAGGCTGAATTATTGGCCTTGTGCGGGGCAAAAGATATCCTTCTGGCCATGCAAGCCGTCGGGGCCGATACGGAAAGGTTCTTTCAGTTAATGAAGGCCTATCCGAATTCAGAATTTTCGACGCTCGTAGACCATCCTTCGGCACTAAAAACCTATATCAAAAAGGCGATCTCCCACAATAAAAAAGTTGGTCTTTGGATCGATATCAATAACGGCATGAATCGCACTGGGATTGCGCCGAATTCAGAGGCAGTTGCCTTGTACAAAACAATGGTAGCAGATTCCTGGGTCATCGCCAAAGGAATTCATGTCTATGACGGGCATATTCGAAATCAAGATCCCGCAGAACGTAAAAAAACCTGTGACACCGCCTTTGAAACGGTTCTGATTTTAAAAAATAACCTAGAAAAGGCAGGATTATCGGTCCCGACGATCATCGCCGGCGGTTCCCCTACATTTCCTTTCCATGCCATTCGTGAAGGAGTAGAAGCAAGTCCCGGCACTACCTTACTTTGGGATGCCGGTTATGGCGGACTATTCCCCGAAATGAAATTTCTCCCGGCCGCGGTACTTATGACCCAGGTCATAAGCAAGCCCCAAAAAAACAAACTTTGTCTAGATTTAGGTCATAAATGGATAGCTCCTGAAATGGGTTTTCCACGCGTTCAATTTTTGAATTTGGAAAATAGCAGCCAAATTGGCCAAAGCGAGGAACATTTGGTATTGGAATGTGAAAATACAGCGGCCTATGAAATTGGTGATATACTCTATGCAATCCCAATGCATATTTGTCCGACAGTGGCCAAATATGATGAATTGATCGTGGTTAAAGGCAACAAAATAGTCGCGTCCTGGAAGGTTGCGGCACGTAATCAAAAAATAACTATTTAACTATGTTCATTTTTGACGCCCATTTGGATCTTGCTATGAACGCCATGGAATGGAATCGGGATCTCACCTGGACCGTTGATGCAATCCGCAAGAGTGAATTTGGCATGACCGATAAACCGGATCGCGCCAAAAATACCGTTTCCCTTGAAGCCATGCGCAGGGGCAATATAGGGCTATGTACGGCCACCCAGATTGCGCGCTTTGTCAAAAAGGACAATCCACTGCCCGGTTGGCATTCCCCGCATCAGGCATGGGCCCAGACCCAGGGTCAATTAGCTTGGTACAGGGCTATGGAAGAACTTGGCGAGCTTGTACAGATACGCAACAAGCAAGAACTCACAGACCATCTGAAACTGTGGGAAACGGTGCATGGGAAAAAACCCATTGGGTATATATTGAGCCTGGAAGGGGCCGACTCGATTATCAACCTTGATTATCTTCATAAATCGCATGAGGCAGGGCTTCGCGCCATCGGCCCGGCCCACTATGGGCCTGGAACCTATGCTTTCGGCACAAATTCGATAGGAGGCATAGGTCGCAAAGGCCAAGAATTATTGCGGGAAATCGAGCGGTTAGGCCTCATACTCGACACCACCCATATGTGCGATCAGAGTTTCTGGGAGGCCCTGAAAGTATATCATGGACCCCTTTGGGCCAGTCATAATAATTGTAGGGCCTTGGTCGATCACAACCGGCAATTTTCTGATGAACAGATCCTTGAAATAATAAATAGGAACGGTGTTATCGGCGTAGTCCTCGATGCCTGGATGATGGTTCCGAATTGGGAACGTGGAAAATCTACCCCGGAAAGTTTGAATGTGTCCTTCGAACAAATGATCGACCATATCGATCATATTTGTCAATTGGCAGGAAATTGCCATCATGTGGGCATCGGGACAGATCTCGACGGAGGTTTCGGTAGAGAACAATCGCCACGCGATCTTGACACGATTGCAGATCTTCAGAAGGTACCTACGCTTTTAAGAACAAGGGGGTATACCCCCACTGATATTGACAATATCATGCATCTTAATTTTATAAGATTTCTACAAAGAACTTGGAAGTAATCGGGAGGGACAAAAATATCTTCCTAACACTCCTTGTGGTGGATTTCTAGTTGTTGCCTTGTGCTTACAAAAGCATTATTCGCAACAAATTGAATGTTATACAATGCAATTCGGTTATTGTAATACCGTAAGGTGATTTTTACTTCCAAACTAAGCTAAAAGTATCGAAAGCACGACAGAGGAGAAAAGCTTTATGACCAAAAAGTTTCGATCTTGGCTGCGGCTAATATTAAAACCAATAGTTAATTGATAATTTTTTCCTCTCTAAAAAACGTATCCAAACTTTGAGCGACATGAAAACACCTACTCACTTTTGTTGTTTCATAACAATATTTTGTGTCGATTAAATGGGTCGTGCATTCAAATCCCGAAAGGTCGATTCCCTCAAAATTCTTATTAATTGCCTTACATTGTGCATAGAGACTATCTATAGTCTTGTCATTGCCTGGGTCTATCCCATTTTTCATAAGAAACCCTTTTAAAAAACTTTCAATTGCGAATTGGGCATTTTTACAAACCACATAAGATACGACATCTTCTTCAGGTCTGTAAAGCTCTTGATTGGCTTCATTTAGCTTTTTAACGGCATTATCCAATAATTTAACCGCTTTCTTTTCCATTATTACTGCATTTAAAGTTAAACTTGATTCGATTTTAAGTTTCCCCTCAATATGTTATGGGAATTGAAAAGCGAAACCTAAATGTGATCCTTTTTCAACAACACATGAACAATGTTCAAGTTTGTTCACATATTTCTAAAAAGTTCCAGTCTTTCCCATTTTATTTCTACTTCTTCCTGTGCTTGTTTAAGTAATGCCTCACCTAATTTGGCATCCTCTTTTACAACCCTTGTAAACCGGGTTTCATTATACATAAAATCACTAAGGGGTGCACTGGGTCCTTTGGAATCTAACATAAACTTTTTGCCTTTTGGTTTATCGGGGTTAAATCGAAACAATGGCCAATAACCCGTTTCAACCGCTTTTGCCTGTTGTGAAGCTCCATCCTTCAAATCATACCCGTGTTCTCCACAATGCGAATAGGCAACTATTATCGACGGACCTGAATATGCGGCAGCTTCCTCAATGGCTTTTAGGGTTTGTAAATCCTTGGCCCCTATTGCAACTTGAGCTACATATACGTTCTCATAGGACATGGCCTGTAGCGCCAAACTCTTTTTCCCTGTTCTTTTGCCCGATACCGAAAATTTAGCACTAGCTCCCAGGGGGGTAGCTTTGGATGTCTGTCCCCCCGTATTGGAATATACTTCAGTATCCAGTACCATTATATTGATATCTTCCCCGGATGCCAGAACGTGGTCGACACCGCCATAACCAATATCATAGGCCCAACCATCACCACCGAGTATCCAAACTGCCTTCTTACGTAAATATTCGGTTAAATGGTTTAATTTTATGGCGGCATCGTTATTTTTAATATTTTCCAATGCTTTTTTAACCATTTCTATTTGTGCGAACTTTTCATTCCTTTCAGCTTCGGTTCCTTCTGGGTTATTTAAAATTGCTTCAACTAATTCACTGCCGATTTCCGATTCCAATGATTTTAAAAGATCCACAGCGATCTCTTGTTTTTTTGTTAATGCCAATCGCATTCCCAGTCCAAACTCGGCATTATCTTCAAATAGTGAGTTTGCCCATGCAGGACCTCTGCCGAATTCATTGGTTTTGTAGGGTGTGGTAGGTAAATTCCCCCCATATATAGATGAACAACCTGTTGCGTTCGCTATTAAAATACTATCCCCATACAATTGGGTAAGTATTTTAATATAAGGTGTTTCACCACAACCTGAACAGGCGCCCGAAAACTCAAATAGAGGTTCTAAAAATTGTGACCCTTTTACAGTAGTTATTTGTAATTCTTTTCTATTGTAGTTGGGTAATTTGACAAAATAATCCCAATTTAAATTTTCTTCCGAATCAACATCCAGTTTTTTTCTCATGTTGATTGCCTTGAAGTTTTCTATTTCTTTACTTTCAGCAGGACAAACGGCAACACAGAGGTCGCAACCTGTGCAATCCTCAGGGGAAACCTGTAATATGTATGATTCTGATTCGCTGCTGAACGGTCTTCCTTTTGCAGCTACCGTTTTTAAAGATGTTGGCGCACCCAACAATTCCTCATTAGAAATCACCTTGGCCCTAATGGCTGCATGCGGACAAATTGCGATACATTTGTTGCACTGGGTACATAAATTTTCGTCATCCCAAACCGGGATGAAATCCGCTATGCCTCGTTTCTCATATTGACTTGTTCCCGTAGGAAATGTTCCATCTATTGGAAAAGCGCTAACCGGTAGTTGATCTCCTTTTCCTGCTAATATTTTTCCTAATATCTCTTTCACAAAAGGATCATCCGTGCCGGTCATCATTGGCTTTAATCCCCTAACATTGGTAGTTTTTTTAGGATAAATCACTTTTTGAAGATTTTCCAATGACTTATCAACGGCGTTGAAGTTCATTTGTACCATTTTATCCCCTTTATGACCATATGTTTTTAAAATTGCTTTCTTAATTTTACGAATCGCTTCATCTTTCGGTAAAACCCCGGAAATCGCAAAGAAACAGGTTTGTAAAACTGTATTTGTTCGTTTACCCAGTTTGGCCTCCTGGGCAACTTTTGAAGCATCAATAATATAAAAAGTCAATTCGTTTTCTATGATTTCCTCTTGCATTTTTTGGGGCAATTTATCCCAAATTTCATCCTTCGAAAATGGAGAATTTAGCAAAAAGGTGCCCCCTTTTTTAATGTTCTTTAAAATATCATATTTCTCAATAAAATTAAATTGATGGCAGGCAATAAAATCAGCAGTATTGATTAAATAGCTTGAATAGATTGGTTCTGGACCAAATCTCAAATGCGAAACCGTTTGCGCACCTGATTTTTTTGAATCATACACGAAATAGCCTTGAACATAATTATCGGTTGTTTCACCTATAATTTTAATTGAATTCTTATTGGCGCCAACAGTTCCATCGGATCCCAAACCATAAAACATGCAATTAAAGGTTGATTTTTTGGTTTTGAATACTGTTGGGTACTTCAGACTTTTATGGGTTACATCATCATTAATACCGATCGTGAAATGATTTTTAGGTTTGTTTTTTGATAATTCGTCAAAAACTCCTTTTACCATCGCCGGGTTAAATTCCTTTGACGATAATCCGTAACGACCCCCCACAATGACCGGCATATTTCTATTGCCTTCGGCAAATGCAGCAACAACATCCAAATATAAAGGTTCGCCAATGCTTCCGGGTTCCTTAGTGCGATCTAAAACCGCTATTTTTTTGACTGTTTTTGGTATTTTTTCCATAAAATAATCAATGGCGAAAGGTCTATATAAACGAACGAACAACACCCCTACTTTTTCGTCCTGATTCACCAGTGTATCAACCGTTTCCCTTACCGCACCTTCACCGGAACCCATAATTATTATAATCCGCTCCGCTTCTGGATGTCCTAAATAATAAAACAAACTGTATCGCCGACCGGTATGTTCGTAAAATTCATCCATTGCATTCTGAACTATTTCCGGTACTTTATCATAATGGGTATTTGCCGCTTCCCTGGCCTGAAAAAATACATCAGGATTCTGGGATGTTCCACGAACAACTGGGTGATCGGGGTCCAATGATCTCTTTTTATGATCCATGATCATATCTTCTGGCATCATAGCCCTGATTACCTCATCAGGAATAGCATCGATTTTTGAAATTTCATGTGAAGTTCTAAAACCATCAAAAATATTTAAAAATGGCACTCTAGATCGTAAAGTCGCTACTTGTGAAATTAATGCGAAATCCATAGCCTCCTGAACAGACCCCCCAAATAACATGGAAAATCCTGTTTGCCTTGCCGCCATAACATCAGAATGGTCACCAAAAATGGATAAGGCATGGGTTGCAACCGTCCTTGCCGCTACATGAATAACAGTTGGCAATAATTCTCCCGCAATTTTGTACATGTTCGGGATCATTAACAGCAGACCCTGCGAGGCAGTGAATGTAGTTGTCAATGCTCCGGCCTGTAAAGATCCATGAACAGCTCCTGCTGCACCTCCTTCACTTTGCATTTCTACAATTCTAGGAATGTTGTTCCATATGTTTTTTTCGCCATTTGAACTGAAAACATCTACATGTTCCCCCATTGGGGAAGCCGGAGTTATAGGATATATGGCACAAACTTCATTAGTTTTATGGGCAATCCTGGCGACCGCTTCATTAGCGTCACAAATTAACTTTTGAACTTTTTTTCTCATAATGAATAAATTAGGTCGCTGTCATCTGTAAACAAATAGCATCAAATAATTTATTATATGCAGGTCACAGCGTACTTATAAAATTAATGATCCACAATAAATTTAATGTTAAAGAATTCTATGGACTATGACATTTGTCAGTTAAAAAACAACCCAATAATTGGGTGTTTTTGGTCAAAATAATGGAGATAATCAAAATAAAGTGGATAAATGGGGCAGTTTATAAAATGTTCTTGACGCTTTAAAATTCACGACCAAAATCCCATAAAGGAAGCACTATTAAATGCATATCAATCAGGGCAAATAAAAATCCCTACGCCCAAGTTGGGCGTAGGGATTTTTTAAATTCAGACTTCACAAAACTTTCCTTAACGAAAAGAATTTAAAAAGCAGCACTAATTAATATTCTAAAATATTTTTTATTCGCCATGCAACCAAACTTTTCGCTGTAATAACACCTCTTCTGATTCTACATGGGCGACATCAGGAATGCAGCAGTCTACAGGACATACTGAAGCACATTGGGGTTCATCGTGAAAACCCTTACACTCGGTACATTTATCTGACACGATAAAATAAAATTCATCGGAAACGGGTGGATTGAGCGCATCAGCATTAATTTCCCTTCCATCAGGTGCTTCTACCAATCCTTTTAAAGCGGTTTCATCCGAATAGGACCATTCCTGATCCGGTTCATAAAT
>JALHST010000115.1 GCA_022865355.1 Maribacter sp. | reverse complement strand
CTGTACCCTAAGTAACCAACTACCCAAAGATGGGTAGTTTCATCAATCACTCGCACTCAGTACCTTCGGTACCGGCGGAGGCCCATCTGGCAACATGGCTTCCCAAACTTCTTGGCCCTTTCTTTTGAGAAATTCCGATTTAATTTCCTTCCGCAATTCGGCATTTTCAAATAAATCGACCATCGTCGTCCCCAGGGATTTGGCCGCGAACAACATGCCTTTGTGGCCTATGCTCATGCCGCCACAGGCTACCACGACCCATGAATGCCAAGGGGATTCGTAGGGCGCTGTTGTGGCCAATAGGGTTATTTCGGGCACGATATAACTTACATCACCCACATCGGTAGACCCTCCTGGGACCTCTTGATCTTCGGAAGCCAAAGGCTTTATGCTCCCATTGATGCCTTTTGATTCAAGCCCATAAGCCTTCATAATCTTATCACCAAAGGCAAGCTCCTCTTTTGAATATACAATAGGTCCTACATATTCCATATTTCTGTGCAAAACGTTCGCTCCTGCTTCGTTTATCAACAATTCATACAATCCGCTATTCAATTTGACCTCATACGATACGCCTGCCATGAGGGCGGCCCCTTCGGCTATTTTTTTCATACGTTCCGCCACTTCAAGTACGCCACTACGACTCGAGTCGCGAATCCATAGCCAAACGCTGGCCGTTTCCGGGATTACATTGGGTACATGGCCCGCGTCGGTATAAACATAGTGCATGCGCACGGTGGGTTTAACATGTTCCCGAAGGGAATTGATGCCGGTGGTAAAAAATTCGGCGGCATCCAAGGCACTGCGTCCGTTCCAGGGATCGGCCGCTGCATGGGCACTTTTGCCCTTGAAGGAAATTGAAAAATCGGAAACTGCTTGGGAACTTGCCATATTGGCCTCATTCTCATAGCCGGGATGCCAGTCAAGGCAAATATCCAGATCATCGAACAGGCCCGCCCGAGCCATATACACTTTTCCGGCCAGGTCTTCTTCGGCCGGGGTTCCATAAAATCGGATGGTGCCTTTTAGTTTGCCCTGTTGTAGAAGTTCCTTTATGGCCAGGGCGGCCCCTAGACTACCGGAACCGAACATATTATGGCCACAACCGTGGCCCGCTGCACCTTCGACCAAGGCTTCTTTGTAGGGTTCCGCTTTTTGTGAAAGTCCCGGTAAGGCATCAAACTCACCTAGTATCCCAATAATCGGGGAGCCGGAACCATAGGTCGCGATAAAGGCGGTCGGGATATCGGCAACGCCCCTTTCGACATTAAACCCTTGTGATTCTGCATAATCGGCCAAAACCTTGGCCGAATTGTATTCCATCATGGCCGGTTCTGCAAAAGCCCAGATTTGATCACTTAGTTCAATTAGCTCTTGTTGATGTTTTTCGACCGAGGCCATAATCGCTTGTTTGTTTTTTTCTACTTTATGTTGCCCTTCAAGAACGAGCACCGATAGGCAGAAAGTTGTAGTCGAAAGTAAACGTACTAATTTAATCATTGTCTATTTTATTGGTTAGTGAAGGATATTATCGAATGCCATGAACCTTCATGGCCAGGGTATAGACCGAATCCATAGCGGTGATAAACAAAATATTTTGGCCCGGCCCCCCAAAGGTTACATTGGCGGTCCATTTTTCCGGAACAGGGATGTGTAAGATTTTTTGACCATTTTTATCAAAGACAGTGACACCATCCCCAGTTAAGTAAACGTTGCCTTGATTATCCAAGGTCATCCCATCAGAGCCCATTTCGGCGAACAGTTTTCTATCGGACAAAGTCCCATCCTTTTCAATTTTAAAGGAGTATGTTTTTTTATCACCGATATCGGCTACATAGAGCATTTTACCATCAGGGGTTCCTATAATACCATTGGGCTGTACAAAATTATCGATAACTACTTTTATTTCCCCAGTCTTAGGGTTGATATAATATACTTGCTGTTTTTCGAGTTCCCTTTCGGTTCGTTTCCAATAAGGCCGTTGATAATAGGGATCCGTAAAATAAATGCCCCCTTTGTCATCTTCCCAAATGTCATTGGGACCATTCAATTTTTTTTCTTCAAAAGCATCGGTGATTACGGTTATGTTTTTATTGGAATCTATGCGCCATAACGAGAATTTTTCATCGGCGGCAGCCAGTAGATCACCATTCTGGGCAAAATATAAGCCGTTCGCACGCCCTGCAGGTTGCATAAAGGTAGATACCGAGTTGTCGGCAGCCGACCATTTAAGAATCCGATCATTGGGTTGATCCGTAAAATATACGTCGCCTTGGGCATTCACCGCCGGACCTTCGGTAAATTCGTAGTCTTCTGCGACCAACGTTAGTTGCGCACCCGCTGCGACAATTGAACTTTCTTGGGACTTGCAGGCCGAAACTACTAAGAGAATACCTGTTAAAATTGAAATTTGTAAATGTTTCATCGCTATGTTTCCTGAGTTAGATACGGCTTATCTACAATTTCATACAGTAGCATCGTCGAGATTGGTTTAAGGGATAAAAGGTAAGAAAAGATATTTGAATTTTATCCATAGCCCATCGGTACTTCTTAAATAACAAAAGAAGCTACTTTCGTTTTAATAAAAACATGTCCCTGTAATTTTCCAAGCCTATCGATAATCTTTTTGTTGTTAAGGTTCTTTCCTATACCCCGGCCCTTTGACAAAACGCCCGGGCATGGCCCCGGTATGTACACCATCCTTTAAAACCTGGGTGCCATTGACAAAGACATGGATCATACCGGTTGCATATTGATGCGGGTTTTCATAGGTGGCATGGTCGGTAATCTTTTCAGCATCGAATAGCACAATATCCGCGTAATAACCTTCTTTTAGGGCCCCTCTTCTTTTGAGCTTAAGATTGGTCGCAGGTAGGGTGGTCAACTTATAAATGGCCTCTTCCAAGGGTATCACGTTTTCCTCGCGCACATAATGTCCCAATAATCTGGCGAACGAACCATAGGCTCTAGGATGGGTGCTTTGTTCCAAAAAGACCCCTTCATTGGTGTAAGAACCTGCATCGGAACAAATGGACATGTACGGAAGTTTAAGCTTTTTGATAATATTTTCCTCCGACATCGAAAAATAGACCACCTGAATTCTGCTGTCATCCTCGTAAATAAGGTCCACCAAGGTTTCATTGGGTGATTTACCCCGTTCCTTGGCTACTTCAGCCAAGGTTTTGCCGATGAGGTTTCTAAGATTTTTATTCCGAAAACCGACCAAGAGAATCTTTTCGGGCGGAACATAAAAATCGATTTCATCCATCATCTTCTGCCTTTTCAAGGGATCTTCGATAAGCCGCATGGTGGCTGCATGACCCCCTTCTTTGGCCCATGCGGGAAGCACCACGTTCAATCCTGTGGAACTGGCATTGTACATATACATGTCGGTAGTAATGGCGAGTCCTTTTTTTCGGGCGTCGTTTATTAGCGTTATAGCACTATCCAACAAATGCCAGTTGGCAGTACCCGACGCCTTAAAATGATAGATTTCTGCCGGTAACTTTGCTTTTTCCGAGATGGAGATCAATTCTTTTACAGCATCCAATAAGCCACCTTCTTCATCCCGTATAT
The DNA here is from genome assembly GCA_022865355.1 of Maribacter sp. Taxonomy (GTDB): domain Bacteria; phylum Bacteroidota; class Bacteroidia; order Flavobacteriales; family Flavobacteriaceae; genus JALHST01. The sequence goes on along the minus strand of JALHST010000115.1, from coordinate 5,226 downwards.
GCGAAATGTACATGCCGTCATATGCCGCAACTACTTTGGCCAATTCAATGATTTCATCGGTTTTTGCATGGCCACTGGGCACATAGATCAGGGAGGTCGAAAGACCGACCGCACCTTCTTCCATGGCTTCCCTCGTCAGCCTTTTCATGGTTTCCATTTCATCCTGGGTAGGAGGCCTATTTTCGTACCCCATGGCGAATTCGCGTAACGTGCCATTTCCTACGAAAGAGGTAATATTTGGCGAGACTCCCTTTTTTTCCATAAATTCAAGGTACTCTCCAAGGCTGGTCCATTCGATATCATAGGTAATACTGCCTTGCTCTTCCTCCATTTCTTCCTTCATGGCTTCGTTCAACGGCCCCATAGAATGTCCTTCCCCCATTACTTCTAGCGTTACGCCCTGGCGAATATCGCCTTGTGAACGACCATCCTCTATGAGCGATTCGTTGGCCCAGCTCAACATATTTATAAATCCTGGGGCTACGGTGAGTCCGGTTGCATCAATCTCCTGAATACCAAGCGCTTTTTCAAGGGTCCCGATCGCGGCAATGGTATCGGCACTGATGCCGATGTCGCCTATGTAGGATTTTTGTCCCGAACCATCGGTGATACGGCCATTTTTAATTAGGATATCATAGGTTTTAGGAGCAGTACATCCGAAGATAAGACCCATAAGCACTATTATAGGAAGCAATTTTAAAATTTTCATACACTTAGTTTTAGGGAAATGCCCATTATTGACCAAAATATTTAAAAATACCCAGAGCACCAACAGCTATAATGCTAAAAATACTGACCCAGAGAATTACATCATATAAAAAATTCGGGACAAACTCGGGGTGTAATCGCACGTATCGAAAATGAATTACTGCAAAAACGACGAGAAATAATAAGAAGGATCCTACGATTCCCCCGGTAATGATCATAATGACGGGCATTTTAATAAAAATAAAAAGGATTGCCCAAAGCAATGGAATTATCCAAGCGAGTATGGCGATGGTTTGTCTTCGCACGGCAAAGTCCTTAAAATCAATCCAGCCGACTTGGCCAAAAATGTCGGTGATCTGCCGCGTCCATGCGGCCAAGGCGGCAAAAAGAGTTGAAAAAAGTGTGATAAAAGCGCCTACTAAAAAGGCTGTCTTGGCGGCCGGACCGAGCGACTCAGTGTACATTGCCGATAAGGTCTCTACCATGGCATATCCTTCGGGAATATTCCCTTGTGCGTGAAGAACGGCCGCTCCCAACAAATAAAACGCGGCTGTAACCGAGGTATACACGAACATGGCAATGATCGCATCGAGTTTCATGACCTGTATCCAACCATTGGCGCGCCGCCGCCAGGGTTCCGACCCGTCATTTTCCCCAGAAAAAGCTGCATAGCCCTTTTCAAGGCACCAATAGTTATAATGTATAATTTCGTCACCTCCGACACCTGTAATGCCAAAGGCGCCAATCGCAATGGCCACCGCCTCTTTCGGAAGATTAAATTGTAACCCGGTCCAAACATTTCCCCAGGTTATTTGATAGGGGGTAAAATTCAAGAAGTAGAGGGAGGCGAAGGTGAACAGCGTAAAGAGCCCGATCATTCCCAAGGAAATAAATTCAATATAGGTATAATACCCCCTATAGATCATCAACGCCACCACAATAGCGATAGCGATGGCATAAAAAGGGATACTAAATACAGGAGCCATTATATTAAGAATGATGGCAACCCCGCCGACAATACCCCCTACTTGCAATAATTTAATGATCATGACCCCGAGGACTGTCCACACACTCCATTTTGCCTTGCCAAATTTTGGTCCTGGAAGCGCGTTGAAGGCCTGCATGGCCGTTTCCCCGGTCAAAATGGTATGTTTGCCAAACTCAAGTTGTACCGCAACTTTCACCATACAGCTAACAAGGATCACCCAGAAAGTGATGAAGCCTGCCTGGGCGCCCAAGGTAGTCGTTGCAATCAGTTCACCTGATCCCACAATGGAGGCCGATAATATAAAACTAGGCCCTAGGAATTTTAATCGGCCCAGAAAAGTAGTTGGTGGATCCTTGATTTTACTAGCGGTAAGCACATAAGGATCAACGTGTTCAGCCATTACTATTGGTTAAAGTTTGCTGAGGAAAGCCAAATTTTCCTTCATACTTTCCAAGGGGGTACTGGTATACTCTTCCTGTTCGATAAAAATATGCTGCAGACCCGAGGCTTTTTGGTTCTCCATCATTTTACGAATGTCCAAGCCTCCCTTTCCAAATTCGGTACTTTCTTTTTTGGTCATATCCATATCTTTCAAATGCCAAAGAGGGAACCTTGAAGGATATTTGGCAAAATAGTCCAATGGGTCCTTGCCTGCCACGATCACCCACCCAAGATCTAATTCCATATGCACCAGATCGGGATCGGTATGATCGAGAAGGATGTCGTACAAGACCTGGCCCTTATCAGATTCAAATTCATATTCGTGGTTGTGATACCCGAACTTAAGGCCCAACTTTTTACATTGTTCGCCGGCTTTGTTGAATTCTTCGGCAACTTTTTTATAATTATCCGCTGTCTGGCCGTTGGAAGGCATCGATGAACAAATAAGATATTCCTGACCCGATGTAACGGCGTCTTCCATGGTTTTTTGCCATTTCTCATCCAAACGGACATGGCCGCTTTTTAGGTTCATCCCCAAATCGTCACATACTTTTTTCATTTCTAATGGCGAAAGGCCATAGTAATATCCCTTGCTACTGCCCGCCGATTCAATTTCCTTAAATCCGATGGAGGCAATTTGTCGTAAAGTGCCCACCGCATCCTGGTCCATAGCATCCCGAAAGGAATACAGTTGAACACCGAATTTTCGAATCGGTTCGTTCGCAAACATACAAGATGGCAAAAGCAGGCTGCCTGCAGTAAATACCCCTGACTGTATTAAAAAATCCCTTCGTGTTTTCATATGCAATTTTAATGATGTTCTTCTTGATAATGATTTCGCAAAACATCCTCGCCGTAATCATTCGTTAGGTCTCGAACTACCTCGTGTACGTGGTTGGCATTGTTCTGCGTATTGTCATATTCGATCAATAACATGGGTCCTTGAATGCGATAATAATGTCCGGCGCCAGGGCTTAAACTCCCGGCCCAGGCGAAATACAGCTTATCAATCCCAGCTTCCTGGATCTTGTCCCGAAAATTGGTGGCAAAACGCATTTCATAGTTATCCAAATAGGTCTCTAAAAGGTCATCGAATATCGCTTTTTGTGTCTCGGTCAATTGCGCATAGGAAATTCCATAGGGCTCAAAATTGCCTGTTTTTTGTTTGGTCAGGGAAAGGATATCGCCCGGCGCATCCTGCGAATACAGCACGGTCTTTAATTGATCTTCGGTCATCGAATTGACAAGGGCAAAACCGAGGACGGCTTCTTGCCGCAATACCTCCTTGCCTTTATATTCGGTGCTTTTAACAATGCCCGGATTCGTGCCAAAGAAGGTGGGGGTAGCAGAACTGATCACATTTTCTGTCGAAGTAAAGTTCAAGGAAAGATGATGCCCCTCAAAACGCCAGCCCCAGGTTGCAGAAGAAGAAGGATCTCCAAAAACACAAAAATGATAATTCAAGGGATCACGACGGGGCCGCCCGTCGGGCATTTTGTCATTATCATTGTTTTCGATGATCCGCAATACCTTCTCGAGCGATCTGATTTCCTCTGTTTTACGAAAACCTTCTTCGCTCAGTGACGCTTTCAACAAATCAAGAGCGGCTTCTTTTTGCAGGTCGTTAAAATCATGAAAGGTAGGCCCTTTTCTAGGTATGGGTACATAATTCATATTATAGCGTTCGGGGTCCTCTAGAGGAAACTGGGCCTTGGCCCGTAATTCCTCTGAAAGCGAATTCAAAAAAGTGGTTGCTTTTTTTGAAAGATCCTGGGCTTCCATTTTACCGAGAAATAAAAAAAGGAGTAAGAACAGATAGTGAATTTTTTGGTGCATGTTTTGGTTGTTTAGGTACATTTTAAGGTTGTTTATTTTAGGCGGTAACTCACAAAGGCAATACGTTGGCTATCGGGGGACCAGGAAGGCACATTGATGGTTCCTTGTCCGCCGAACAATTTGGCCATGACCTGTATTTCCTTGGTTTCCAAATTCATGAGACGTAACATCACATCCTTATTTGGCGGATGGGAGCCTGCCGGGACGTCGGTTCCAAAAGAAATATACGCGATCCATTTTCCGTCAGGGGAGGGGTGTGCGAACCAGTCGTTGTATTCGTCGGTTGTCATTTGTTCCTGATCGCTTCCATCGGGATGCATTCGCCAAATTTGCATGGTCCCCGTGCGCATCGAATTAAAATAGATATATTTTCCGTCTGGTGAATAATCGGGACCGTCATCCAATCCTTCCGCTGTGGTCAAGCGTACTTCTTCCCCGCCACCTAGCGGAACCGTGTAGATATCATAATTTCCGTTCCGTTCGGCACAATAGGCCAATGTTTTCCCATCGGGTGACCAGCCATGCCAGTAGGATGGGCCAATAGGTGTTATTTTTTTGGGAGTTCCTCCGGTGATAGGCAAGGAATAAATCAATGATTTTCCCGTTTCGGTCTGGTCACTGATAACCAACTGGGTGCCATCGGGTGAAATACCATGATCGTTATTAATCCGGTTGGCGAATCCAGTGGGGATTAAGGTCGGAATGCCACCCTCGGCAGGGATTGAATATAGCTGACCTTTGCTATTAAAGATTAGATTTTTCCCATCCGGCGCCCAATTGGGCGCTTCGATATGGTCCTTGGTGTGGTAGATGATCCTTCGATCAAAGGAAGCGATCGGCATCGTTTCCAAGGTACTCTCCAATTGTTTTAAGGAGTCGGGTCTTGGCCTTAGGGCTTCGAGATCGACCATGCTAAATTTGGCGGTTTCAAGGACATCTGCATTATGCGAACAAACGCCCAATCCCACATAAAAAGGTTCGGTGAACTTGAGTTTAAAGGATCCTCCCGAAAAATGCATGGCCTCATTGTCATTTGAAATGGACATGGAGACATAATCCCCTTCCTTTTCGATTCGAACACGCTTTGGGGCGGAAATATCCGATTGTACTTCCCGCGTTGTGCCCCCAGTAGCCTCCCTATATTGAATGGAAGTTAGTCCGTCACCATGAAATGCCACATCGGCATAGGCCGAATTGGGCTCAAGGCTTTGGCGGAAAATCAAACAGGCTTTGCGATGTGGATCTACCCCTTT
>JALHST010000114.1 GCA_022865355.1 Maribacter sp. | reverse complement strand
TCAGGGTTTTTTGTTTTTAAAAACACTGCCAAAACGAGCCAAATCAGTATAAATCTTATAATGAAGGTGTCCTATTAGGTGTCCTGTTTTTATGTTACTCTTGGATAAGTCCAGTAAACAAATGGCTTTAACATTTGGGTTTTCGGGGAACCAGGACGAGAACTTTAAAAGTTTGTTTTAATGGAAGTTTTATTTATCCAATCTTCAATTGTCCTCAAATAATCATCATGCAATTTTGCCCAATATGGAAAATCAGCCTGCCCAACAAGGTACATTGAATGATTGGCATCTTTCAATTCAACAATTTCATAATTTTCGTTACCCGCTTCTTCCAACGCATTTGAAATCAGTTCATGGCTTTTTTCGGGAATAATCTCGTCCAAAGTTCCCTGGATAACAAGAATAGGTTGTTTGGTTTCCTTAAAATAGGGTATCGGACTGTATAATAGTTTAGGATCTACCTGGACTTCATCAAGATTCGGAATCCATATATTTTGAAACCAAGGTTTGGATTTTTCCAATGCGATGGACTTCTCCAATTCGATTCGATTTAAGTCGCCAGCGATGTCCCTAAAAACTTTTCTTTGCAATTCCACCCCTTCTTCAGGGATATCGGAATTATTGTTCTTCCATGCATTCAGGTCACTTTCCAATAAAGTACTTCCCGGGCAACTGACCGCAATACCATACTTTAGTTCTTCTAACTCGTTCAGAATATAAGGGACTTTGGTCGCACCTTGACTGCTTCCCTTTATGCCGATTTTGGATAAGGGAATTCCCGTTTGTTCTGAAAAATGGGTAATTATATTGATGTCATCTGACAATAATTCTTCCATGGTCGCTGTCTGCCAATTACCTTCGGAGGCTCCGGTGCCACGTTTGTCATAATGAAAAGTAACATATCCTTTGTTGGCAAAATAAATGGCCTCTGCCCTTGAACCACAGCGGTCTCCACCACCCGAAGAAGTTAGAAATACAATAGCTTTGTTGTTGGGTTTGGCCGGAATTCGAATAGTCCCGCCCATATTTAGACCATTTGATTGGAATATGATTTCCTCCGATTTTATATTTTCTTCTTCGGTTGTAGTCTCATTTTCCAAAATATAGGCCACTTGTAGTGTATCGACTTGTAAGACCCCAGATAATTTCGTGTACTTATCGATCCATTGGTTTTTAAAGCTATAGGTGTACCGATCACTTTGTAATATGAAATTTATCGAGTCGGCGTGCACTATAATATTTCTTGCCGGTATCTGAAATGCATTCTGTTCCAAACTTGTAAAGAACACCTTCCATTCGGTTGAATCTTTTTTGACTTGGAAGGATATGGCATCCGAAAAATTACCGTGGCTGAAAATTCCGCTAAAAATTCCTTCCTTTCCAACCTCCTTCGTCTCCTGTTGCAGACAACTGGAAGCAAACATCAGGGTCATTAATAAAAGAATAATTTTATTCATTTTCTCAAAGCTTTAATTCCCAAAAGAATAAGTGTACCTATTAAAATCAAAAAGTACAAGGATGTCGCTCCACTTTTAAGAAGACTGAAAAAAGAGGTTGTTGTTACCATGCCAGATGTTAAATTTGGATAGTTGGTCATTAGGTTGATGATTCCGAAATTCTCCAGATAATCTGCCAATCCCGCGAATAGTGGCAACAAACAGAGATAGAATAGCTTAGTATCAATTTTGTTCAACTTTTTCAAAAAGTAGGCGAGTACTAAACAATAGCTGATGCCGAAAAGCGCAGGATATACCATATCCATGGGAAGCTGATTGTATAAATACGCATCCCGACCCTGTGGGCCCAGGGCATTGAACAGGGCGTTTGCATAATCAAGGTCATAACCTAGTGGCATCATATCCAACAATTTCATTCCGTTGGCAAAACCCATGACCGTGGGAATGGTAAAGGTCAACATTAGTATATATAGCAGATTGGTAAGCACAAAAAGCAACAATACCTTTTTGCCCTGTAGGTTTCTGTCGATAATTGTTCTGAGCTTTTCCATTTTTAAAATACCTCTAAGTTCAACAATTTTTGAATATGACATATTGATATTTTAATAATTGCCAACTACCTATTCATTCAACTATCCTTGAAAGCCATTCCCTTTAATGAGAAGAATATTCTGTAGTTTTAGTTTTCTTTCCGGTGTCATCGCTTATCCTTAAAAAATGCGAGCTAATGTTAATTTGCTAAGGCAGACAACTGTTCCCTAACAATTAATTTACCACGAATCATGACTTTTTCTATGTCATTATAGGCCTCGACCGTTTTCAAAGGATTGGAATTCAAAATAAGTAAATTGGCGATGCTACCCTTCTCCACACTCCCATATAGGTGTTCCAGATGAAATGCATGGGCGTTGTTAAAAGTGGCTGCCCTAAAAATTTTCTCCAGCGGAATGCCAGTATCAGCCCAATGCCGCATTTCTAAAATTCCATTATACCCCGGCGGATTGGTATACATATTCATGGCCGGGGAGTCAGTACCTAAAATAAGATTGGCGTCGTTCTCCCCTAAAAATCTAGCTACGGTATTTAAGCGATGTTTATAGGTTTTAAATACATGTTCCCACATTTTTTGATCATCGGTAAAATCGGCTTTTAATGCTTTGTAAAATGGAGGATTTGTTTTTTCTAGAAAAGCGGTCCTCCCAAAAATTTTCCGCTTTCCCCATTGTCCTTCTTCTGTATTGAGCAAGTCTAGCATTTGTTTGGGAAATACGTGTTCTAAGTTTTTATCCTCTAGAAAATCCATCGTAACCAGATCTTTCTCGCCCGTTATAGTTCTAAAAGTAAGCTGATAGGGGATTTGCTTTTCAGCGATTTCAAGAAGTGCTCTTTTATGTTCATCCCCTAAATTGGGGTTGTTGAACTGATTTGGGTCATCGCTCCAGTTCCACATTCCATGGGCAAAAATTTGAATACCAGTTTCCAAACCTATTTTATGACCCTCTAAGGAAGGTGCATGCAATACCAAGGGCATATTGAACCTTTGGGCTTCCAATATCAAATCGCGCAAAATAGAGGCTGTTGGTTTTTCCCAGCTGACCGCCAAACCTGATGCTTCGTCTTCATAGACCAATTTTGCGCAAATACCTTGCTGTTCCCTGATTTTTGCCACGATTTTCTGAGGCGTATGTTCGCTCGCTTGAATGGAGTCAGGTAAAATGCTATTTGCATTATAGTTGTCATTCAAAAAATTGGACACATATCGCTGCCCTTGTGAATACTCTTCCATTTCCATATTAAAATCATCCATCACGGTAACTTGCTCGCCGCAGGTGTATATGTCAGGACGTAGTTCCGCACTCAGAATCTTGTTAATGCGCTCAGGCCAATAATTGTTTACATCGATCAAGGTTGTAAATCCAAAATAGAGATAACTCTTCGGTAATTGATCGAAATAAAGCTCGACCACTTCGGGATATTTCTTTTTAAGCGGTCCGTTCAGTCCTGCGATGTTGGCAAGATGAACGTGAGAATCTATCAAACCGGGAATGAGATACTTCCCCGTTCCGTCTAATTCAATATAATTTCCGATTCCTTCCGGTTTTTTATCCCCTATGGAAACGATTTTTTCGCCCTCGATCGATACATAACCTACTTGAGTTTTTATGCTATCAGTATTTGCCGAAATAATAGTGATGTTTGATATTAGTGTCTTGCTTTGATTTTCTTGTGCTTTAAGGTGTAAAGAACTTAGAATGACAATTATTATTACGATTGTCTTCATGATTCTTTCGGTAAGCGATCCGTCGATTGGGCCTCTTTGGGCGTTTTTATTTTTTGATAAACCGAGACAACCCAAAAAAATCCAAATTTGCATTGTAAAGCTCCTATACTTGTAATAAGAAATATCTATTGTGGCCAAATGTTCCATTTTGTTCTTATTTAATCATTAAAAAATAGGATTGTTATAAGTTTTAAGAATTCGTTTGTTGATGTTTTTTACAAGTTCTTTCATGATTTTTTTGCTTTGACGAATTTCTTGCTAAAAATTAATGAATCCTGTTTTCGGTTTTACACCGTTTTGAACTCAATGTTTGCACCATTAATTTGTGCTTTCGTTTATGGTTATAACACGCACCAAAGGACAAATAAGCTGCAAGTAAAAAAAAGGGATGGACTTTGATGAAGGTCCATCCCATTTGATAAGTGTTTAAGCTCCTGCTAGTGCAGATCTTTTGGCAATGCCCAACGGATTCTTTTGCTGTCCTCTTGATTAGAAAGGAATGTTAGCCTTCTAGATTCCATTGGTGATTGATTGATGAAAGTTCTCATGACTGATGTTCGCTTTTTGATGTGTTGTTACAAATCGCGATTAGCGATTAAAGTTCCTGTACTGTGCCCATTGGGCCCTTCTACTATCACTAAGTGAAGAAAAGTACTGACCTGTTCTTGATTCTGTTGCCGTTTTGTTGAATGATGCTTTCATGATTTCTTTATTTTTATAGATTGTTGACTGTTGTTTTCTGATACTAATTATCTGTTGAAGTTTCTGTACTTAGCCCATTGTGCTCTTTTGCTGTTGCTAAGGGTTGAAAAGTACTGTCCTGTTTTTGATTCAGTTGCTGTTCTGTTGAATGTTGCTTGCATAATTTCTAGTTTTTAATATGGTTTATATTGTTGTTTTTAAATTGTCTTACATCTACTAGACGACACTGATTTCATTTTGTTACAGTACTATGTATAATAAGGTACTATATTATGTAATATTTAACATTTGCTCTTATTCAAATCGTCATAATGATATTCCCTCTTTTGTGACCCGTATCCGCATAGGCATGAGCTTCGGGGACTTGATCCAGGGGATAGGACTTGTAAATGACAGATTTTAGTTTTCCAGATTCCAAAAGTTCCTTCAGTTCAAGTAGCATCTCACGAAGTTTTGGCACAGGTAAAAAACCCGTAGCCGAAAACCTTGCTTTTTTGCTGCCGGACATCGATGTTCATAACATCTGAGATAAAAGAGGCATTCCAAGAACGGGAGAAAGATAGGTTCCGTTTTTCACAAGGATTTTTTTGCACTTTGAAAAAGAGCTCTTACCGACCGTATCAAAAACAATGTCATAGGCCTGTCCGGTTTTGGTAAAGTCCGTTTTGGTGTAATCGATTACATGATCTGCCCCGAGAGATCATACCATTTCCAAATTAGAAGTACTACAAATACCTGTGACCTCTGCGCCAAGATATTTGGACAATTGTACGGCGGCCGTGCCAAGACTTCCCGAGGCACCGTTGATGAGTACTTTTTGTCCTTTTTGCACATTAGCC
>JALHST010000113.1 GCA_022865355.1 Maribacter sp. | reverse complement strand
ACTTGAAACTTGCATTCAGGCTCGATTCCAGAATACCGGTCAAAGTTGTATCGCTGGAAAACGACTCCTCGTACAACGGGGTATAGCACTAGAATTTATACGCAAGTTCAAGGAAAAAGTTGCACAACTTAAAAGCGGAGATCCAATGGATAAAGACACTTACATCGGTGTCCTGGCGCGCGAAGATTTAGCCATTGATTTGGAAAAGCAAGTACACACCAGTCGTAAAATGGGAGCGGAAATAATTCTTGGTGGTAAAAGAAAAGGCACTTATTTCGAAGCGACTATCCTAGTGAACGTCGATACGAAAATGCCCATTTTTAATGAGGAAACCTTCGGACCTGTCATCGGGATTACGATTTTTGATAAAGAAGAAGATGCCGTGAAATTGGTGAATGCGTCTGAATTCGGTCTCGGTGTTTCTATATTCACCCGTAATTTGGCCCGGGCGAAACGATTGATACCACAATTTTATGTGGGAGCCGTTTTTGTGAACGATCTGGTAAAGAGTGATCCCCGTTTACCATTCGGCGGCATCAAAAATTCAGGCTATGGCAGGGAGCTATCCGCCCATGGAATAAAAGAATTCGTAAATAAAAAGACGGTGTACATTCAAAAATAAGCGCCACCATGTTGCAAAACCTAGAAGGGATATGCATCGACATGCCCCTCGATTTATTTAAGCGTATATGCGATACGTTTTCAAGAAATATGTAATGCAAAGTTTTGATCTACAGTGCGTTCAACAGAAACGTAAAACCTGTGTTTCACAATCAAGGCAGTAATTCGATGAATGGGCTTCGATGATAAAGGTGACCATAACCGATAGACTGCTTCAATGTAAAAACGTGTCGATGGTATAGATGGCGGAAAATCTATTTAATTTGGGCAACAAATATTAAAATTGATATCTCCACGATGAGCGGCCTATTTTATTAGGAAATTGGCGAAAAAACGGCGATGAAACCATCATATTCCAAAAAGACTAGATGAATGCCATTATGTATACCATGTATTATGAATTCTTCCTTAATTTTGAACCATAAAATTTTAAATCATGCGATTTCATACGCGAAAATGGGTAAAACCAGAGGATTTGAATGCCAATGAAACCTTATTCGGCGGCAGGGTATTGGCTTGGGTAGACGAAGAGGCCGCATTATATAGTATCATACAACTGGAAAATAAACGTGTGGTTACGAAATACATGTCGGAAATAAATTTTATGAGTACCGCCAAACAAGGCGATATTATTGAAATAGGTATCGATGTGATCAAATTTGGAAAAACTTCCCTGACCCTAAATTGTGAGGTCCGTAATAAAATGACACACGAAACTATTGTGACGGTCGACAATATAATCATGGTCAATCTCGGGAAGGATGGTAAACCAACGCCACACGGAAAAACCAAGATAGAATTTGTCAAGGACCGACTCGCGGCGGAAGGTTGATTTTGCAAAAATTGCCTTCAAACAGTCCGCTTGCGGTCTAAGACCGATCGTAAATTGCAGCTACTAAGTTTGGACAACACTTCATGATTGTACCCCCTTTTAATCATTTTTTTAACATTACTAAAGAAATTGGAAGGTTCGCATCATCCTACCGTATCATTGCCTTCATCAAAATAGAACTTGACACCTTGGAGGATGCCCGCCCATTTAACAGGCGTTTACAAGCCTGAATTTAAGCACTTATTTCAGTTGGTGGCCATACCTGGAACTCCTTAGATCCCGAGGCCATTTCAATTTGATCTTGGGCAATTGGCTCACAAAGCCTATGAATGTTCATGCACCATCATAAGGTGTTTACAGAAGCTTTTCTAGATTTTTGAAGGTTCAAGAAATCCGGTTCAGTCTCTACGATCCGCCAAGTAAAAACTAGCCTTACTCTATGATTTTTGAGATTATTGACATGACCTTCCAAACGTTAGGTATAATGGATGCAATCGACGAAATTTCTTACACTAATCTCATTATAATTTGCGATGGCCACAATCCTTGGCTAATTCATTCCAGACCATATATCTACATCGGTATTCGACATTTTCTACGGTCCTAAACACGTGCTAAAAAACGCTGATAGGAGGGAAGGTGCAAATTTTATCCTGTTGTAAGAATTTTATACTACATACAAATAAAGCTATTTGACAACATAAATAGAAACCTAGGTAACATTTTATTGCACAAGGCCGATATAATAAGGAGTTTAGCAATATAAGTCATAACCATTAAAATAGGAAATTTGCTATGAAGGGCATATGATGGGATTTCAACTTCAAAATTAAACCCCCAAACCAAAACCGTTGATAACGAAAGACTTACTTTTTAAATTATCTGATCTAGAATCTGTTCTGGCCAGCTATTCCTTTGAAGAATTAAAAGTGGCCGACGCCGAGCAACTTAAAAAATTGTTCGAAGACTTCAAGTATCACGTACAAGAAAAAATTTCGATTGGAACTACCCCGACGCGCATAGGTCATAGTATTAATAGCAAAACGTCCCTAGTAAATCATCGAGATCAGCTAAGCGATGCTTTTCAAGTATATGGTGGAGTTGGTATGCTTTTGAAGGAATCCCTGAATAACTTCATCGGGATTCTCAGTTTTTTAAAAGACGAGGTAGCAACACGACAACAATGGGATCAAGTGGTCGAAATTCAAACAACATCCACCGCGTTATTGGGCAAGGTCGATGCACTTTTAGCATGCAGTTCACATGAAAATGAGTTACATGCATCAGTAGAAATCGAGTTTGATTTGTACGAATTGGTCAACAATGCCAAATTTCTTGCTGAAAATCTGATTGTTCACGACGAACTCAAGATTGTAGCCCATTATGCCGCCGACCTTCCCTATGCTGTAATTGGTGACATGACCAGGGTCATGCATATAGTACTCGATATGTTGGGAAAGACGCTGCAATACGCCAAAAAAGGAGAGATATACCTGCAGGTCGCCTCAAAGTTAAGCACTCATAACACCATCTTCCTTGAATTCCAAATCGATAATTTTTCATGTGAATTAATACAGACAAATCATTGTAACAAGATGACTACCAAGAATCATGATTATTACGCTAATGAGATAATTAAGCTGTTGATTAAGGACATAGGAGGCTCAATCAACATTTTTAAGCATGGCTCTGAGGGTACCCTATTCAAATTTGGGATTCCTTTTAATAAAGGCAGAAAAAAATAGGCACAACCCTTAAGCGGCTGGGAATCAGGTATGGAAATGGCCAGGATACAAAGAAAATAAGTCAATAATGAAAAAGATGCAACATAGTGAGGCGAGCGAAAAGAATTTCGATTTACAAGACCTCGGGGAAAATGTGACAATTGAGCTGGCGGCCATTCTTGATGATTGTATGGGCGATATGGGTCTGTTGGAAGAGTTGATCAGGCTGTACAAACAAAATGCCGTCGAATTTATAGGTGGAGCGAAATTATTCATCAATAACGGTGATTTTGCACAATTAAAACTCGCAGCCCATAAAATCAAGTGCGGTCTCGCAATGATGCATACCTATCATCTTCGAGATATCGTGATTGAAATGCATGAACAATGTGAAACCGATAAAAATTTAGACCGGATAAAGTACTTGAACAACCTTTTTATAACAGAATATTTGGCTGCGGAAAAGAAGATAGACGCTGCCTTTACTCAATTGGGCAATAAGAAAATTTAAAATGGAAAGAAAAACGCTTTTATTGGCGGAAGACGACGAATTATTGGCCTCCTTGTTAGATTACAGATTGCAAAAAGGGGGTTATGTAGTTAAGCTGTGTAAAGACGGGAAGGAAGTAAAGGATTATTTGTCGCAGGAATTACCCGATATCATCGTTAGTGATATCATGATGCCTTATTTTTCTGGAATGGAATTGATCGATTTTATTCGAAATAAAATCATGTCGACCATTCCCATTATTATTATTTCCTCCGCCGGAAATGAAGAAAATGTATTGAATGCATTTGAACTTGGAGCCAATGATTTTATATCAAAACCGGTAAGTCCGTCCGAGCTATTAGTTCGCGTGTCCCGTGAACTGAACAAAAGATGATTTGCAGATAATTAAACCGACATATATAGTTTATACGCTCATAGATGCCCCAAAGATCCACACGGATCTTTTGTGGGATTTGTCTTGTTTGTTTATTAGTCTCGCCATTCTTTATTTTTTTGGAGTCTTCTATTTCAGAAATAAAATCAACTCAAAATCAAAAAAGGTGGCGCTTCAAAAGAAAGCCCTCTCGCCGGTGATTAGTGAGTTTCTCTTTATGGAGAACGATGCGACCAAAAACGAAAAAACCGACTATGTACACCATAAAATCGAAATAAGGGAATTATTGAAAGATGGATTTAATCGTAAAGTGTTCGTCGAAATTCTGTTAGACCTGGGTAAGGATATTTCCGGGGATTCCCAAAAACGTCTATTTAAACTATATACCGATTTAGGGCTACAAAATGATGCTTATGCAAATTTAAAAAGCTGGAGATGGGAGGTAGTCTCTAAAGGGATTTTGGAACTAACACAAATGAATGTGGAGGAATCCTATAATTTCATCATCAAGTTTATCAACGATAAAAGGAGCACCATTAGAAAACAAGCCGAAATTGCCACGGTAACCCTAAAACACGAGGGTATCAACTACTTTCTTGACACAACCACCTATAAGATATCGGAATGGCAACAACTTAAATTATTGGATGTCCTTAGAAATTTTGAAGACTATCAACCCCCTGCATTCAAGGCATGGCTTACTTCAAACAACACACATACGGTTCTTTTTGCCCTTAGGTTGATCAAATATTACAGTCAAAATGATGCCTACGCATCTATTATCGAATTGGTAAAACATAAAAGCAATCAAATAAAACTAGAAGCCATCAATTGTATAAAGGAATTCAATATTGTCGAGGCCGTAAAAATACTTAAAATCATTTTTTGGAAAAGTTCTATACCCCTTAAAATTTCAATATTGGATGCAATCGCTTCCATTGGTAATGAGAATGATATACTGTTTCTACGATCGATAGAATCAAAAGAGCGAAGCTTTTCGGTCAAGAGCAAGGCGATAAGCGCTATAAATGCCATTGCTCCAGAAAGCATTCTACCTACCAAGGGCATTGAAGATATCTCGCAATACACTATTCCCAAAGATATTCCGCCCGCGAAAGTAACCCCACCTCATCTTTTTTCTAATATAGAGGAAACTTTAATTATAGAGCATAGTCCCACCAATGAAAATGTCGAGTTCGTCCCTGACTGGAAAAAGTTGCATGAGATACAGGTCGTAGTTGAAGTAGTTCTCCCGGAAGTTGCCAATAAACCAAAGGAGAAAGAAAAATCCGATCGTGAAGTAAATAAATTGGAGCAAATTGAGGTGACTGACATTGACCTGGGCTTTTTACCCATTGTAGTTGATAACTCCAGACCTGAATTGAAAGACGTTCACGATGACCTTGATGCGGCAAATGAACGACATATTTTAGATCTACCGGTAGTATTTCAACAGGTACAACCGGTTACCGAGGCCCCTCATGCCAGCTTAAATATAAATGATGAAGGTGAAAAAGGACCGTTCGATGATCCAGAGTTAAATTTTCTTCCTTTGGTAGTTGAAAAAGCAAGCCTGATTACTACAGAAGCGGTAAATGAAGTTCAAGACGACCAGCCCTACCGGTTTAAAATTGTTTCCCGGGGGAAGACCTCAACGAATAGCCATAAAGACATAGAAGTAGTCTTTGAAGCAATCAACTCAATACCTTCAAAAAATCACGGCCCAACAAATGTCGATAAAATTACGGAAGGTAATATGGTGCTGCGGGAAGAAAATAGTTTGGCAATGATTCCACCTTCTATAAAAGACATTGACATAAAAAATATTCGCGGTATTGACATTTGCTACGAAATTTTATCGGCCGAACGAGCATACGATGACGAAGCGTTCATCACAGGGCCGAAAGATGACGTTGGGCTCGATAGAGAGGAAAACGCTATGGCCTCAAAAGTCGAAGAACATGAAGTGGCGCGAGATTCGGGGAATGAGCATTTCGAAGATTCTTTTCGCCTTTTGGCAAAACCCCAATTTTATGATGCTGAAACATTGGCCATGATACAATTATTGGATGATATCGAAGAATTGGGTGATGAAAGGGAAATACCTTTGCTGCTGTCGATTCTCGAACAAGAAACGAATTCAGAAATCAAGGAACGGATCCGCCACCTCGTGAAAAAATTTGCACATTGGGAACCCTATCCTCAGAAAAACCAAGACGTAGGTTCCAAAAAGGAACTTTCCCCATCGTCTAGCCTTATCAAGGAACTTTTTGAAAATAATGATAGAGAGTCTCAAATTATTCTACTCGACACGCTGATAGAAGTGATGGATGAAAAGGAGCTAGATTTTTTAGAGGGTCTAAGTCATCATCCCGACGACCAGATTCGTCAAAAGTCAAGAATTGCCTTGAGCGCCTTGAACAAACGTTTAGCGCTCGAATCTCCTCGTAAGGACACGAATATATCCCATAAAGTGGATGGTTCTTTTGAAAATGAGCTATTTGACTTTGAAAGCAAGCCTTCGGGTAAGACCAGTACAATAAAAGAACACCCCCAGGAAGCCCCCGATATTTTCAACGTAGAATTCGAACTGACCCCTCTTTTCGAAAATATTGCCGATTGCGAGAGGGAAACACTTTCAAGCGCTACCTCGCTGCTAGGTCACTTGCGATCCATGTCAAATATGTTAATCAAAAAGTTAAATGGATAGCGGACTTTTAGATATCATCATTGAGTATATAAACATCGTATTTCTGATTTTTACAATCGTGCTATTCATGATGTTCAGTCTTATGGGGTATCTCTCCACGCGAAATTATATTCATTATCGGAACAAGAATAGTTTTGGGGATATGTCAAAAATAATGGCCTCGCCCTTGGCCCCAAGCATTACTATTATTGCGCCGGCATACAATGAAGGATTGACCATCGTCGAAAACATTCGTTCCTTATTATCATTGCGTTATGTCAATTATGAGGTTATGGTGGTGAATGATGGAAGCAAGGACGATACCCTAGAAAAGATGATAAAGGCCTACGATCTTGAAAAAATCGAGCAACAAATTGATCCCGAATGGAAATCGAAACCCATCAGGGGTATCTATAAATCAAAACAGCGTTCTTTTTCGAAACTCACGGTCGTCGACAAGGAAAATGGGGGGAAATCAGATGCCCTCAATTCTGGGATAGCCCTTTCAGAAAATAAATACATTGGTTGTATCGATGTAGATTGTTTGTTGTTGCCAGATGCTTTATTGCACGTGGTGAAGTCTTTTTACCAACGCTCGGCTAAACGCGTCATAGCAGTAGGAGGGGTGATTCGAGTGGCCAATTCATGTAAGATCTCGGGCGGGCATTTGGAAGAAATAAAGTTGCCAAAGAACTGGCTTGCCCGCTTTCAGTTATTGGAGTATACCCGATCTTTTATTCTTGGAAGAATGGCCTGGGGTCGTATAGACAGTCTGTTGATTATCTCAGGGGCCTTCGGATTTTTTGACAGGGAAATTGCTTTGGCCGTTGGCGGGTATGACACTGATACGGTAGGGGAGGACATGGAGATCGTCTTCAAAATGAGGCGGTTTATGCACGAAAAAAAGCTGCCCTACACCATAGAGTATATGCCTGATTCTTTATGTTGGACGGAAGTACCGGAAGACCTTAAAATATTTGTGAATCAGCGGGATAGATGGGCAAGAGGCAATTTAGAGACGCTTTTTAAACATAAGGACATGTTTTTTAATTCCAAGTTCGGACGGTTAGGCTTGCTAAGTTATCCGTATTGGTTCTTCTATGAGTGGCTCTCTCCCTTGTTGGAATTTTTCGGCTTTATTACCGTACTGGTCTTCTATTATTTGGGCATACTTTACTGGGATTTTTTTATAGCAATCACCGTCACTGTCTATATGTTTTCAATCATGTTCTCTTTCTATGCAATTCTATGGGATGTATGCGCATATAATGAATACAGCCGTACAAAGGATATTTTGATTTTGATGCTATGCGCAGTCATAGAACCCATTGTATTTCATCCCATCGTGGTATGGTCTGCGGTTAGAGGGAATATTAAAAAGCTATTAAAAATTAAATCCAGCTGGGGTTCCCAGATGCGAAAGGGTTTTGCCAAGGCAACGTAAAGTTTATTAGATGAATACAAGCCAATTGGATAGATATACATTAAAGCAATATACCAGATTGATAATCTCATTCTATGGTTGTTTGCTCGTACTTTCGATTTTCCAATATACCACGCTGTATTTCAAGGGAGTGGTAGATACCATATTGAGCATGAGCTTACTCATTGCCGCATTTCACCAGATTGGGTATGCGTCATTGGTCGGGATTATCCTTGCCTTTCCCTTTAATTTTTGGGAAAATTTTCGGCCGAGGTATGGGTTTAATCTTGTTTTTGTCCTACTTATCCTATTGTTGATTATTGAGGCCGTCCTCATTAGTTATTATTGTACTGCATTGGTACCCTTGGGTTCCGATTTATTGGGCTATAGCATGGCGGATATCAAAATGACGATTGCCAATTCAGGGGGCTTGTCCTTATCGCTATTTATCGGCATTGTGGTCATCATAGCGCTGTTCTTTGTTCTGTATAAGATCACATCTAAATATTATCACATTATCAGCAAGATGTATCCTTTTACGATCATACTGTTTAGCTTGTTCATCATGACCCTTTTTGTGGAGGGGAGACCAATCAATCAAAACAAGAGCCAGTACCTGGCATTGAACCTCTATAATACCTCTACGGAAGTCCAGGCCTATAATTCAGAAGCGGAATATCCTTTGATCAAATCGCAGCCCGTAGCGAATGTTTTAGGTGAATATTTTAATCTAAAGGCAGAGAAACCCAATATCGTTATTATAATGGTGGAAGGCCTCGGAAGGGATTTTGTAGGGGAGGGTGCCGAATATGGTGGGTTTACGCCGTTTTTAGACACGCTAACCTCTAAATCATTGTATTGGGAAAACTGTTTAAGTAATGCGGGTAGGACTTTTGGTGTACTCCCCTCATTGATGGGGTCGCTTCCCTTCGGAAAAAGTGGCTTTATGGAGCTCGAGAAATATCCGAATAAATTGACATTATTAAGCATATTAAAAAACAATGGATATTATACTTCCTATTACCAAGGCACCAACAGTTCATTTGACAATATAGATCGGTTTCTGCAAAGTGAGAATGTTGATTTTGTATTGGATAAATCAGGGTTTGGAAACAACTACGAAATGCAGGAAAAGGATGCGGCAGGCTCTTCCTGGGGGTATCCAGACAAAGAACTTTTCAAAAAAAGCATGAGTCTACCTAGAAATGCCGATCAGCCGAGATTGGAAGTTTATATGACCATCAGTACACATGAACCCTTCATACCACCACAACAGGAAATGTACGTGGAAAAGGTTAAACAGATTTTAGCAAAGGGTAACTATGATAGAAACGTCAGGAGAGTGATTGAAAAAAATGACAATGTATTTGCTTCGTTGTTATACACCGACAACGCATTAAAATATGTCCTAGAAGCATATAAAAAGCAACCCAATTACGAGAACACCATTTTTATTGTTACAGGTGATCATCGTCTAATACCGATACCGCAAAGAAACAGTCTGAGCCGTTTTCATGTACCATTAATGATATTCGGGCCTTTAGTGAAAATCCCTAAGAAGTTTAGTGCTGTTTCTTCGCATTTTGATGTTACCCCGACCTTATTGGCGCTCCTTGAGAGCAAATTTGAATTTAAAATGCCGCAGGAGGTAGCTTGGATGGGCGATGCCTTGGATACCTACCCGAAATTTAGATCGGTAAAGAAAATTCCGCTTATGCGAAACAAAAATGAATTGAAGGAATACCTGAGTGGGGAAAAGCTGTTCTCGGATGGAAAGATCTATAGTATAGACGAGAATATGGATCTGAGTACTTCCCTAGGAGGCTCCAAGGCAGAAGCTGAGTTGGAAGTCTTCAAAGTGATAAATGCCTACGTAACTACAAACAATAAAATAATACCCGATAGTCTTACTATATTTTCTTTGCCCACGGAAAAATTCTCCGATAGTGATATCGTCTGGCTCAATAGTGTCTATAATGGCCAGAATCCGGATTCAGGATTTCTTAAAGCCCGTGAGCTGGCCTTTGACAAGAAATATGAAAAATCTCTGTTGTTATGCAGATATATATTATCAACTGCCCCAAGTCACATAGATACCAAAATATTGATGGGTCGCATAAACGCTTGGATTGACAATTATGAAGCTTCAATTGAAATCTTGCAAGCCTGCATCAAGATCAATCCGGATTACATAGAATCATATTCGGCCTTGTTCGATGTCTATTTTTGGTCTGACAGAAACCAAGAGGCTATCAACTTAATAACACTGGCCGAGCAGAACAGTTCAAACGTTCATGAAATTGACGATAAGATAGAAAGAGCACGAAGAGAGGCCAGAAAAGCTGGCATTACGGCATCTAATTAAAGTTCAAACCAACAAATAAAGGGCAACATAGGGATCAGCCTAAAAAAATAATGATAAAAAAATATACATATCATATTTTGATCTTCGGTTTCTTCTGTTTTTATGGAAGATCTCAGAAGACCGCCTTTAATGACAATTACGATGCTGCCTATGTAAAGGCCCATGATCTTGCCTTTAACGGAAATTACATATCGGCATCGGAAATGCTCGTTGAAGCCATTGATAAAAAGCCCAATAATGTGAAAGCCCGTAACTTATTGGCAAGCACGTATAGTTGGACTGGTCAATATGAAAAAGCGAGGTCTGAATTTAACAAGATTACCTCTATAGAACGAAACAGTGAGGATGTGTGGATTTCCGCCATAAAGAACGAACTCTATGCAAAGAACGATGCCATAGCCTTGGGGTTGGCCAATAAAGCCCTGTTCTACCTAAAAAGCAATATGGAAATTGAACGTTTGAAAGAATTAGCCTTGAATCATATCGAAAATATGAAATATCCTGAAAAGGCTTGGTTTAATCAAGATGGTGGGACGATAACAAAAGTCGCCTCGAAAAACAAACCAAATGAAATACCTGGTCCTTCAAAAAAAGAAGAGGAAAAAGATTCGGCAGCGAATCCGACGAATTTAACCGAGCCAGAAACAAAGGGCGAACCCCAGCTAAATAATAGTATATCACTTAACAATTCGTTTATCATCTATGATCAGCGCTATGATCCAATGATTTATTCCAGCATCTCTTATAAACGGCAAACGCTGGCGGGTAGCATAATACCAAGGATTAATTATAGTAATCGCTTTGGCAAGCATGGAATACAGTACGACCTGGATTTTTACCCAAAGTTCTCAAGGCGTTTATATGCATACATCAATTATGGTTATTCGAATGCCAGCATTTATCCCGACCATAAAATAGGGGGAGATCTTTATATAAATCTGCCAGGTGCCTATGAATTTTCAGCGGGTGGGCGTTATATAAAATTCGATACCAAAAACATTTCTGTAATTACAAATTCGCTAGGGCATTATCGCGGTAATTATTATTTCTCTCTTCGATCGTATATTACCCCGAGACCGGATAATATGACGAGGATATCTGGAAATATATTAGTACGTAAGTATTTAAAGGATGCCAAAAATTATTTCGGAACTAATTTTGGGATGGGCTATTCTCCTGAAATGCGGCAATTTTTTTCAGGCGATGAACTATTGGCCGAGACCTTACTTTATGTTGAATCGCAACGCTTGAACCTCGAGTATCAATTTACCGGTAAAAGCAATTCAAATATATACAGAACCAATATGGGGGTACTAAGGCAAGAATTGGTATTTAATGCGGGCCATTACTTTTGGGGAGTATCGGTCGGACTAACCTATGAAGTAATGTTTTAGGTTACCAGTTCAGGGCATCGTTTTCTAACTCCAACCAAATCCAATTCATTCTTATTGATTTCCTTTTTCCAAGGCACGCAGCGATTAACGTTCTGATGCTTTTGGGGTGCCTCCTAAAATGATTATGATTATACGCCCAAATAGGGCTGCGAGCCCAAGAGTCCAAAATGTAAGCTACCTCCCCAAGACCTTAAAAAGCTTTCTCTTTTATAATAGGGCATTGACTTTGTGATCAGGAGTATAAATTAGTTGGCCTAGTATTTAATTTGATAGTAAGGCTTTATTATCAAAAACCCATTTATCGGCATACATACCATAAATTAATCCAAATTCAATTTCCTCAACATATTTCTCATCCTTTCCAGGATCAAAATTTACATTGTAGACATATACTTTTATACCGTGATCTCGCAATTGAAGCATCAATTTTGCTTGATTGGCTATGATTTTTCTGGATAAGCTTACAAACTTAACCTTGTTTACTTCTAAATAATTTATCTTATCACCAACGATATTGAGCAAGGGATCTTGTGAAATCATGGCGTTAATACCGTTTTTTGAAGCTTCTTCGACTGACATTAAACTAAAAAGCTCCATTATCAATCTACTCTTATCTACAAATGCGTTGGCAAATGCAATTGGATCATTTACTTTGTCAGTCACTAAGGTTGCATCGGGATGTGCCCTGAACCATTCATTGATAGCCTTAAGATCTAGGGTAGTATAATCACCATAAATCTTGTGTTTCATGAATTCTGAATAACTTGGGGGCAATGATCCTTCATAATCGGTAAATCTTGCCCACATATTCCAGTCATGTGACGCCACCCATTTTCCGTCGGATGTCTCGGTAATATCCATTTCAAAAAGTCGAAATCCCTTTCGATAACTTTCATCTAGCGCTTCTTTGGAATTCGTGGATTTGATGCCATTGACTTCGCCACCACCATGGGCGATATAACGATCAATATTCGGCACATAACTATATTTAATCTTCGGAAAGTAAATATGGTTGTCCGACAGTTTTTCAGAAAGGTTTACCTCCAAATTTGTGGATAAATTATCAACGGTTTCATCTATCTTGCCATAAAAGTTGTGCATAATGTAAGCCTGGCGACCTTTCAATGTACTCAATTGGAGTAGTCCCAGTTTGGATAACTTGTCAGACTGCTTCATCGAACCATTGGCTGCGGAGTCATGCGCCAGAATAGCAAATACCGCATTATTTTTTTGCATCTCCTGTATTATCGCGATCAGCTCGTCGACCGCTTCTTCGCTGGCATAGGTGTCGAAGGTGGCATATTCGAATTTTTCGGGAGTGTTAAAATGTATCAAAGTGAGTCCCCGCTCAATTTCCTGCATTTGCCCAACTATGGTAAAGCTGCTGCCCTTGTGGGCATTGAAACTATTGCTTGTGAGAATTACACTCGCTCCTTTAGGGGTATGGCAGTCATTCGAATGTGATGTTATTGAGGCCATACCGGTTGCAACGGCACCAAGGTACATGACCATATGCATGATCCACACTGAGAGCCTCCTTAACGATATCATCTTTCTTTTATTCATTAGTCGAATTCTATTATTACAAAAAGACCCGACAACGTAGTATCAGAGGTCGATTTTAGTTTAAATATGAACGACTTTATGGGAATCTTATTGTAAGAAAATTAGAATGGCTAGTAAAATCGACCGACTTAAAAAAGTACGGCCTTAGCAACCATTCTAGCTTCTCACATATTAAGAAAATATGTACATAGGGATCGTTTAATTATATTTAACCCGTATTTTAAGAATTAGGCGCATTGAGCCTTGCAAAACAGGGTTTTCGCTGTTTTTTTTAGAATTCCGTGTATGGCATAATTCGAATGGCTATTACAAAATTTATACAACTACTTCGACATTAAATCGGCAAGAACCTGTCTTTGCGACCGGTAATTTCTTTTGGGCTTTTTCGGACGGATTTACTGACAAAATCAAGTTTTGAATCGCTTTGCTTCTCATAAAAATCATATAATTTCGATGAACGGCACAAGGCTTAAGGCTAATAATAATAGGGTGTCAGCTGGTTTTTTCGGATTCACAACATTTTCGGGTAAATTCACCACAATTAATTGTTTTACTTGAACGTTATAAATATGTTTACGCTATAATTTTAGCAACCCAAATCAACCCGTTCCTATTCATAATGATGGGATCAAAAAGCAATAAACTAACGTAAACCCCGACAACTATGCTTTACGACACCTACGGCGAGGAATACCTAACATTCCTTCAAGAACTTAACGAAATTTTGAGCATCAACGACTTGGTAGAATTAGACTACATGTAATCTGCTATCAAGTAAAACTAAAACCCCCCGAATTATGGCAAAACAAAATCCAGACAACGCAGCCTATTTAAATTTTATTGAAAATTTAAATGAAATTTTAGTTGATTATAATATCAACAAATTGAGTTATTCTTAAAAACTTAGTGAATACCCATAAAAAAGGCCCTTGTGTTAACCAAGGGCCTTTTTTTATGGGTAATAATTGGGCTATCCTAAATAGGTCTTTAATAATTTACTTCTAGAATTATGTCGAAGTTTACGTATGGCCTTCTCCCGTATCTGTCGTACCCTTTCACGCGTTAAATCAAATGTATGCCCAATTTCCGCCAAGGTCATTGACTGTTGGTCCCCAATGCCATAATACAATTTTACCACATCGGCTTCCCTCGGGGACAAGGTCTCCAAGGCCCGATTGATCTCGGTGTTCAAAGACTGTTGCATTAAAATAGTATCTGGTCTTGGAGATTCGCCCGATCGTAGAACATCGTATAAATTAGAATCTTCTCCTTCACGCAAAGGCGCATCCATCGAAACATGTCTGCCCGCGTTCTTCATTGACTGTTTCACTTCATTCACGGTCATTTCCAGTTCTTTGGCAATTTCTTCGGCCGAAGGAGGTCGTTCATGTGCCTGTTCCAAATATGAAAAAGTTTTCTTGATCTTATTGATCGAGCCTATTTTGTTCAGTGGCAGACGCACCACCCGGGACTGTTCGGCCAACGCCTGTAAGATCGACTGCCTAATCCACCAAACGGCATAGGATATAAATTTGAACCCACGGGTTTCATCGAACCGTTTAGCGGCCTTAACAAGACCTAGATTGCCTTCATTGATAAGATCGGGTAATGTCAATCCCTGATTTTGGTATTGTTTAGCCACCGAAACAACAAACCGAAGATTTGAAACGGTCAATTTTTCAAGGGCAGCTTGATCTCCAGCGCGTATTCTTTGAGCCAATTCTACCTCCTCTTGGGCGTTGATCAAATCTATTTTACTGATATCCTGCAAGTATTTGTCCAATGATTTTGATTCCCGATTGGTTACCTGCTTGATTATCTTTAGTTGCCTCATATGTGTACGTTGGTTTTATGTTCTACAAGAGTTCATAATACATCATTATTATGTCTTTTCCAAAAGGTTTGTGGTATTGTTATACATTATTTATGAGAAGTTTAAGATTTTTAGGTCCATATACCCCTTAATCTAATGTCATGCCTTATTTTTGGAATCGAAAGCAGGTTCAATGAGCAAAAGGGCGCTAAAAAAATATCTTACCGAACTTAGAAAAACTGAATTGGAAATGCAGTTGTTAGACCTCTATGATCGCTTTCCCGTGGTCAAGGCGTATTATGATTTCGTGTTCAATCCGAAAGAGGATAAATTACTACAAGCGGCCAAGGCCAAAATATCGAATGAATATTTTCCCGTAAAGCGAAAAAAACCAAAGGCAAGACGATCTATTGCCCAAAAATATATCAAGCATTTTATAACATTGGGCGTTGATCCCCATTTGATTGGCGACCTCATGCTTTTCAATATAGAAACTTCCCAGGCTTTTTCGAACAGCAAAAACCTCCAGGATTCCTTTTTTAAGAGTATGTTGAACTCGTTCAATGAAGCAGTACAATTTATATCAGTACATGGCATGCTAGACGAATTTAAGGATCGAGTTTTAAAAATTTACCAGTCAACGCAAAAAAATGATTGGCCCTTGGCCGAAGATTTTTCAAAGGCAATGGATATATTGGAATAATATGGCGATAGTAATCATTCGACAAGACCACAAGATCGATGCATGGAAAACGGCCCTAAAGGCCGCAGACCCAAATATACCAGTGTTTAGTTACCTAGAAGATCATCCGGTCTCTCAAATCGATATGGCCTTGGTTTGGAAACATCCCCAGGGTACGCTCAATAGGTATCCTAATCTGAAATGTATTGCCTCTAGTGGTGCAGGGGTCGATTTTATATTTAAAGATGATTATCCCAAAAAGATACCCATTACCAGGATAGTTGACACCATGTTGGCCAACGACATGTCAGAACACGTCATTGCCGTAATTTTTAGCTATTTAAAGAACTTGGGGCAATATCGTTTGGACCAAATACGAGGCATTTGGAAGCCAATTGACTATCATCGCGTAAGCGACTATACCATTGGCATCTTAGGGGTGGGTGCCCTGGGCGCAGTTTTAGCCAAGGATTTGCGAAACTACGGTTTTCAGGCCCAAGGTTGGGCAAGATCAAAAAAAGACATCGCCGGTTTGCCCATGTATGTTGGGGACGGGCAACTACCTTCATTCTTGGCAGGTACTCAAATATTGGTTTGCCTATTGCCATTGACGGGAAAGACGACAGGTATCTTGAACAAGCAGCTTTTTGGACAATTACCCCAAGGCGCCTATATTATCAATGTGGCCCGAGGAGGTCATTTGATAGATACTGACCTTGTGGAAATGATTGATTCTGGACATCTATCTGGTGCATGTCTCGATGTGTATCACGAGGAACCGTTACCTAATACCCATCCATTTTGGCAGCATGATAAAATACATATGACCCCACATTACGCAAGTGTTTCCGACACAGCTTCGGTGGTTCCCCAAATAATTGAAAACTATCATCGCTTGCAAAAAGGCAGGCCTCTTTTGCACCTAGTTTCCCCATCCAAAGGGTATTAAGACCTTAAGATTCCATTCGATTAGAAAATGAAATTTATATTTCTACCCTTATTTTTCGGGGAAGCATAAAAATCTATTAATTTTGCAAAATTGGAGTGATCACAACCACTCTGATAAAAAGCTTTGAATTAAATCAAATTCGCCCCTTTGCAGCAAAGAAACGAAATCACCGAGAAAACCCTTTACGACTATCAAGAAGAGGATTTGAATGCCATTTTTGAGCATTTGGATAATGATGCACATAGTGGAAACTTGCTCTATCAACTTCCGACTGGCGGCGGCAAGACCGTTGTTTTTTCAGAAATTGCCCGAAGATATATTGAACATTCCCAAAAAAAGGTGGTCGTACTTACCCATCGGATTGAACTAAGCAACCAGACTTCCCAAATGTTGACGGGATTTGGGGTTAAAAATAAAATTATTAATAGCGAGGTTAAGGAACTGCGTGATCAGGACAATTATATGTGCTTTGTCGCGATGGTCGAAACCTTGAATAATAGATTGCAGGAGGAAAAAGTCGAAATCAAAAATATTGGGCTTGTAATTATCGATGAAGCACATTACAATTCGTTCCGAAAGTTGTTCAAATTCTTTGAAAAGTCTACCATTTTAGGGGTAACGGCAACCCCTTTGAGCTCGAATATCAAGCTCCCCATGAAGGACAATTATAAAAAATTGATCGTCGGTGAATCAATTGCCTCTTTAATCAATAAAAATTTTCTTGCCAAGGCCAATGTCTATAACTATGATGTTAGCCTTCAAAGCTTAAAACTGGGAATTAGCGGGGATTATACCGTAAAATCCTCCGATGAGCTTTATGGCAACCATAATATGCTCGGGAAGTTGCTGAATGCGTATTGTGAGATTGCCAAAGGTACCAAGACCCTAATTTTCAACAACGGAATCAATACATCGCGCTACGTATATGAGACCTTCAAAAAAGCAGGAATCAATATCCGCCATCTAGATAATAAGAATACGGCGTCGGAAAGACGGGATATACTTGAATGGTTTTCGAATACACCCGATGCCGTACTGACTTCGGTGAGTATACTTACTACGGGATTTGATGAACCTACCGTAGAATCGATTATTTTAAACAGGGCTACCCGTTCGTTGACCTTATATTTTCAAATGATCGGTCGGGGATCCCGTATTTTACCGAATAAGGGTGAATTTACGGTGGTCGATATGGGAAACAACGTCGCTCGGTTTGGTCTTTGGGACGCCCCTATTGATTGGCAGGAAATTTTTCATTTCCCTGATTTTTATCTCGAGAATATAAAGAACGACGAAGATATTGAGCGGGAATTCGTATATGAAATGCCTTTAGAGTTACAGGCCAAATTTTCAAAGTCGGAAAACATTGCGTACGATGTAAAGGAAGAATATAAAAAGATTTTTGCAAAAGGATTGAAATCAAAGATCGTGTTAGAACAAAGTATTGAGCAGCACGCACAAATGTGCGTTCAGAACGCCAAAGATGTTTTTGAAGCTCGTAAGCTTGCCAAATTGCTTAACGAGGAAATCAGTTATCGTGTGCGCCAGTATTCGTATTGTATCATGAACAATACGAAAAACTACAAGGAGTGGTTGGAAGAAGATTATGAACGCAAACTGCGATCTGCCATTTCTAGGAAGTTCGCTGCTCGGATGTAGCAAGGTTCGAGCTTCAAGGTTTGATGATTTAGTACCCAGATCTTCAATTTGCGCGAACCAGTATTTGAACATGAACTCAATGTACAACGTTCTCATTATCGGACTTACTTGGCCTGAGCCCCTTTCTACGGCCGCTGGAACACGGATGCGACAGCTTATTCATTTTTTTTTGGAGCTAAAATGTCAAGTAACATTTGCAAGTACCGGTAAGGACTCTCCACTTTCAATAGATTTCGAACCTCTTAAAGTGATTGCCCGACCCATTTTATTGAATCATGATAGTTTTGATGAGTTTATTAAGGACTTGCGTCCAGATATTGTGCTATTCGATAGATTTTTGGCCGAAGAACAGTTCGGTTGGCGGGTAGCTCAATTTGCTCCACATGCGTTGCAAATATTGGATACCGAAGACCTGCATTCCCTGCGTCATGTACGACGGAAGGCCTTCCTGTCAGAAAAGACGTTTTCGGTGAACGATTGGTTGCAAGACGATATGACCAAAAGGGAAATGGCCAGTATTTACCGCAGTGACCTCTCGCTGATAATCTCCACCTTCGAAATGGAGCTTTTGACCAAGGTGATAAAGATGCCTGATGATATCCTAATGCATTTACCATTTTTATTGGAAACCATTGAAAAAGATATTAAGTCGCATTGGCCATCCTATGAAACCCGACAGGATTTTGTCTTTATCGGTAATGGTAGACACGCCCCCAACATCGATGCCATCGCATGGTTGAAAGATGAAATTTGGCCCTTGATCCGTCAAAAGCTGCCGGACGCCCAATTACGAATTTATGGGGCCTATTTGCCCGATATCGTTTTCAGAATGCACAATCCTCAGGAAAGATTTCTGATTTATGGGCAGGTTGAAAATATAGGGCAAGAACTAGGTATGGCGCGTGTTAATTTGGCACCCTTACGCTTCGGGGCTGGAATCAAAGGAAAATTGAGCGAGGCTATGATATCGGGAACTCCCAATGTTACGACTCCCATAGGTTCTGAAGGTATGCATGATTCACTGGCATGGGCCGGTGCCATCGCTGATACTTCCGAACAATTGGCAGAGGCGGCAATTCGATTATATACGAATAAAAGCCTTTGGCTGGAAGCCCAGGAAAGAGGCAGAACAATTATTAATACGCTGTACGACAAAAAAAAGTTGCAAGCTAATTTGAGGGTACGAATAGAAAAAATCAGGAATAATCTTAATGAACATAGAGCCCATAATTTTATAGGCCAAATGTTAACGCACCAAACGATGCTAAGCACCAAATACCTTTCTAAATGGATCGAAGCCAAGAACAAGAACATCTAATACCCCCAATCGCGGCTAATTCTTTAAAGTAGATTATCTTTAATTTTATTTTAATACGTATTGAAAATGGAAAAACCCACTTGGAAGACCGCAAAAGAATTTGAGGACATCACGTATAAAAAATTTAATGGGGTAGCGCGTATCGCATTTAATCGCCCAAATGTGCGCAATGCGTTTCGGCCCAAGACCACAAGTGAACTGTATCAGGCTTTTTATGATGCCCAGGAAGACTCATCAATTGGGGTGGTGCTATTGTCTGGTGAAGGGCCATCGACCAAAGATGGTGTATACGCATTCTGTAGCGGGGGCGATCAAAAAGCCAGGGGACACCAGGGGTATGTTGGGGACGATGGAATGCACCGTTTGAATATTTTGGAGGTTCAGCGACTTATCCGTTTTATGCCCAAGGTCGTCATTGCCGTCGTTCCTGGGTGGGCTGTCGGAGGGGGGCACAGTCTGCATGTGGTCTGTGACCTGACCTTGGCCAGTAAGGAACATGCCATTTTTAAACAGACCGATGCCGATGTCACCAGTTTCGACGGTGGCTATGGATCGGCGTATTTAGCAAAAATGGTCGGTCAAAAAAAAGCGCGTGAAATTTTCTTTTTGGGCCGAGATTATTCGGCTCAGGAAGCATACGACATGGGCATGGTCAATGCTGTTGTCCCACATCAGGATTTGGAGGATACTGCCTTTCAATGGGCACAGGAAATACTGGAGAAATCACCTACCTCCATCAAAATGCTTAAGTTCGCCATGAATCTAACCGATGATGGAATGGTCGGACAACAGGTATTTGCCGGGGAAGCCACCCGATTGGCGTATATGACGGAAGAGGCGAAAGAAGGTAGAAATGCCTTTTTGGAGAAGCGGAAACCCAATTTTGGCAAAAACAAGTGGATTCCTTGAAATTGGTTTAGCACTCTTATCAAAAGGGCTCATTCATTATAGTCGTTCTGGGTTGCGTGATAATTTTCCCTTTATAGAATAATCGCAAACTAAAAAGAGCCCGATCAGCTAAGAACGAGCTCTTTTACGAGAACACTATATGAAAATGAAAAATTTTGATTATTGATTAATTACATGGTAAACTTAATTGCTTTCACCATTAAAAAGAATTTATTGTTGTGAAGCACTCCGAAAATGTTGCAGGGTGATACTTTCTTGATATTTGTGGGATATTTTTCGGTTGATTTTGGCCATGAAAGGCTTAGAATGACTTAAATCTTCGTGCGAATGCAGCTTACAACTTCTTTTAAAAAGCGATTCAACTCAAAATCGGGATCCTCGGCAAGGCCCGTACGAACAATGACCAGGTCTTTTGAAGGAATAATGAACACATATTGACCTTCATAGCCATTGGCAGAATAAAGGTCCTTTGGCACATCAGGATATTTTCCATAGGCATTAAGCCAAAAGTGGGCTCCGTACGTGCCATTTGAATGTGCGGTGGGCTGGGTAATATAGCGAACCCAGGAGGCATCAAAGAGTTGTTCACCATTCCAGTTGCCCTGGTTCAGATATAACAACCCGAATTTGGCCCAGTCCCGTGTACTTGCCCAACCATAAGAAGAACCTACAAAATTTCCAACCCTATCGGTTTCTATCAGCATCGAATGCATCCCAATTTTGTCGATCAATGCCGAATAGGGAAAATCGAGATATTCTTGCTCGGTCTTAAATTGCTTTCTGAGCAATCCTGATAATAAATTCGTCGTCCCCGAAGAATAATTCCATATTTCACCAGGTGCCGCTATGGCTTTCTTATTTAACTGTACTTGCGACATATCATCTTCCAAAAAAAGCATACGTGTGACATCGGATATTGAACTGTAATCCTCATCCCAGGCCAAACCGCTTTGCATGCGCAATAAATCGTTAAGGTGAATGTTTTTGCGTTCATCCTTATTCCATTGGGCTATGGGAACCGGCTTTGTAAGATCAATTTTCTTTTTGTACTCCAATATTCCATACAAGGTGGCCAAAACGCTTTTAGTCATCGACCAGCCCAAAATAGGAGTAGTGGGGTTAAAACCATCTATATATCGTTCGGCAATGATATGGTTTTTATACACCACCAGAACGGTACGTGTTTTTTGCTTTTCAGGACGTGCAAAGGCACTATCCAATGCCAGGTTCAACATTTTATAATCTACATTTTCGAAAAGGGTATCTTTGGCTTTCTTATCCCCATAAGGAAAAGCCAGGTCGTTGTTTATTTTAGTGCGATGAGGTTTAGAAAGGATCATTGAATCGTCAAATCCATCATTGATCAAAACACATCCTAGTCCATCACGGCATTGCGTTTTTCGCTCCATCAAGCCAAAAACAGTTGCCGAAGCTTCGCTGCCATTCAGCTCGACTTTGGCCAATTTGATCAAGGGTACATTGTTGTCATTTCCGTTGACCGATTCGGCACTGCGATGGGCGATAAAAACACATGAGGCCATATTTTTGGAAGCATACCCAGAAATAATGTTCTATTTTGGATAGTTAATTACGGCAGTGATGATCAATACGGTTAAAAAAACAAAGAGAATTCGTTTGAAAAGCTTCATCGATGGTCGGGTGTAAAATTGTTGTAACTTTATTACCGCGAAGATAATAATATGGCGAGAACCCCCTTATATTTTCTAGTTTTGTTTGTGCTATCGTGTTCCTCCAATAAGGAGGAGAAGGGGCAAGCCCTCTTTAATACCTATTGCACAAGTTGCCACATAGCGCCTTCCCTGAACTCCTTGCCAAAAAACCTATGGGACGCAAAGGTTCTGCCCGAAATGGGAGCAAGGTTGGGTATGGGTGAACCGGGTTATGACCCGATGAAAGGGTTGTCATTCATGGAGCAAGAGGCCATGTTAAAGACGGGAGTATACCCACCGACACCCCTTATAAAAAGGGAAGATTGGGGGATTCTTAAGAAATATGTACTTGATATGGCGCCAGATTCCTTGCCACGCAATGCGCAAAACAATGAAGAGAACGAACTGATTCAGTTTAGTGCCAACCCCATATCCCTAGATACCCTTACAAGCTCCTTATATACCTATTTAAAATTTGATCCTAAAGACCGACTCATTTATCTCGGTGATTTTTCGGGAAGATTATCGACGTATGATTACCTTAAAGATTCCCTCATTGCTAAAGTGCGATTGGGTATTGCAATTACCGATTACAAGGTGCAAAATGGTGTTGAATATGTCACCACTGTGGGATACCTGGATCCCTCATCTATTCCGTCTGGCAAAATATTTATTCGGGAAAACAACGTGGGTACGGTCATTCCTGAAATTCTTCACCGCCCAGTGCATACGCTGATTCATGACCTGAACAAAGATGGTGTAGATGAATTGGTCGTAAGCGAGTTCGGCGATTTAACTGGGGCGCTTTCCTTATTAAAAAGAAAAGCCGATACTGGTTTTGAAAAAGTAATTTTACTTGACCAGCCTGGGAGCATTCGCGTTTTGGCAGAAGATATGAATAATGATGGGAAGGAGGATTTAGTGGCCCTGACGGCCCAGGGCGATGAGACGATTACGATTTTATACCAAGAAGCTGATTTGAACTTTAGGCCCGAAAAAGTGATACGATTTAGTCCCATCTATGGCAGTAGTTGGTTCGAATTAGTAGACTACGACGGGGATGGGGATAAGGATATTGTCACCGTGAACGGGGACAATGCCGACAAAACCTATGTACAAAAACCGTATCACGGGATGCGAATCTATTTGAATAATGGCAACAATGAATTCGAGCAAGTCTATTTTTATCCTTTAAACGGTGCAACACGGGTAATCGCGAAAGATTTTGATAAAGATGGGGATATTGATTTTGCGCTGCTTTCGACCTTCCCTGATTACACGAACCATCCCAATTATTCATTCGTATATCTTGAAAACAAGGAAGCCAAAAATTACAAATTTATTCCATTTACATTTTCAGACTCCAAAGCCGGCAGATGGTTTTTGATGGATTCGGGAGATGTTGATAATGATGGCGACGAGGATATTATATTAAGTGCGTTTTCGTATTCTTTCACACCTGCACCCGAAGCTATATCCGAATTCTGGAAAGAAAAAAAAGTGGATCTATTGGTTTTGGAAAATAAGTTTATTGGGAAACAATGAAAAAAATTGGATGGCTGGTATGGAGCGTTTTTATGATCTTTGTTTCTTGTAGAAATAAAGACGAAAATTTTGAATGGGTGCCTTTAAAGGTAACCGTTTCAGCCTATAATTCGGTGCCGTCACAGACCGTGGGCCATCCTCAAGTAGCCGCTTGGGGGGACACCCTGCGACCTGGAATGAAATGTATTGCCATATCGCAAGATCTGCTTGCCAAAGGCATTGACCATAACACCATGGTGAAGATCGAAGGCCTTGACGGAGTTTATTTGGTAAAGGACAAGATGCATTACAGATGGAAGAATCGTATCGATCTATATATGGGGACCGACGTTCAAAAAGCTAGGCAATGGGGGCGTAAAAAATTGACCATCACCTATGCCCTAAAGAAAGTGGAGCAACCCGTAGTTTCCGAATAATTTTGAATTTTAAAAAGTATTGGCATGTTAATCGAAACATTACAGAAAATATTCAAGAGAGACCTTGAAAAGCTTAGGATTGAAATAGATTTGTACAATAGTGAGTCAAGTCTTTGGGTCGTTGACAAAAATATTACCAATTCTGGAGGCAATTTATGTCTTCATCTCTTGGGCAACCTCAACACCTTTATTGGTGGTGTACTAGGCAAAACTGGCTATATCAGGGATCGGGAGGCAGAGTTTAGCTTAAAAAATGTCCCAAAAACGGAGTTGATGTTAAAAATAGACGATTTGATCGTGGTGGTCGACAGAACGTTGTCGCGATTGACGCACAAACAATTACATGAGAATTATCCTGTTTTGGTTTTCAAAGACGAAATGACCGTTGAATACTTTCTGGTTCATTTGGCTTCCCATTTGAGTTATCATTTGGGGCAAATAAATTATCATAGACGATTCTTCGACCGATAATCAAAAAACGAGTACCAAAAATGACAAAAAGAAACTTGGTCTACACCCTTCTGCTCGTATTGGGATCTTGTGCGCCTGGCAAGAGAATAATCGACAAGCCCATCGTTTTTGATGAAACACGTAAAATTATGACCATCGATTACCTATCGGATCGATACGGTCTGACTGTGAATTCACCTACCATAGTGCCGAAAATGATCGTCTTGCATTGGACGGTATTGCCAACTCTTGAGGCTACCTTCGAAGCTTTTGAAAAATCGGTGCTTCCTACGTGGCGGCCCGAATTAGAGAACGCAAGCGCCCTGAATGTTTCGTCGCAATTTCTCGTTGACAGGGATGGGAAAATTTATCGTCTGCTTCCCGAAACGACCATGGCCCGGCATGTAATCGGCCTCAATCACTGTGCCATTGGCATCGAGAACGTTGGGGGAACGAAGGACCTTCCATTGACCGAGGCGCAGCTAAAATCGAATATTTGGCTGGTGAAATATCTCACCAAAAAGTATAACATCGACTATTTGATAGGCCATTATGAATATACCAATTTTGAAGGGCATCTGTTGTGGCTTGAGAAAGATGAAAACTATCGAACCGAAAAGAACGATCCTGGCGAAGATTTCGTGCGAAAGGTACGCAATACCAACAAAAATCTTAAATTCAAGCCTGTACCACAAAAATCACCTACCCATGAATTTCAAATTTTTTAGCACCGCTTTATTTATAATGGTAACCTTTACCGTTTACCCCCAGGAAAACGACCTTACAGGTTCATTGTATGAAACTTATGAAAAATACAAGGAACCAAAATTAAATAAACGACGCATAAAATACCAAGACCTGCAACCTTTGATTGCCAAATACCAGGGCAACCCAAAATTCAAGGTCAATGTTGTCGGGAAGTCGATTGAAGGCAGAAACCTTTACTTAATCAGTATAGGAACCGGAAAGACCAATGTATTTCTCTGGTCGCAAATGCATGGTGACGAGCCTACCGCGACCCAGGCTATGTTCGATATATTCAATTTTTTGGACAGCGAGGATTTTAAATCGGAGAAACATGAAATATTCGATCATCTAACCTTACACTTTTTACCGATGTTGAATCCGGATGGGGCAGAAGTGTTTCAAAGAAGAAATCGTCTGGGAATAGATATCAATAGGGATGCTATTAGCTTGCAGTCGCCGGAAGCGCAGACGCTGAAAAGGGTACGCGATAGCCTGCAGGCCGATTTCGGTTTCAATCTTCATGATCAGAGTACTTATTATAATGCCGAATTAACAGATAAACCAGCAACTATTTCTTATTTGGCACCGGCCTATAATTATGAAAAAGACATCAATGTGGTACGTGGCAATGCCATGAAAGTAATCGTCTTCATGAATGCTATTATTCAAAAATACGCGCCGGGCCAGGTGGGAAGATACAACGATGATTTTGAACCCCGGGCTTTTGGCGATAATATCCAGAAATGGGGTACAAGTGCCATTCTTATTGAATCTGGGGGATATACCAATGACTCAGAAAAACAGCAAATACGCAAATTGAACTATGTTTCGATCCTATCGGCAATATATACCATTGCCATGAACAATTATAACGAAATACCATTGGAGGCATATGAAAAAATCCCGGAGAACGATCGGAAGTTGTTCGATTTAAAGATCAACAATATAACTTATGACCTTCTGGGCAAAGCGTACCGTTTAGATCTTGGAATCAATCGCACAGAAGTTGATAAGCCTGGAAATTTTGACTTCTGGTATAGTAGTCGAATTATCGACCAAGGCGATCTTTCTACCTATTATGGCTATAAAACTTTTGATGCAACCGATTTTACGGTTAAGCCCGGACGTATCTATCCAGAGAAGGTAAAAAATTTAGAAGATCTAAAAAAAATGGATATTAGCAAATTGCTAAAAACCGGCTATACCTATGTCCGTATGGAAAACATCCCGCAAGACCTGAAAGAATCCCCATTTCCGATTAACATCTTAGGTCTGAACTATAAACTTCCTGGATTCAAAATGGAGGTAGGAATCAATCCCACTTTTTTATTAGAAAGGGAGGGAAGTATTAAATATGCCTTAATAAATGGCTTTTTAATCGATTTGTCAACCGATGAAGGCACTTTTAAAAATGCCCTAATCTACCGTTAAATCCGGTTTAATAGCCAAATTGAATAATCATATCAGGGCCTTTCACGATTAATATGGCAAGCATAGTCAACAAGATGGTGACTATCGTTGAGAACAAGAGCAAAACGATGCTTTTATACCATTTTGACATCATCCCAAGGGCACTATACTGAACAATTTCTTTGAATACATCCATGATTTCTTTTCTTTTTGCCCCTTCGACGGGAGGCCTTGTTTTACATTCACTTAGTTTTTCGGATGGCGTTGTTCAAGTTGATTGGTTTTGTTATTACTAAAACAATTATTGGGCCAAAAACCCTAGGGTCATTTTTAAATTAGGGCTATATTATCGATGAGATGCTTTGAATTGCGATATATGGCCCCAAATTATCTTTTTCCAATAAAAATTTTGGCAACTGATATAAGTGACCGAAACTCCTCAATGTAGAATAAAAGTTTATTTTTATGAAAAACCGTAAACATGATTCCAAAGCTTTGCCTTGTGCCGTTGACGATGTGCATCTCACTCACGATCATGGCACAATCATGTGACGCGCTTAAAATACATTCGCATAATGATTATCAGCAAAAAATTCCTTTTTGGAACGCGTATGAAGCAGGAGCACGATCTATCGAAGTTGATATTTATTTAAGGAACGATACGCTATATGTAGCACATGATGAAGCGGGAATTAATTCAGATAGGGAATTAGAGAACATGTATTTGAATCCGTTGCGCAATGCCACGGCCAATGCATCAAATCGGGATAAGGCCCCCTTACAGTTGCTGATCGATATCAAATCGGATGCCTACGGTACACTCTCTCGTTTGATCCAAATACTACAAGCATATCCCGAATTAACCTCTGATAATCAGGTATCTCTAGTGATTTCAGGTAATCGTCCCGTTTCGGAGGACTATCTTAAGTATCCCAAATACATAGTATTTGATTACCAAAGTTTGGATGCGGTTTCAGAGCCTGTGATATGGGAAAAAGTTGCCTTAATAAGTCTGCCATTTTATAAATATGCCGAATGGGATGGTAAAAAACCGATTTCCCAAAAAGAGGCAAAAATCATCGCGTCTATTGTTGCGAAGGCCAATAAACTGGGTAAGACACTGCGTTTTTGGGCAACTCCTGATTCGGAATTGGCTTGGCAAACATTCGCAGATCTCGGAGTCTGTTTTATTAATACCGATCATCCGTACGATTGTGCCGCGTATTTCAAGAATACCAAATAACGGTGGCTTGTTGCTTCGAATGGCTCGCGTATAAATAACATATACTTACCTCTCCATAGGGTAGAGAAAATAAGCATATTTTCAACGTGTCGGCGATTGGCCGAACAACTCAATATGCTGGGTGCTTTGGTTATTCGCAACCCCCCGTAAATCCGGTGGCATTGAATTTGGTCTGAACCGCCCCTTGTCGGCTCCCATCCTTTACTTGAATGGCCAAATTATTTTCACCGCTACCATCACGTTTCGGGCTACAATATTCAAAAAGATAGAAGCTATTGGCACGTTCTGAAACACGTTGCGATATATCGTTAAAAGTAGTTTCGAGATCTTCTGCATTCCCCGCAAAAACACTAAATGTCTTCCCGAGATCGGTAAGTACCTGTGTGTCGATTTCAGCCCCTAAACCAATAGTGAAGAACGAAATATTCGGATTGGCATCGTCAACTTTCTTTTGTGCCGCGGTTTGTGTGTAACGAGAAGCCTGGTCGGTTCCATCGGTAAAGATAACTACCGAGGCGGCACCTATTTTACCACCTTGGGTACTGGCCGTCAGCAATTCACTGGCAATATCGGTCGATTTAATGACCGCACCATATAAATCTGTAGAAGGGTCATTACTAATATCATCCATGATGCCCTGTATCGCCGTAATCAACTCCTGTTTGTCAGCGGTCAACGGATTCAATAAATGCAGTACATTTTCGCCATCGAACCAATAGATTGCCATTTTGAAGCTTTCCTGAGTGGTGCCGGGCATTACATTGTTCACAAAACTTATACTGGCGTTTTTCAATTCCTGTAGGCTGCTGCTCAGTACACTATTGCTTAAATCAAGCACTAGTAAGGTATTGTTGCTGAATATCTGCGAATTGGGGGAAATACGGGCCTGCGATTCAGACTTGGAAATTGTATTGAAACAGGCATCGTTACGTCCTTGTTCATAGATGGTAAACTGGTCAGCAGTAAGTCCGGGAACCGGCCTCCCATCGATGTCGGACACTTTAAAGAAAATAGATACTTTTCCGGGAAGGGTTGTATATTGTTCTTGTATCGAAAGCACTAAATCACCAGTACCTAGTCCCAGACAGTCGTCTACGGGAATTCCTTTTCCCAGGCCGTCGCCAAAATTGGGATCGAAATAAACATCATTGCTTGCATTACCACATGATAGAAACAGGCCGATTGTGGCAAAAAGGAGTATAATATTAAGGGAGAATTTCATTTTCAAATTTTATTAGGTTCAACCATCAGAACGGGCAATTTCTTTTTTAAGTATGGCACGTTAAAAAATTTATGTTAAAGATTGTTAAAGGCCATGCGTAAATTTTTTGTAGTTTCCATAATCGATTAATTTACCACTCAATTTTTATTGAATTATAATGTTCAAACCAATACTATTCTTAAGCTTTCTTTTTAGTACTTTAAGTATCTATTCCCAAAATCAGAACATTGCGCAACGCTTGGGATATCCTGCCGACGCCAAATTACTGATCATTCACGCCGATGATCTGGGTGTGGCCCATTCACAAAATAGGGCAACTTTTGAGCAATTAAAGTCGGGTCCCGTGAATTCGGCGAGTATCATGGTACCTTGTCCTTGGTTTCAAGAGGTGGTGGCCAATGCCCAGAAAAATCAAAGTCTTGACCTGGGGTTGCATCTAACCCTTACCAGTGAATGGAAATATTACAAATGGGCCCCCATATCCTCCAAAGACTCCGTGTCAAGTTTGCTAGATGATAACGGGTATTTCTTTCCGGAAGTACCTGAATTTGTAACACATGCCAAAACAGAGGAAGTAGAAGCCGAGATGAGGAATCAAATTAAAAAAGCCTATCGATCAGGTATTGATGTGACCCATTTAGACGCCCATATGGGCGCGGCCGTCAGTACCGCCGACTTTGCGGGGGCCTATATGAAACTTGGCAAGGAATTTAATCTACCCGTATTACTTGACGCTAGGGTATTCGCCATGGATAATCCCTTAATAAAATCGTTATTGGATGAAAAAACCATCATAATAGATCATATTTACACCATTTTACCGGAACAATTTTTGAAAGGTTCGAGGTCTTATTATTCAGATCTTTTGAATAATCTACCCTCCGGACTCAATTGCTTGCTGATCCATTTGGCATTTGATGACTCGGAAATGCAGGGAATTACGATTGATCACCCCGAATGGGGGGCCGCTTGGCGTCAAGCCGATTTTGACTTTTTCAACAGTCCCGAATGTGCCCAACTGATTAAGGAAAATAATATCATTCTGGTTACCTGGCGTGAATTACGGGATAAGATAGTGAGATCCGAGTAAGCGGCAATTTTTAGATCAATGAATATGAAAAATGCATCCAATAGTTTTGATGCCATAGTGATAGGATCGGGAATTTCTGGTGGCTGGGCCGCTAAGGAATTGTGTGAACAGGGCCTCAAAACCTTGGTCTTGGAACGCGGAAGAAATATCGAGCACTTAAAGGATTACCCAACGGCCAATATGGCTCCATGGGAATTCAAATATCGGGGCAGTATGACTAGGGAATTTTATGAGAAAAATCCCTTGATAACCAGGGCCGCAGGATTTGGAGCCGATACGGCGCATTTCTTCATTGAGGATGATGATCATCCCTATGTCCAGGAAAAGCCATTTGATTGGATCAGAGGGTATCAAGTGGGGGGAAAATCGCTTACTTGGGGACGCGCATGTCAGCGCTGGAGCGATAATGAATTCAAGGCGCCCCATAAATTCGGCTATGGTATCGAATGGCCTATATCGTATCAGGATATCGCCCCTTGGTATTCCCACGTCGAAAAGTTTATAGGTGTTTGTGGAAATAAGGATGGCATTGAAGCGATGCCGGATGGAGAA
Organism: Maribacter sp.; assembly: GCA_022865355.1. Taxonomy (GTDB): domain Bacteria; phylum Bacteroidota; class Bacteroidia; order Flavobacteriales; family Flavobacteriaceae; genus JALHST01. The sequence continues at coordinate 6,973 of JALHST010000113.1, read as the reverse complement.
TTTCTACCACCTTTTGAATTTAATTGCGTGGAGCAATTCATGAGCGATAAAATTAAGGAACATTATCCAGATCGCCATTTGGTACAAGGACGTTGGGCGCAATTGACCGAACCACAGGAAATTCATTTAGAACAGGGTAGGGGTCAATGCATGGCCCGTAATTTGTGCATGCGGGGATGTCCCTTTGGAGGGTATTTCAGTTCGGTATCCTCGACCCTTCCTTGGGCAGAAAAGACAGGTAATTTGACGATTCGGCCATTTTCGGTCGTTCATTCAATACTTTATGATGAAAAGACCGTACAAGCCTCCGGGGTGAAGGTTATTGACACGAACACCCACGAGGAGATGGTTTTTAAGGCTCGGATCATATTTGTCAATGCCTCCGCATTGAACACCAATTTAATCCTGCTCAATTCTATATCATCACGGTTTCCGAACGGACTGGGGAACGATACGGGCCTTTTGGGTAAGTACATTTGTTTTCATATTTACCGCGGACATGCCGGGGCCAAAATGGATGGCTTTAAGGATAAATATATTTTCGGGCGAAATCCGTCGGAGCCAATTTTAGCCAATTTTAGAAATTTAAATAAGAAAGAAATGGACTTTGTAGGTGGGTATACCACCTTCTGTGGGGCGTATAGGGTTCGTAAAAATGAGCTTGAAAATAGCGCGCAACAGATCGGCGGGGCATATAAGGATGCCTTATCCGAAGCGGGGGATTGGTATGTGTATATGTATATGCAAGGAGAGACCATTCCAAAAAAAACCAACCAGGTATATCTGAGTCCCGACAAAAAAGATCAGTGGGGAATCCCCTTGTTGGTCACCGATGTCGATTATGACGACAATGATGATAGCATGGTGGCCGATTTTCTGGAGCAAAGTAAAGAAATGCTTGAAAAAATCGGATGCACGCAGATTGAAGTCGAGGACAACCGACAACCCCCAGGACTGGATATTCATGAAATGGGCGGTGTTCGAATGGGCAGAAATCCCGAGGAATCCTTATTGAATGAATTTAATCAAATGCATTTGTGCAAGAATGTCTTTGTAACCGATGGTGCCTGTATGACAAGTACCGGGAATCAGAGCCCTTCAATTTTATATATGGCCCTGACGGCGAGGGCGGCGAATTTTGCAGCCGAGGAATTAAAGAAAGGTAATTTTAATTAATAATGGACATGGGAAAGAAAGTAGGTATTGGTCTGATCGGCTCCCAATTCATAGCCACGATTCATGCCGAAGCCTTGAAAACCGTTGCAGATGCGGAAGTTCTGGCAGTTATGTCACCAACTGAAGGCAATGCGCGATCATTTGCGCAGAAACATGGCATTCCCAATTACTTCACCAATATTGATGCCCTTCTGGCCATGAAGGAAATCGATATGGTCGTCATAGGCGCACCGAATTTATTACATTGTGAAATAACCTTGAAAGCCGCCAAGGCGGGGAAACATGTGGTCGTTGAGAAACCCTTGTGCATGAATCTCCAAGAAGCAGATCTGATGATCGATGCTTGCAAGCAGGCGAGTGTAAAACTGATGTATGCCGAAGAGTTGTGCTTTACACCAAAATATGTGCGGCTAAAGGCATTACTTGATGAAGGGGCCTTAGGAAAGCCCGTACTTTTAAAACAGTCCGAAAAGCACGACGGGCCCCATGCCGCCCATTTTTGGGACGTTGAAAGATCGGGGGGTGGGGTGACCATGGATATGGGGTGCCATGCCATTCAATTCTTTAGGTGGTTGAACAAAAATAATCCCATCAAAACGGTATATGCCCAAATGTCGACCAGCGTGCACACCGACAAAACAGAGGGGGATGATAATGCCATTCTTATTCTTGAATTTGAAAACGGGGTGACCGCCATAGCAGAGGAAAGCTGGACAAAACTTGGGGGTATGGATGATCGGGCCGAAATACATGGATCCGAAGGTGTAGCCTATGCCGATGTGCTTCAGGGGAATTCGATTCAAACCTATAGTTCCAAAGGGGTTGGTTATGCTGTAGAAAAAGCCGGGAACACGGTAGGTTGGAGTTTTACCATGTACGAGGAAATATGGAATTACGGTTTCCCACAGGAATTTGCACATTTCGTAGATTGTGTCAAAAACAACACCACCCCATTGGTAACCGGGGAGGATGGCAAAGCGGTTCTTGAAGTAATCTTCGCGGCCTATGAGTCGGCCGGCACGGGAAAAAAAATACAACTGCCATTTAACTCGACCGCCGATAAGCCCTATAAACTTTGGAAAAAAAGAAATTAGAGTATGCTACGTAGAGAAGCTTTGTTTTTAACGGCAGGAATGCTAGGGAGTACGCTTATTGGCACTGAACTCTTTCTTACAGGTTGTTCCCGAAAAACGAACGACCAACCACTTATTTCGGATCCAGAGATTCTCTTCCTGAATGAAGTAGGTGAAACTATCTTGCCCGAAACCGCACGTTCGCCGGGAGCAAAAGCTGCGCACATTGGACAATTTATGTGCGATATAGTGACCGATTGTTATGAAAAAAAGGAACAGGATATCTTTGTTGCCGGATTGGCCTTATTGCAACAAAGCGCCAAAAATAAATATGAAAAGGATTTTATGGGTCTTGATCCTTCGCAAAAACATGATCTACTTGCCCAGATCGACGCGGAAGTAAGAGAAAAAAATTATCGGAACGAGCCGCATTATTTTCAGATGATGAAAGAGCTTACCTTGTGGGGATATTTTACGTCCCAACCTGGCGCCACTATGGCCCTCCGTTATAATCCGATTCCCGGTAAATATTTGGGCTGCGTTCCATACGAGCCCGGCGAGAAGGCATGGGCGACTTAAAGGCGTGCCATTCACCTCAAAAGAATTAACGAAGATTGGGGGCGAGTCGCCTTCCTTTCAAATAGAAGCACTTAAATACATGTTAAAAAAAACCCCTTGCAATTTCCTATTTTTATTCATCGTTCTGGCCAGTGTGCCGATGCAAATAATGGGACAGAAAAAGAATGCGGGCTATCAGCTTCATATTCGAAAAACCACATCACCCATTGTCATTGATGGCATAGGGAATGAAAAAGGATGGCAGGATACCGATGTTGCCAAAGATTTTTATATGGTTTTGCCGATGGATACCGGTAAAGCCGAGCAGCCTTCCGAGATTCGCATGACGTATGACGATACCAATTTATATTTATTGGCCACTTTTTATAATGTAGCACAAGGTAAATATTTCGTAGAGTCCTTGCGAAGGGATTTTTCATTTGGGAAGAATGATAATTTTTTATTATTCATAGATCCGTTCAATAATCAGACCACGGGTTTTAGTTTTGGTGCCAATGCCTATGGCGCCCAATGGGATGGGACTATGTATAACGGCGGTAATGTAGATTTGAACTGGGATAGTAAATGGATCTCGGCAACAACACGCAGTCCTGAAAAATGGGTTTTTGAAATGGCCCTGCCTTTTAAGTCGATCCGCTATGAGGCCGGGGTTCAGGAGTGGGGAATAAATTTCAGTCGATTAGATCTTAAGACAAGTGAAAAGTCAAGTTGGACGCCCGTTCCAAGACAATTCCCTACAGCCTCCTTGGCCTACACGGGAACCTTGGTATGGGACAATCCGCCACCGCCACCAGGGGTCAATTTTTCATTGATTCCCTATGTTTTGGGATCGGTTGGCCAGGATTTTGAAAGTACGGGCGATACTGAATATGACACAAAAATAGGCGGGGATATCAAATTTAGCCTGACCTCGTCCTTAAATCTGGATTTGACCGTAAACCCCGATTTTTCGCAGGTAGAAGTTGATCGTCAGGTTACCAATTTGGACCGATATGAATTATTTTTTCCTGAAAAAAGGCAGTTCTTTTTAGAAAACGGAGACTTATTCGCCAATTTTGGATATCCAACCATCCGACCATTTTTCTCAAGGCGAATTGGCCTGGGTGTTCCTATTCAAGGGGGTGCCAGGGTCAGTGGAAATTTAAATAAAAAATGGCGATTGGGCCTTATGGACATGCAAACCTCCTCGATCGAGGAAACGGGTCTTCCGGGTCAAAATTTCGGGGTCCTTTCATTGCAGCGAAAAGTTTTTAGCAGATCGAGTATCGGTCTTATGTTCGTCAACAAAGAATCTACCCATTATCCGGTCGAGAATGACTCCTTGGCAACGCTCTATCCAAAATTCAACCGTAATTTGGGTTTGGAGTATAATCTGGCTTCATCGAACAATCTGTGGAACGGAAAAGACTTCTTTCTTAAATCGTTTTCCCCGAATAGTATAGGAAGTGGAGTCACACAAGCGGCACATATAGAATATTTCAGTAGAAAATGGAAATGGCGAGTTCAGGAGGAATGGGTTGGAAAGGACTATTCGGCGGAAGTTGGTTTCGTACCGAGAAACGGATACGTAAATTTCAGTTCGTCGGCAGGTACTTTATTTTTTCCCAAAGGAGGTATCGTCCTAAGCCACGGTCCCACAATAAATACTACCTATTTTTTCAATGAGAACTTCGAACGAACCGATAATACCAGTTATTTAATGTATACGATTGATTTTAGAACTCGCAGTAATTTGAATCTCTTCGTATCTGATGACTATGTTGAACTTTTGGCCCCCTTCGACCCGACCCGATTGGGTATTGCCGATCTGGCAGCGGGTACAAAACACAATTGGAATGCTTTTGGCTGGGCATTCGTTTCAAAACCTCAAAGCGTGTTCACCTATACGTTCGAAGGGCGTCTTGGAGGGTATTATGCCGATGGAAAAAGGACAAGCCTTACGACCGAGATCGGGTATCGTTTTCAACCCTATGTCAGCCTTACGGCGAACTTGAATTATAATCATATTAATTTACCTTCGCCATGGAATAAAAACGAGTTCTGGCTCATCGGATCGGAAATCGACGTTACTTTTACCAATAAACTTTTCTTTGCCACATTGTTTCAGTATAATGAACAAACCAAGAATTTTAACCTGAACTCCCGATTTCAGTGGCGGTATAGTCCGGCTTCAGATTTATTCCTAGTATATACCAATAACTATTTCATTGAACCCTATGAAATTAGAAATTGGGGATTTACGTTGAAGTTCACATATTGGTTCAACAAATAAAACGTCTTTAACAAGTTGAAAACCCATTTTAAATGAATTTTGAATTTTGTACCGACTATCAAGACATGAGTCGAAAGGCCGCCGACGCAATCATTAGTGGCATCAAAAAAAATTCTGGAAGCTGGGTATGTATGGCTACCGGAAACTCACCGAAAGGTGTTTATAACAACCTAAAAGAATCGTATACGATTTCTCCGGGGCTATACGGGCGTCTCGGTATTGTGAAATTAGATGAATGGGGTGGTATACCTATGAATGCAGCGAATTCATGCGAAACCTTTTTGCAGGAGCGAATCCTTGAGCCACTGCATATTAAGAAGGATCAATACATCGCCTTTCATAGCGACCATGAAAGTCCGGAAGCTGAATGTGCCCGGATTCAAAAGGAACTTCAGCAGCTCAACTCTTTGGACATTTGTATTTTGGGTTTGGGAAAGAATGGCCATATTGGCTTTAACGAACCGTCCGATGTTTTGATGCCGAACTGCCATAAGGCCCAGCTTTCCCATGATTCGTTACAGCATCAAATGGTCGAGGACCTAGATTATAAACCTACCTACGGCTTGACCCTGGGTATGGGGGATATTCTTAGATTCAGAAAAATCATTTTATTGGTCACAGGACATGGCAAGGAAACTATTTTCAACCGTTTGCTACGCCCTGAAATCAATCCGCAGCTACCGGCATCCTTTTTATGGCTGCATCCACAAGTAGATTGTTTTATAGATTTAAAAACCGTACCCAGGGTTTAAATTTTAAAACCGTTCATTAAATCGATCCCGATTATTTTTAAAAACCAGTATCTTGCCCTCAGATAATCGGCAAATTGGCCAATTTGATCACAAAAGGATTAGTTATAGATGCCACGATCGAATACCAAAAGGATGATAACAAAAAATCTTGCCGTTCTTGTTTTAGCCGCGGGAGCTTCCAAACGCATGGGGACTATCAAGCAATTGTTGCCTTGGAAAGGAAAGACGATGTTAGGCCATGCCATAGAACTTGCCCAAAATTTAGATTTGGGAGGCATGCTGGTCGTACTCGGGGCCCATGCCGAAAGGCTCAAACCGGAGTGTGCTATTTACGGGGCCGAAACTATTGCGAATATGCAATGGCATAAAGGCTTGGGGAGTAGCATTGCCTGTGGTATAAAAGAATTGATGGACCGATCGGCCGATTGGGAGGCCGTATTGATCATTTTATGTGATCAGCCTTTATTTGATGTGAATTATTTTAAGGGGATGATCACAGCTTTTCAAAATCAGGAAAAAAATATTGTCGCGACCGGTTACGATAAAAAGGCGGGGGTACCGGCCATTTTTAGCCGAAAGTATTTCAAGGAGCTACTCCTTCTTGAAAAAGATCACGGTGCCCGGAATATCATCAATGCGAATAAAAAGGATATTTTTGTGATCGATTCCCACAATCGGAATGTGGATGTCGATACGATCGAAGAATATACTAGGTTAAAGAAAGTACTGGACTAATGTATTAAGCTATATAAAAATGAGGAACCCTTTGTTAAGAACACTATCCCTAATCTGCTTGCTAACCATATCGACATGCCAAGCTCAGGAGATGGGTTTTGAGGAATACAATCCCACATCGACCTTGGTAGTTCCTACCCACGAGGTCAAAAAAGCCAAATTTCCATTTATTGATGTGCATAGCCATCAACGTGATATGTCGGCCAGTGCCTTGACTACATTAATTAAGGATATGGATATGCTGAACGAGGGTATCATGGTGAATCTTAGCGGCGGGTCTGGCAAAAGTCTTTTGGAAAAAATTGAAAGTATCGAACAAAATTATCCCAATCGTTTTGCAGTATTTGCCAATGTCGACTTCGATGGTGCCGGTAAACCGGGTTGGT
>JALHST010000112.1 GCA_022865355.1 Maribacter sp. | reverse complement strand
GCAATTTGTCTTTTGGAATGGTTTCCTTTGGTAAGTTCTGCGAGAATCTTGAGTTTGAAGCTCTCGCTGTAACGTCTCACATATCCATCATTTTTATACATATACATTTGATTTTTTGTATACATATTTCAGGACGAGTCATTATTATCGCCAACGGTTTAGCTATGAACAGCACGGGAGCAAACTAGCATTTGCTTTCCGGCAAGAACATAGCGAAATCTTTTTGCCCGCCCGTACGTGCCTTTTCGGTACGGGCGGGTTTTGATTTATTTTTTCCTATCCAAAGCAAAACCCAATAGATTTTGAGGACTTCATAAAAATACACAACCCCGATGAATAAGCCCTAAACCCGCATTGTTTATAGGTTTTGTTGGCATTCGTTACTTTTCATGTTTCAAACTCGCAAATAAGTGGTAAATGGTCGCTAATCGCAAGCCATTGTTTCAAAGCACCAACCGCCATTTTTTTTAATCCCTTTTTGAAAGTCCAAACTCCCAAAAACATATTCAATGTGGTATGGTTTTTCTATTTTTCGATGAAGGAAAAATGTTGGTCGAGATTCTTCGCCTTACTTTTCATTCCGATACTCGTGATAAAGGCTTTCATTGCCTATTTCGTTAAGTTACTTAACTACATCTGAGTGATTCCACTATCTGTCTGATTTGTCCCAAAATACATAACTATTAAAGTCCCCTAAAATTAGACTTTTCTTAAGTTTTGCTTTGTGAATTTGAAGATATTTCCAAAATTGACCGATGCAACCAAAAGTTGGTGAATTGTTCCTATGAGTCCAAACAGCTAATAAATCAAAATCCTTATTTACTTTGCAGGGTAAAAAATGCTTTACTTTTAGGTCTCTGCAAATGTCCGTCCAATCTTTGAGAAACAAATATATGAGACACTCTGTGTCGTATTCAAAACGTTTCTTTAGTTATAACTTTGTGGAAACTTAAAATAAATAATCATGAAAAATTTCAAGTATTTACTAATAATGATTGTTGCGCTTACTTTAACCGTAACATCATGTAGCAACGACGACGAGGTGAACGATCACGAATACCGCTTAGAATATATTGGTGCTATAAGTGCTGATCTTCCGGAGGAATTTATTTATGGACAGACGTATCGAATTAATATTACCATAGAATTACCAGATAGTTGTCATTATTTTTATAACCAATATGACTACTTCTATGAAGGAACTTCAAGACTTATTTACCCGATTGCACATATAGATGAGGGTGTCCCTTGTAATCTAAATATTACAGAAACCACATTTTCAATACCCGTGCAAGCCCTACAGAATGAACCTTATATTTTTAAATTTTATCAAGGTGAAGATGCTGATGGGCAAGATATATTTTTAACAATTGAAGTTCCTGTTATTTGAAATAAATAACTTGAGTTTCCTTCTAAAATAACACTCTGTGTCATTTTCAATTTTTATTATATTTACATTGATTAAAATTGATAAATGAAAAGCTATTATTCCTTCAGTGAACTGCTAATTGATTATAGAAAATTCTACAAATTATCCCAATTAGATTTCGCAAATAATATCAAGGTAGATTTAAGGACTGTGCAACGTTGGGAGAAAGATTTAACATTAATTAGTTCTGATAAAGAAGAAGATTTTGTTCTTGAAACTTTAATACCTTACCAGTTAGTACGAAATTTGAATGCTAAAGTCCCAATCCCAACTTTTTATGATTTTAAAATCAGAAAGTATTCACTAGACGAGCTAACTAATAATTTACCAAAAGCAAAATGGTTTAAAGAGCACATAAATTTAAAATCAAAACAATTAAGACAAATTGATTTTGATCATGATAAAAAATATTTGAGAAAATTTATTAAAAAAGCGAAAAAAGATAGTCATATCTTGAATGAAGATCTTTTAAAACGAGCAGCTATACTTTTGCCGGAATTAAATAATATTTTAACCAGTGAATCTGGTTTTTATTCTGGTCATTTAATCATTCTACCATTAAAAGAAAGTACGTATCAAAAATTAAAGAATCGAACAATAAACAACAAAGATTTAAATGAAAGCGACTTAGTTGATTTCAGAAACCTTGACAAACCTATTTTTTACTGTTATGATATTTCAGCTGATAGTAATTATACCTATTATTACTTAGCGACTGCATTTTTGCGTTTTTTTAAAGAGCATGATACCACAGATTATTTGTTTTGCACTTATAGTGATCGAGATGATGGTTATGAACTAAACCAACAAGCTGGATTAAATATTATTTGGGAAGATAAAGAATTACAAAAAGTCCTTGGCACGAAATACCCTCCAAGATTCATGGAGGGAAATTATCGTCAATTTTTAGCAGATTTAAATTAATTACTTTTCTCAGTATTCTTATTTATTTCTATTCGAGTACCAAATTTCTAAATTCTAGCAAATTTTAAAATCATGAAAAAACTAAACGTGTAAAAAGCTTTTTTATTACTTGTTTGGAGGAGAGTTCGATTCTCTCCAACTTCATTTTTTTAAAACGTAATTCATTTATATACAATGTTTTAATTTTTTTATTAATATTTTAGACAACTTATAGACGGTAATTTAATAAAAAGGTTGAATTCTTAAGTCTTTTGAATACTTGTCAAGACTATGACCGTATTTAAAACTTCTAACTTCTGTTATGGTTTCACTTTTTCAGAAGATTGTGGCATAATAAAAAATTATTTTTTAATTCAATTTCCCATTTTTTTAATTTAAGTTCATTTTTTTCAATGAACGCCAACAATTGAATATAGTGCATTATGCACTGTATATCACTTATATGTAAACTAAGATAACAAATCTCTGATGTTCATGAATGATCTGTTCACCAAATGGGCATACATCTCGGCCGTTTTGTGGGCACTATGGCCCAAAAGAAGCTGAATGTGCCGAATATCTGTCCCGTTGTCAAAGAGATGGGCGCAAAGCGAGGCCGCAGCATTTGTGGAGTTATTTTCTTTAAAATACCCGCTTTCTTTGCCCCCGAATCAACAATATTAATGACACTTGTGACGCGATATTTAGTTCCTGCCGCACCTTCGAAAAGATATTTCACCGCCCTATATTCCCAATAGGACGTTTTTAGATCTTTTAGGAGACTTGGACTGAGCACTGTGGAACGGTCGTTATTTCCTTTGCCGTTCCTAATATTGATCACCATATCATTTACTATCGATATCGGTTACCAATAAATTTAAAAGTTCGCCCCGTCGAAGTCCGGAGGAGTAGAGGAGACCCGCGCAGCACGGACCAAACTCCTTTTCGATGCTTGTAATGGCGATATTGGGCTAATTGGAAAGGAGGTAAAGAAACGTCTCGGCAAAAACACCAAGGCCACCTACCTAATCAAAAAAATCAATGGGATGTTGCCCTTGGTTCAAAACCCAGAAGGCCGAAAACGTGAAAGTATAATGAAACTGAAAGCGAAACTAACGAATGAATGCTTATATTTAAGGATGTAACCTACACTGCCTTTAGGATCAAATTCTTTCATTATCATAACAGAATCACGCCAAGGCGTGATCAAATGTCCGATGGATATTTGGTTGAGATACCCGCTTGCGAACATAATAAAACCATTGAATGAAACTATGACCAGGTTTTTCAGAACAATTCGTCAAAAATTGTTAACCGAAGACACGGTCAGTAAATATCTGGTTTACGCTATTGGTATTGGAGAGATCATTGATAAAGAATCCCCATGGTCTGTCTGGGTTATGCCTAAAATGCCCAAGACGAAATAGACTATTCGAGTAAAAAAATGGCAGGCACACGAGATTATTCCCTTATATGAAAACAAGATTTAATTCTAAATTATCGGCTTCGATTCTGTTGTTGCTTTGTATTGTAACCAGTTGCTCGACACAATGGTACACTGTCGCGGATACCTCCGAGGTCAAGACGCAAGATCTTGGCAATTTTCCTTATCATCCACTAGTCTATCACCTAGACCTTACCAACCTGATATACCAGTCGTATGGCCAATCGCTTGCGTGGCCCTTCGATCCATATTACGAGGAATCCGACAACGGCAAGGGCAACCGTGCAAGGTTTATGCAAAAAATTCACGCATGGGCGGCCATCAAGGGTGCGGAGCAGGTAAAAATGGGTACTGGTCTTGATGGTTTTCGTGGCCCTGGTGTGCTCAATGGCTTCGAAGACAATCCAACACATGATCCCATCATTTATCGCTATGGTCAAATCTATCCCTGGAGCTCGGACATTACCAATACGAATGGTTCATGGACTGAGTACCTTGTCCCGAAAGAGATTACATCCCGTATAAAGGATGTGTATGTATGTTATCGGAAAGTCGGACAACCGGCGGATTCGATTGCGATAGAAAAGTTAAAAACCAAACCTATTCCGCAAGATCTTGATGCCAATGATGTACTCCTGGTTTTTGAGGGAGGTACCGGTGACAAAGGGATCCAAGGGCAACCACCATCCCAAAGTTTGATGGGTTTAGTTTTGATGCGGAACTATCCGGACGGTACCGGGTTCGATGTACATATCGCCTTTCGTGGCAGTAGGAGCGGTTCAGGAGGAAGGGCATTGTTACAAGCATTAAACGAAAATAATCCTAAAGGCAATCCCGATTGGATCACCGATATGGGATATGATCTTATCGGTCCTGAAAATGGCGGAGGACACATTACCGAAATAGGAGCAGTGAGTAGGGGGATGGCTACCTGTATGGCGTCAATTACCCCTAATTTAATGGAATGTTTAAAGACGGTTTCCAAGATCACAAATAATGGGATTCCTAAGCGCATATTTGTTACCGGTCACAGTCTTGGGGCCGGGCTGGGCGAAATTTTTGTCAGCTCCATTCTGCTGGGAAACAAATATGGCCCTGAAGGCAATGGGAATGATATGCCCGATGAGCTAAGGCAATGGCCATGGAAGCAATTGAAGTTGATTACCTTTTCGGCCCCACGGGTTGGCGATGCTACTTGGGCCGAAAAACTAACCAAGGAGGGCCTGTCCTCTGAATTTTTTTCCACCGCCATAAATCCCTACGACAAAAACGCCCTCAAACCGGCAGATCCTAAGATCATCTCTTTATTGATCGACCCCAAAAGACCTTCTGGATTCCGGGTATTGATTCCTACCGATCCGGTCACAACAGAAAAAATTGCAGGAGGCAAGCATGTAGGAAAGACCGTTTATGTAAGCAAACCAAGTTTCCCCGACGCGTTTAAACCGCCCAATCCAAAGGCCCACCAGCCACCAGAGATACGAAGGCTTCTATTTACTGGCTTAAACGATCCACGGATCCCGGGGACTTCATGGGAAACATGGAAGATTACCGATATTACCCCGGATTATAAAAGATCAAATAAGGGCACTCCAGAGGAATATTTAAAACTTGCAGCATCAATTCAAAAATACTATCGGAATAGAGACCTCTACTACGATTATTCAGGTTTTCAATCGGATTTCAATGTTTTTATGAAGCTTTACGATTTGGATTCGAAAGGGCTTAAATGACCAAGAAGGCTATGAAATAATTAAGAAAATATTCCTAATAATCCATATCCCAGAGGGTCAAAAACTCGAAAACACCATGAAGCGGAAAGCACAGGGAAGCGAATGAATCACTATATTTAAGGATATAACCAACACCGCATTCATGATCAACTTCTTCCGTAAAATCAGACAAAGATTATTGACCGAAAACAAGGCTAGTAAATACTTGCTTTACGCCATTGGGGAGATCGTGCTTGTGGTCATTGGAATTTTGATCGCCCTGCAGATCAATAATTGGAATCAACAAAGAATTGCTTTCGAAGACGAACAAGTATTACTCAAAATTTTAAAAATTGACTTTACAAATCGGTTAAAAGAATTGGAGTTTTTAAATACTGGAAGGCAAAATGCTGTTAATACAATTGAACAGTTAATGTTTCTTGGCGAAAATCCCCCTGAATTCTACAAAGAATATATAATCGATAGTCTTTTAGCTACCGCTACCACCACATATCGATTTAATGAGAAGTTTAGCACTATGGATATGCTATTTAATTCAGGAAAAATTAATACACTATCAAATGATTCTTTAAAATTTTCATTAAGTAATTGGCCGACTTTAGTAGAGGAAATGCTTGAAGAACAAAGGTTAATAGTGACAAATTATGAAGAAATAGTAAAAGTTCTAGACAAGTACGTTTCCTTAAGAGATATTTTACAAAGATTTTCTTGGAGCAATTATGAAATGCCAAAAATCAGCCCAGGAACTGTAAAAAAAGACTACCAAGGCCTGCTTAAGAATAGAAGTTTTGAAAATCTGTTAGCCTCGAAAAGGTTTTTATTGATTATCAATATTTATGACGCCAAGATAATTATAAAAGAAACAAAAAAAATTATACAACTTTTGGACAATGATATTAAAGAATAACGAAAGGCTAACAATGGTCATAAGTATTTGTTGCCTATTTCCTACTCCAATCTATTTTAAGAAAGACCAACCACTACTACATCAGTTACTCGACAATGTGGTGGTTCTATAATAAATCTAACCCTACACTTTAATTGTATTGCACAATACTAATTTAGGAAACTGACCCTCTACGAATACTTAATGCTTACCGATGATAGACAGTATGATACCGTATTTGCCATAGGAGGGTTCCTGGATATAATTGAAGTGGGCAATACCAAATATGTCCTTTATGCCATAGACCGGTTCTTCGTTGAGGTCAAATGGGATGTTGAAAAGGGGGAGTAAATAGGTATTGCCCCGATATCCCGATAGCTATCGGGAGGTGGCGAGTCCCGTTTCGAACATCTTGAAAGTGGCGCAAGACAAAAAGCCAAAGTATTCGCTTTGGCTTTTCCACTCAGCTGTACTCGAGGCGGGACTTGAACCCGCACGGACTAATGTCCATTGGATTTTAAGTCCAACGTGTCTACCAGTTCCACCACTCGAGCAAAATATCAAAGAATCAACCTGCACAAGGCAGGGCTGTAATGGGCATTGTGCTTAACAAAAAAACGCCGACAAGCAGCGTTTCTCCTCTGAGCGAAAAACGGGATTCGAACCCGCGACCTCCACCTTGGCAAGGTGGCGCTCTACCAACTGAGCTATTTTCGCATGTAATCCAGTATTTCAAATTTCCATCCTGCGTAGCCCACAAATTCCCCTTGTATTTCGGTCAACCAGCTGCGACCTCAATCCGCCTCAGGCGGATGGCGCTCTACTCCCTCCCGATAGCTATCGGGATATCGGGAAGCTATTTTCGCAAGTAATTCAATATGTCAATTTTCTATCCCCACACCGATCCAAAAGGACCAGGTCATAAAGAGGAACCTCCTTGCGACCTCAATCCGCCTCAGGCGGATGGCGCTCTACTCCCTCCCTCCCGATAACTATCGGGATATCGGGATATCGGGAAGCTATTTTCGAATAGCTTAAGAACGTCCCATCTTTATCGCATAGCGGATGCAAATTTAATATAATTCTATAAAAAGCAATGCAATAAAATTGATTTTTTAAGATGAAAATTACACCCAAACTAAGACGTGGCCTTCTTGTTCCTAGTCAGCAGGCGTTTAATTTCATTCAACTTCATTAAAGCCTCTACAGGGGTCAGGGTGTTGATGTCCAAATTTAGTATTTCCTCCTTGATCTGTTCCAACAGGGGGTCGTCGAGCTTAAAGAAACTCAATTGCATATCTTGTTGTAACCCTTGAAGTTTATCGGTCAATTCTTCGCTCGAATGCGATTTCTCTAACTTTTTGAGGATCTTGTTGGCTTTTTGGATTACCTGTTGGGGCATTCCGGCCATTTTGGCTACATGGATACCAAAACTATGTTCACTGCCGCCAGGCTGTAATTTTCGCAAGAACAAAACGGTATCCTTTAGTTCCTTTACCGAAACATTGTAATTTTTAATGCGGTCGAAGGTAGTGGCCATTTCGTTGAGTTCATGATAATGTGTGGCAAATAAGGTCTTCGCCCGGGCAGGATGTTCGTGCAAATATTCTGAAATCGCCCAGGCTATTGAAATACCGTCATAGGTACTGGTTCCCCTGCCGATTTCATCCAATAAAATGAGACTACGTTCGGAAAGGTTATTGAGAATGGAGGCCGTTTCGTTCATTTCGACCATAAAGGTCGACTCGCCCATCGATATATTATCGCTGGCCCCGACGCGGGTGAATATTCGGTCGACGAGACCAATGGCGGCCGCTTCGGCAGGCACAAAACTCCCCATGTGTGCCAATAATACAATTAAGGCGGTTTGTCGCAATATGGCCGATTTTCCGCTCATGTTCGGCCCGGTGATCATGATGATTTGCTGCTCCGAACGATTCAGGCGCACATCATTGGCAATATAAACTTCCCCTAAGGGCAATTGCCTTTCGATTACAGGATGGCGACCTTGAACGATCTCAATATCGGTAGAATCATTCATGGCAGGATGTACATAACTATTTTCACGGGCCAGTTGTGAAAAACCCCCAAGACAATCCAATTGTGCAATATGCTGGGCATTGGTCTGAACCGGGCTAATGTATTCCTGCATCCAGACAACCAATTGGGCGAATAATTGCTGTTCAAGATGTAAAATGCGCTCTTCGGCACCCAATATCTTGGTCTCATATTCCTTGAGTTCTTCGGTAATATAGCGCTCTGCATTCACCAAAGTCTGTTTGCGGATCCAATCTTCGGGAACTTTATCCTTATGGGTATTCCTGACTTCGATATAATAGCCGAATACATTATTCGCATCGATTTTTAGCGAACTGATGCCCGTGCGCTTGGTTTCACGTTCCAACATCGTTTGCAAATAGTCTTTTCCTGAAAATGCCAAGTTGCGAAGTTCATCCAACTCAATGGAGTAGCCGTCGGCAATCGTTTTCCCTTTCAATATATTTACCGGTGCCTCCTCGTCGAGCGTTTCCTTGATTTTGCTTCGCAGCAAATCACACGAATGCAGTTGATCCCCAATAAACCGCAAGGCCTCGTTTTTGCACTGCCCTGTCATTTGCTTCACGGGAACAATGGCCTCCAATGAATTTTTTAGCTGCACGACTTCCTTCGGACTTATTTTCCCAGTCGCTACCTTGGATATCAACCGTTCAAGATCGCCGATCTTCTTGATCCAGGATTGTAGTGTATGCAATTCGTCGTCATGGTGCGACAAGTATGCGACGACCTGATGTCGTATCCGTATTTTTTCAAGGTTCTTTAGCGGGAAGGCCAACCAACGCTTTAACATGCGGCCTCCCATGGGTGAAATGGTCTTGTCGATCACGTCTAATAAAGTGACCGCATTGGGGTTCGGCGAATGATAAAGTTCCAGGTTCTTGATAGTGAAGCGATCCATCCAAATATGGTCTTCCTCGGCAATTCGGGTCAGAGCGGTAATATGCTGAAGACGTCGGTGCTGGGTTTCAGATAGGTAGTGCAAAGCCGCACCCGAGGCAATGATACCATGTTTGAGATGATCGACCCCGAAACCCCTGAGGGTGCTTGTCTTAAAATGGCCGTTGAGCGTTTCCAAGGCATAGTCTTCCTGAAATACCCAATCTTCTAAATAAAAGGTGTGAAAACCAGTTCCGAAGGTTTCTGAAAATTCCCGTTTGTGGGTTTTTGGCACCAAGACCTCATTCGGCGCAAAATTCTGTAATAATTTGTCAATTTGTTCCTCATTCCCTTCGGCCGTTAAAAACTCGCCTGTGGAAATGTCGACAAAGGAAATACCCAGTAATTTTCGTCCAAAGTGTACCGCGCATAAAAAGTTGTTCTTTTTGGCATGCAGAATATCATCGTTCATGGCCACCCCGGGCGTCACAAGTTCGGTTACACCCCGTTTAACGATGGTCTTGGTAAGTTTTGGATCCTCGAGTTGGTCGCAAATGGCAACGCGTTGCCCCGCCTTGACCAATTTCGGTAAATAGGTGTTCAGCGAGTGATGCGGAAACCCTGCCAATTCGGTGCGATCCCCCCCATTGTTGCGGTGGGTAAGGATAATCCCCAGGATCTTTGACGCTCGTACCGCATCTTCTCCGAAGGTTTCGTAAAAATCACCCACTCGAAATAACAATAGTGCATCAGGATACTTGGTCTTGATGGTATTGTATTGCTTCATCAAAGGGGTTACCTTTTTCTTTTTTTCCATTGGGCCAGAGCGTAATTATTAGCTTATTTTTGCAGCATTCCCGCCAAAACGAATGTACCATTTTTGAAAGGGAATTCTATCAATTGTTGATAGTTTGGGGATAAGTTTTGCGGTAGCACGCAGTTAAAGTCACAGTATGAAAATACCTATGCGCAAACTAAGCAATACCGAGCTCGACAGGCTCGACCTCGAAGCATTTAAAAAATCTGAGAAAACTCCGATCGTCCTAGTACTCGACAACATCCGAAGTTTAAATAATATAGGGTCGATATTTCGGACGGCCGATGCCTTCCGAATCGAAAAGATCTATCTCTGTGGTATCACGGCCAGCCCACCCCATAAGGATATCCATAAAACGGCTTTGGGTGCAACCGAAAGCGTGAGTTGGGAATATCGTGAAAATGCCGTTGACCTTGTCCGCGAACTCAGACAGAAAGCGTATCACCCCTTTGCCGTTGAACAGGCCGAAAATGCCTGCATGTTGGATCGTTTTAAGGTTGATGTCCAAAAAAGGTACGCTTTGGTTTTTGGAAACGAAGTCAAGGGCGTAGCACAAAATGTGATCGATCAGTGTGAGGGAGTTCTTGAAATTCCGCAATATGGCACGAAGCATTCCTTGAATATATCGGTAAGTGTGGGGGTGGTGCTCTGGGACCTTAAAACAAAACTGACCCAATAAAAAAACCCCGACGAATTTGTCAGGGTTCTGTATAGTTTGAGTTAGTTAGTTGTTATTTTGGAAGCGCAATTACGGAAATACATTTGTACTGTGCAAGAAATTTGCCAAATTTATGTTAATTTGACTGCGACACGGCGAAATCTTGGATAGCTCTTACAATTTTTTCGTAGTCTTCCGGATGCTCTAAGAAATCCAACTCGCTGATATCCAAAACAAGACTACTGAGTTCAGGATACCCTTTGATATAGTCAAAATAGCCCCTATTGATCTTTTCCAGATACTCCGGGTGTATTTCCTGCTCGTAGTCCCGCCCACGTTTTTTAATATTTTCCAATAGGCGATGGGTATTCTGATACAAATACACATAAATCTTTGGTTTTTTTACCTCCTTGTACATGACATTGAATATTTTACGATAGAGGTCGAATTCTTGTTTTTGCAAGGTAATTTTAGCGAAAATCAGGGATTTGAAGATGTCGTAATCACTGACCATGAAATTTTTAAAAAGGTCATACTGCGAAGTGTCATCCGTGAATTGCTGATAGCGGTCGGCTAGGAACGACATTTCCAATGGAAAGGCATAACGCGCCTGATCTCGATAAAAATTGGGCAAAAAAGGATTGTCCGCAAATCGTTCCAAAACAAGCTTGCCATTGAAATCAAAGGCGATTTTTTTGGCCAAGGAAGTTTTTCCCGCACCTATGTTTCCTTCTATGGCCATGAATTGCTTGTGCATAAAAAGCGATTCCCTTGAGGTATAGAGCACATAGGGCGTTTTCTCAAGTATACTTTTATCTTTGCATTCCTGTAGAAGATTTCGCGTGTCCTTTTTTAAGATCGGGTGGTAAAATTGAGGGGCAATATCGGCGAGGGGACCCAGAACAAAACGCCTTTCCGTCATTTTGGGATGCGGGAGGGTCAAATCGCCCGAATTTATGATCTCCGAATCAAAATAGAGGATATCGATATCAATGTTTCTTGACACATAGCCCTTGCCATCCAGGTTGCGACGCCTTCCCATCATCTGTTCGATATCTAAAATACGCTCCAGGATTTGGTTGGGGGAAAATGTAGTTTCCAGGCTGATACAAATATTGAGAAAATTAGCACCAACAAAGCCCCAAGCGGGACATTCGTATACTTTTGAAATAGCGATGACCCGACCAAGCTCCTTGCCAAGTAAGACTATGGCCTGTTGTAGGTTCGGCAATTTCTCTCCCAAATTACTGCCGATCGAAAGGTAGGCCGTTTTTGTTCTGTTCATATGCAAAAACAAAGTACGTAAATCAAACCGACATGTAAGATTCCCCAGTTCGTTTTTTGGCAAACGAAAAATTCTCGGTCAATGCCCTTGAACCGATTTCATTTCTTGTCTAAAAAAAGTGACGGGAATATTACATTGGTTATCTTTGGACCTTGATTTTTATTCTTATCAGCTATGAAATTTTTAGGAAATTTATTGGCAGCGATATTAGGCTGTATGATCGCCTTCGGGATTATTTTCGTGATGTTCATGATCTTTGCCAGTTTGCTGGGTAGTGCTGAAGAAAATATATCGATCAAAAGAAATTCAATTCTCGAATTACAATTTCAACAACCGATCGCCGATTATGTTGGAAATGATGCGCTGGATCCCTTTTCCGGTATTTTTCAACAGAACCAAGGGCTTGATGAAATACTGCATGCCATTGAAGTTGCCAAGGACGATGAGGATATCAAGGGCATTAGCCTTAACAATAATTTTGTCTTGGCAGGGTTGGCCCAGACCCAAGCCATACGCAAGGCCTTACAATCTTTTAAGGCAAATGGGAAGTTCGTTTATGCCTATGCCGATTTTTACATGCAAAAGGATTATTATTTGGCAAGCGTAGCCGACTCGGTATTTTTAAATACGGTTGGGGGATTAGATTTTAGGGGGCTTTCTTCGGAAGTGCTTTTTTTTAAGGATTTTCAAGAAAAGACAGGTGTCAAGATGGAGGTCATTCGTCATGGCAAATACAAAAGTGCGGTCGAACCTTTTTTGTCAAATGAAATGAGCGAGGCCAATCGCACCCAAATCAAGGAATTGCTGGGTTCCTTATGGACTTCTATGGTCGACGACATCACCGTAGAGCGGAAAATAAGTCCAGAAAATCTCAATATCATTGCCGATACCTTGGGAGGTAGATCGCCCGAATATGCCATGGCAAACGGGTTGATCGATGACGTTTTATTCTTTGATCAGTATGAGGCTAAATTGCGAAAGGCAGTCGGATTAAAACAAGAAGATAATATCAGCTATGTGACCTTAGGGGATTATGTAAAGCGCTCGAATAAGAAAATAACAAAGCTTGGAAAGGATAAAATTGCCATCGTTTTTGCCCAAGGAGAGATTCTCTACGGGGAAGGTGGCCCAAATGTAATTGGTCAAGGAATAATTACCGAGGCCTTGAAAAAGGCGCGGGACGACAAAAATGTAAAAGCTATTGTCTTACGGGTCGATTCGCCAGGAGGAAGTGCGCTTACCTCCGACATTATTTGGCGTGAAGTAGAGATGACCAAGGAAAAAAAGCCTGTGGTGGTCTCCATGGGCAACGTAGCGGCTTCGGGCGGCTATTACATTGCCGTCGGAGCAGACAAAATTTTTGCCGAACCTACGACCATTACGGGATCTATAGGCGTATTTGGTACCGTCCCGAATATCCATGTGCTCGCGAATAAAATCGGGATCAATGCAGAACAGGTGGGCACCAATAAAAACTCGATGGAGTACTCCCTTTTTGAGCCTATGTCCGATGAATTCAGGAAGGTGGTTCAAGAAGGGGTGGAACATACCTATCAAACCTTCTTGCAGCGTGTAGCCAAAGGCAGGCACATTTCGGTTGCCCAGGCCGATAGTCTGGCGCAAGGCCGGGTTTGGAGTGGAACCGATGCCAAAAAGCTTGGCTTGGTTGACGAATTGGGTACCTTGGACGACGCCATTGCCGAAGCTGCAAAAATGGCGGAACTCAAAGAATATGGCATCCGGAAATTCCCGAAATACAAATCGGGACTAGAGCGGTTGATCGAAGATCTAGGCGGAGTAAGCGCAAAGCAGGAACTACTGAGGCAAGAAATTGGAACCGAAGCATATCGCATTCTTAAGGAGGTGAAATCGGTACTAGATCAAAAGGGGATCCAAGCTAGATTGCCATTTGTTTTGGAAATCAAGTGACAATGATCAAAAAGGACAAAGACTTGGCCTATGCTATATATCTCTATATAGGCGCGTTGTTCATAACTTCGCTTGTGGTCTCCAACCTGATTTTCCAAAAATTTTTCTATTGGAACCCCTTCGGGCAAATAACCGTTTTCGGCGTTTCCCTCTTCGAAGTATCGGTTGGCATATTGCCCTATCCGATAACGTTTTTGATTACTGATTTTATCTCGGAAATTTATGGTGTAAAAAAAGCGAACCAAATTGTTACGGCCGGTATTTTCGCCTCGCTTTTTTCCATGGGTATTATATTGACGGCAGAAGTTGCACCGGCCATATCTTCCTCCCCGATCGATGATGCCATTTTTACCAAGGTGTTTGCGCTTTCCCCAATAGCCGTATTGGCTTCGATGATGGCGTATCTTTTTGCCCAATATATCGATATTGCCATTTATCACTTCTGGAAAAGGGTGACCAAGGGAAAATATCTTTGGGTACGAAACAACTTTTCTACGTTCCTATCCCAATTTATCGACACCTTTACGGTGGTGGGCCTGCTATGCGCATTCGGGGTGCTGCCATGGAGCTTGTTTTTTGGCCTCGTGGTCAGCGGTTTTCTCTTTAAGGTTTTTATTGCCATCCTCGATACCCCTTTTCTTTATTTCTTCGTATATATAATGAGAAGGCGCTTTAGTCTCTCAATGGGCGAGGAAATTAATCTGGAGGCATAATAATTCCCTCTTTTTATAGTTCTAAAAGATGATCTGGTTCCTATTGAAAGTCAATTGATTCAGACTGGGCACGATTGCTTTAAGTAAACTAACACGTACGCGATTAAAGAATAAACAGTAGTTAAATGAAAAAGAAAATATTTCGCATTTTGGGGATTGTGGTAGTACTGATAATCGGCCTGTTAATTGCCGCTCCCTTTTTGCTCGAAGCTAAAATCGGGGATATCATTCGAAACAATGTGAACAATAATGTCAACGCGACCTTAGATTTTACTAAGGCCGATTTGAGCCTGTTCAGTAGTTTTCCCAATGCCGAAGTAAGCCTTGATGAGGTATCCCTGATCAATAAGGCCCCTTTTGAAGGAGATACCCTCTTTGTCTCCAAAAAGGTTGCGCTGAAAATGGGTATTGGCGAATTGTTCAAAAGTGCGGGCGAACCGCTCGGGATCAAAAGCCTACTGATCGATGGGGCCAAGTTGAACATCATCGTCGATGCGGCCGAGAATGCAAATTACGATATTACCAAGGCTACCGAAGCGCAAGCTGCAAAGCCCGACACGTCAAGCGGGTTTACCCTCGACCTCCAATCGTATGAAATAACGAATTCAAGTATTTCTTATAACGACCGGGCCGCGAACATACTCTTTTTATTGACCGATATACAACATAGCGGTACGGGCGACCTATCACTCGAAAAATCCCAATTAGATACACATACCGACGCTCTGATTTCATTTGAAATGGACAGTACCAACTACCTCAATAAAAATAAAGTCAAGTGGGATGCCCTTATCGGAATCGATTTGAACGAAGACAAATACACCTTTTTGAAGAATGAGGCCCTAGTGAATCAATTGCCGCTGGTGTTCGATGGATTTGTCAAGTTGAACGAGGATAACCAGGAAGTTGATATCAGTTTTAAAACACCGTCCTCCGATTTTAAAAACTTCCTGGCCGTCATGCCGGCCGAATATGCCAAGAATATTGAAGATGTAAAGACGACCGGAAATTTTATGGTCGAGGGTAAATTCAACGGCATTGTTGACGATTTGCATATTCCTATGTTTTCGATTAACATCAATTCTGAAAATGCCTCTTTCAAGTATCCCGACCTCCCCAAATCGGTGCGTAATGTATTCATCGATACGAAGATCATCAATACCACGGGCATTGCCGAAGAAACCTATGTCGACATTGATAAATTGTCGTTCATGATCGATGAGGACAAGTTTAATTTGACCGCTAAAATTAGGGACTTGATGGGCAATACCAAGGTAAATGCCCATATCGATGGTAAAATGAACTTGGCAAACATTTCAAAAGCCTATCCCGTTCCGGCCGACCTGAATTTGAAGGGGCTTTTGAACGCCGATATCACGACGGCTTTCGACATGGCTTCCATTGAAAAAAAGCAGTACGAAAAAACCGATACGAAGGGTACTTTGAGCGTAAGGGACTTTGAATACAATTCATCGGAAATCCCCAACCCCGTAAAAATAAGTGATGCGGCCCTTACCTTTAACCCGAAAACGGTCACCTTGAACCAATTAAAGGGATCTACGGGGAAAACCGATTTTGACGTAACCGGAACGATCAACAACCTATTAGGCTTTATGTTCAATAATGAACAAGTGGAGGGAAATTTCAACCTTACTTCGAATACCTTCGCCTTAAATGACTTTATGGTGGCCGAAGAGGTTTCACAGAATGACACTGATAAAACGGGCACCAAGGTTGAAGCTGCCAAAACAGAGGAAAAAATTAAGATCCCTTCGTTTTTGGATGCGACCATCAAGGCCTCGGCCAATACCGTACTCTATGATAATCTGACCTTGAAAGATGTGAAGGGCAATTTGCGTATCAAGGATGAAAAGGCGACTTTAAGCAACATGACCTCGTCAATTTTTAATGGAAATTTGGCCCTAAACGGGGAAGTATCGACCAAAAATGCCACTCCTACTTTTGCCATGAAATTAGACATGTCACAATTGCAAATAGGAGAGACCTTTAAAGCATTGGAGCTTTTTAAGGTGCTGGCACCCATAGCCCAGATATTACAAGGAAAATTAAACTCCGATATTGAATTGTCCGGCAATTTGACCGATGATTTAGTGCCTGACCTTCTTAGCTTGAGCGGGAACATTTTTGCGGATATTATGACCGAGAACATCAATACCGAATCGGCACCCTTGCTGACGGCTTTGGTAAGTAAATTGGATTTTATCGATCTAAAACAGTTGAATCTCAATGATTTGAAGACCAAATTATCTTTTGAGGATGGCGTAGTGACCGTAAAACCATTTACCATTATGTACAAGGACATCGCCATCAATGTGGCCGGAAGCCATACTTTTGATAAAAAATTAAACTATACGGCCACATTTGAAGTACCTTCAAAATATTTGGGCAACGAAATCAACAATTTAATAGCCAAGATCGATGATAAGGCCCTTACCAACCTGACCATACCGGTAATAGCGAGCATTGGCGGCGAATATAATAGCCCGCAGATTACCACCGACCTGAGTTCCGGAGTAAAAAACCTGACGAATCAATTAATTGAAATTGAAAAACAAAAACTTCTCAATCAAGGGAAGGATAAGGCCAAGGATTTGATCGGCGGCATCTTGGCAGGCAACCAGGCCAAAAGAGATTCGACCCAAAAAGAAAATCCAACATCTGAGGGCGTGAAGGAGGTTCTTACCGGTATCTTAGGTACTAAGAAGAAAGACTCCGTCTCGGCCAAGAGTGACTCCACGCCAGCAAAGAAAGACCAGGAAATTGTAAAAGATAAAGCCAAGGAAGTCCTGGGCGACTTATTGGGAAAAAAGAAAAAGGAACCGGTCAAGAAAGATTCCGTCAATTAATAGTAAGCGATACATAATATCCCTCACTTCCCCGGACGTTGAAAACGGTAGTATCCCCGAAAATTAGATATTGCCCTTTAATACCCTTTAGGATACCGGAATACTTCGGGTTTTTGTCGAGATTGAGACTTGTCACTTTTTCGGGATAATGGAGTACCGGAAATTCTAAATGTGTCTCGCCATTCTCGGCAATGAAATAATCGATCGCTTCTTTGGGAATATACTGCTTTAATCGATTGCGCCACGCGACCAGATCCTCATCCACCACCTGATTGGTCAACATTTTGCGCCAATTGGTCTTGTCCCCAACATGCTCTTTAAGGGCCACCTCAGTTATTCCCGCCAAATAGCGATTGGGGGTCTCTACGATAGCGATGGCCTCATGGGCGCCTTGATCGATCCATCTGGTTGGGATTTGGGATTTGCGGGTAACCCCTACCTTTATATTACTAGAATTCGCCAAATACACGATATGCGGTTGCAATTGCACCTTTTTTTCATAATCCAGATCTCGATCCTCTTTTCCCAAATGGGCGGTGCTGAGCTCAGGTCGCATGATCCAATCCCCAGCCGAAGGAATCTCAAAAAAACAGGTTTTGCAAAAGCCTTGTCTGAAAATGGGCCGATCCAATCCACAATTCAAACATTGGTATTTTATAAAATTAATACCCAAGGTCTTATCCAATACTTGGTTGAGATTCAAAAAATCATTTTCAAAAACCAAATAATATTGGATCGGATTCCCATTTTCGGTCTGCATTTTTTGTAATACCCCTTCGTATTGTTTCACTGTTTCACGATTTAAAAATTGATTTGAAAATGATCTTTATAAGAACTAAATTTAGACATATAAAGTTACCTAAAAATGTCCATACCCCTATTCAATTCCATTGCTTCCTGGTTAATAAAAAAGCGCTTTCACCAGATAGAGCTTTTCTTGAAATACCCGGCAGAAGTACAGGTTGAGGTATTGAACCAATTACTGGAAATTGCAGAGGATACCGAAATTGGAAAGAAGTACGGCTTTGAATCGATCGCGAATTATGAGACTTTTAGAGAGCGGCTCCCCATTGTTTCCTACGAAGAGATTGAACCGAGTATCACCCGCACCCGACGGGGCGAACAGAATCTTTTTTGGCCAACCTCGATCAAATGGTTCGCCAAGAGCAGTGGTACCACGAATGCCAAGAGCAAATTTATTCCCGTTAGTGCCGAAGCCCTGGAGGATTGCCATTAT
>JALHST010000111.1 GCA_022865355.1 Maribacter sp. | reverse complement strand
TGGGTCTTGGCCCAAAAACCATGGATCGTGCCGATTCCGGGTACGACCAAACTGCATCGCCTGAAAGAAAATATCGGGGCCGCGGCTATTTCGCTTTCGAAGGAAGAATTATTGGCCATGGAGCAGGCTTCGGCCAAGATCAAGATCATGGGGGATCGGTATCCCGAACAGATGGAAAAGGCGACCGGACTCTGATTGTTAAACACTTTTATTAAAAAATTATCAATATTATAACAAAACTGTTTGATTTTTGTATTCATTTTTAACCGAAAATTCTTAAATTCAAGCACTTAAATACAAATTATGACAACTTTCAATCTAAACATCAACGGACAAGACCGGCAAATAGAAGTTGACCCTTCCACCCCCATGCTTTGGGTACTACGTGACCACTTTCAATTGGTAGGCACCAAATACGGCTGTGGTATTGCCCAATGTGGGGCTTGTACCATTCATCTTGGTGATGCGGCGGTACGCTCCTGCCAATTGCCCGTATCGGCCGTGGGAGATCAGGCCGTTACCACCATCGAAGGATTATCTGAAAACGGCGATCATCCGGTACAAAAAGCGTGGCTGGAAGTCGACGTACCACAATGTGGGTACTGTCAGGCAGGACAGATCATGTCGGCCTCGGCCTTGCTGAAGCAAAATCCCAGCCCGTCCGACGAAGAAATCGACAGTGCCATGAACGGTAATATTTGTCGTTGTGGCACCTATACACGTATTAAAAAGGCTATTAAAACGGCCTCAAATTCAGAAAAAGTCTAGCGTATCACCAGGTACTTTTAAAAGCAAATATCATGACACAGATAAAAACACATTATAATCGTCGTTCATTTATAAAGGTATCCGCTGCGGCAGGTGGGGGAATGCTTATCGGATTTAGTTGGCTCAACAGTTGCAAGCCAAATTCGCCAGAGCTGGCAGCTGGAGTGGCCGTTCCAAATGAATGGTTTGAAATAAACGGCTATATCAAAATAGGGGATACGGGTATGGTTACGATTTATTCACCCAATCCGGAAATCGGCCAAAATGTTCGGACCTCCATGCCGATGATCGTGGCCGAAGAACTCGATGTTCCTTGGGAAAATGTCGTGGTTGAGCAAGCTCCCCTTAATACGGGATGGTATCAAAATCAATTCGCGGGAGGTAGCCTGTCGATACGATTGAGTTGGAACGCCTTGCGAATGGCTGGTGCTACAGGTAGAAGAATGTTATTGGAGGCGGCGGCCAAAGAGTGGGGCTTAACAGTGAATGATTTAACGGCCGATCAAGGTGTTATAAAAGAAAAGAATGGAGAGCGAACGATCTCTTATGGTGAAATAGCATCAAAGGCCGTGGGGATTGAAGTCCCTAAAGAAGTTGAACTCAAAAGGCCGAAGGATTTTACGTTGATAGGAACCAGTGTCAAAAATGTCGATGGAAAGAAAATCGTCAAAGGTGAACCTCTATTTGGTCTGGATTTTCAAAGGGACGGTATGCAACTCGCCATGATACAACATCCGCCGGCCTTCGGTATGACGGTTAAAGATTTTAATGAAGAGGAGATAAAAAATATGCCGGGGGTGAAAGATGCCTTTATCATTGACACCACCATTAAAGAACCTGGTGGTTTCGACGAAAAAGGTTTTCTAAAGCTGATTGCTATTGTCGGGGATTCTACTTGGGAGTTAATGCAAGCCAAAAAGGCCATCAAGGCCAATTGGGAAACCATTGGTGCGTTGGAAAATTCCAAAAGCCATTTACAGAGCTTGGAAAAAGCGTTGGTGTCGGGCGAAGTGCAAGAAAGCCGAAAAGATGGTAATCCAGATGCCGCATTCAAAAAGGCGGCCAAAGTAATTGAACGAACCTATAGTGCCCCGTTCATAGCACACAATACCTTGGAACCTATGAATTTCTTTGCCCATGTTACTGATGATTCGGCGGAGCTCATCGGTCCAACGCAAACACCGGAGGCACTAGAGGGATCGGTGTCCAAATTGCTGAACATGCCCATTGAGAACATAACGGTGTACATGACCCGTATCGGGGGAGGTTTTGGCAGAAGACTCTACGTACATTTTGGTGTTGAGGCGGCAGCTATCTCAAAAAAAATAGGCGGACCCGTAAAACTTATTTATACAAGGGAAGATGATATGACACAGGGAACATATCGCCCCACTTATAGATCCATCTACAAAGCAGGTCTTGACGAAAATAACAACCTGATCGCCTTCACGGTAAAAGGGGCCGGATTGCCGGAAGGCCCGGTATTTCCACATCGTTTCCCTGCCGGGGCGGTGGAGAATTATTCAGCCGAAAAAATTAAGGCGGATACGAATGTAACCACGGGAGCATGGCGGGCACCAAGCTCTAATTTTACGGCGGGTGCCGAACAATCCTTTTTGGATGAAGTAGCCGAACTAGCGGGCAAGGATCCTATTGATTTTCGTTTGGAATTGTTTGATCGTGCCATAAAAAATCCTGTAGGCGAAAAGTATGAATACGAAGCGGAGCGGTATGCAGGTGTTTTGAAACTTGTCAAGGAAAAGGCCAACTGGGGGGAGAACCTACCAGATGTTCATCGAGGTGTAGCAGCTTACTTTTGCCATTCTACCTATGTAGCTGAAGTTTTTGACATCGTTATGGAAAATAGTAAGCCCATTATCAAAAAAGTTTGGTGCGCCGTTGATTGTGGTATTGTTGTAAATAATGATGGAGCAAAGAATATTATGCAGGGTGGTGTTATCGATGGTATTGGTCACTCCATGTATAGTCAGTTGACCTTTGAAAATGGGGTCCCCCAGCAAATGAATTTCGATAGTTACCAATTGATCCGTAATTCACAGGCACCTAAAGAGATTGAAGTTTTCTTTGTTGAAAACGAGATAGATCCGACGGGCTTGGGAGAACCGGGTCTTCCACCGGCCATGGCGGCTTTGGCCAATGCCTTATATAAAGCAACCGGGCAACGTTATTATCATCAACCTTTTATGTCTGAAAAACAGGTTGTGGGGTAGCGGTAGGGTTTGAAACCTCAAATTTTTCAGATTTAACGAATGACGAAAGCTAAAACAAAAATCGGCAGACGTGCTTTTATAAAAACATCAGCACTTGCAGGGGGTGGCCTTTTGTTAAGCTTCAATTGGCTGACCTCCTGTAAAATGACACCAGAGGAGGCAAACCGTTTGCCCAAGGAATGGTTCAGGCTGAATGGTTTTTTGAAGATCGGGGATAACGGATTGGTAACCATCATGTCGCCAAACCCTGAAGGCGGTCAAAACGTAAAAACATCGATGCCCATGATTGTTGCCGATGAACTGGGGGTCGATTGGCAAGACGTTATCGTAGAACAGGCACCGCTCGATACCAACGCATTTACCTTTCAATATATAGGGGGTAGCCAAGCCATTCGCCGAGGTTGGGAAGGTCTTCGCATGGCCGGGGCCACAGCACGGCAAATGCTCCGCGAAGCCGCCGCGAAGACCTGGCAAGTACCTGTTGAAGAAATAAGTGCCGAAGAAGGGGTTCTTAAGCACAAGTTCAGTGACCGTTCAGCCGGCTATGGGAAAATGGCCTCGGGAGCAGCCAATATGCCGGTCCCGGAAGAAGTTGAACTTAAAGGCATTGAAGATTTTAAAATTATCGGTACCTCACGCAAGAACGTAGATGGGCTAAATATTGTAACCGGCAAACCCTTATTTGGGATTGATACGCAACGTGAAGGGATGCTGATCGCCATGATCGCACATCCGCTCGCCTTTGGGCTAAAACTGAAATCGGTAGATGCTACCGAAGCTAGAAACATGCCCGGAATAAAAGATGTTTTTACCATAAAGGTTTTTAACGATGACTACGAAAAAACTTTTTTTGATACCCGTACCTTCAATGAGGTAGCCGTAGTGGTGGGCAATTCGACCTGGGAAGTAATGAATGCCAAAAAAGCCCTTAAGATCGAATGTGAGCCGATAAGCAGCAGTACCGAGACGAGAAGTCGCTTTGGCAGGCAGTATTCGGAACATATTCCGGCCGGCTTGGAGAGCACGGCCGATCATAGGACCCGTATGGAGGCCATGGCGAACAAACCGGGCGAAATTAGGCGTAAGGACGGCGATCCGGAAGCTGCCTTCAAAAGGGCCGCAACGGTTATCGAGCGTTCGTATACCGCTCCCTTCCTGGCCCACAATTGTATGGAACCCATGAACTTTTTTGCCGACGTCACCGACGAAAAGGCAGAACTCATAGGGCCACTACAAAAGCCAGAATTGACAGAACAGGCACTTTCGGCCCGCCTTGGCATGCCTTTAGGGAATATCCATATCAAGATGACCCGTTTAGGGGGTGGTTACGGCCGCAGGTCGTACGCCCATTGGCTCATCGAGGCGGCCTTGATTTCGCAAAAAGTAAGAGCGCCTGTCAAATTGGTCTATACCCGTGAAGATGATATGACCGACGGTATCTATCGCCCCACCTATCATGCTAAATTCAGGGCAGGTCTTGATGGCGACAACAAGCTGATCGCGTTCCATGTAAAGGCAGGCGGGATCCCCGAAAGTCCGTTAGCGGCCGATCGCTTTCCAGCAGGCGCCGTCGACCATTATCTTGCCGAGGAATGGACCCTTGATTCGAACTTGACCGTAGGATCCTTTCGCGCACCCCGTTCTAATTTTATGGCAAGCGCCGAACAGTCCTTTTTAGACGAAGTAGCCGAAGCCGCAGGAAAAGACCCTATTGATTTCCGTTTAGAACTCTTGGATCGTGCCAGGTTGGCGCCGGTAGGGCAGAATAATGACTACGAAGCGGATCGTTATGCCGGGGTACTCAAACTGGTAAGGGATAAATCAGAATGGGGAAAGCAACAAGAGCAGGTACACCGTGGGGTTTCGGCTTATTTTTGCCACAATACCTATGCGGCCCAAGTCCTTGATCTGGTAATGGAAAACGACAGGCCGATCGTAAAAAAAGTCACCTGTGCCCTTGACTGCGGCATTGTGGTAAATCCGGATGCGGCCACGAACCTGGCCGAAGGCGGCATTGTGGACGGCATCGGGAATGCGTTTTATGGGGAATTGTCCTTTAAGGATGGAGTCCCTGAAAAGAACAATTTCGATACCTACCGCATGATCCGAATGGGCGAATCTCCCAAAGAAATCGACATACATTTCGTAAAAAGCGAACTAGATCCCACAGGTTTGGGCGAACCTACCTTTCCGCCCATCTTCGCTGCGGTTGCCAATGCACTGTATAAAGCGACCGGGAAGCGATCCTACGATCAGCCATTTCTCAGTGATAAGCAAGTAGTAGGATAGCTAATATTTGCGAGAGGCTCCTTCGAAAGAAGCTATTGAATTTTAGTTATAAAACTATCAAAATGGGCTGTAGTTGATCCGAAACTAATCGGCATACAATAAATACTTTACCCGGATGATTTTAAATTTTTCCAAATCCGGCTGCCAGGTTTGCTTGATTTCGACTTCGGTCATTCCCGCTTCGATTTGTTGCTGTAATAAACTGGTACCCGCATGTTTGGTAAATCCTGAGGTATTGAAGACCAAACGCTTGTCGATGGCATGGGTATAGGCATCGAGGAGCCATTGCAGGGATACCTCGCTCAATCTCGTAGTTTTCGTCAAATCCCTGCCATAACATAACTTTCCTTTTTGTTTGGGCTCCTTCGAGCCAAAATTCGGTTCGGGGGTATAGGTAAAATCATAGTTGCTGGGATTCAAAAAAGGGGCCCCATACCGTTGAAACTGATATTCTGTGCCACGCCCGGCGTTGATATTCGTGCCTTCGAAAAGTCCGAGGCTAGGATACAGATTGATGGCCACATCGTCCGGAAGATTGGGGGAGGGGCGAATGGGTACGTGGTATTCTGATTTGTGCGTCCAATTTTCCAAAGGTATCATGGTAAGAACTGCCTTTACCTTATTTTCAAGCCAACCTTCATTATTGATCATTTGGGCGTATTCCCCGATGGTCATGCCATATACCAACGGAATCGGGGTCATCCCCAAAAACCCCTCGTTTTCAGGTTGCATGGTAGGGCCGTCCACATAGTGTCCGTTCGGGTTGGGGCGGTCTAAAACCAAGATCGGAATGCCGTTTTCGGCACAGGCCTCCATAACCAATTGCAGGGTCGCGATATAAGTATAAAAACGCACGCCGACATCCTGGATATCGAACAGTACAAGATCTATATTTTTGAGTTGTTCGACAGCGGGCTTACGGTATTTTCCGTACAAGGATATTATGGGCAGTCCGGTTTTTGAATCCAAGCTATCCCGTACCTTTTCCCCGGCATCGGCCTCTCCCCGGAAGCCATGTTCGGGAGCGAATACCTTTTTGATATCTACCTGTAAGGCGAGTAAGGAGTCGATCAAGTGGCTGCTGGGGATACTATCTTGGGGCTCGATAGGGGACGCCTTAAAAATAACGCTGGTTTGGTTCGCCACGACCGCAATGCGTTTCCCTAGCAACAGGGGCAAATAAGCCTCTGTCCTATTGGCGGCGATACGCAAGGGCGCTTCCTGCGCCGTCTCCGATTTGGGTTGGCTGGCCTCTGCTTGTCTTTTTAATTCCTTCGCCTGGTTTCCACAGGTCGAAACTATCAAAACCCATAATAAAACTGTATTTTTGAAACTGGATAAAAGCGCCATAATTTGAATTTAGAATATTTTATAGCCAAGCGACTCATTAGGGGTAGAGAGCATAAAATTAGTATATCCGCACCGATAATAAAAATAGCGATTGCCGCTATTGCCGTAGGTATTATCATGATGCTGATCGCCATTGCTACCGGCATCGGCCTGCAGTACAAAATACGTGAAAAGGTTTCGGCCTTTAACGGTCATATACAGATTACGAATTATGACAATAATTTCTCCGAAGTTTCGGTTGCCCCGGTTTCCTTGCACCAGGACTTTTATCCGGAGTTTAAAAATGTGGAGGGCGTCGCCCATGTTCAGGCCGTGGCCAGTAAAGGGGGAATCATTCGCACCGAGGATACCTTCGAAGGGGTGATAGCCAAAGGGGTCGGTACCGATTATAATTGGAAGGTTTTTGAGGATTTTTTGGTTGACGGTCGGCTGCCCGATTATTCGGGGGAATTGAATGATGAAGTGTTGCTATCGCGACTGATGGCAAACCGCTTGGGCCTAAAGACCGGAGATTCTTTTTTTGCCTTTTTTTTAAAGGATGATGACCCAGATCAGATTCCCAATCAACGAAAATTTACGATTGTCGGGCTATACGACAGTGGCTTTGAAGAAATCGATGGGCAATTTATTATTACCGATATCCGTCATATTCAACGTATGAATAAATGGGATGCCGACCAAGTGGGTTCGTTCGAGGTATTCTTGAACCGTTTTGACGATATTGACGCGAAGGCCAAGGAAATTTATAATACAACCTTGTCAGACTTGGATTCCCAAACCATTAAGGATAAGTATCGAAAGATATTCGAATGGATCGGATTGTTTGATTTTAACATTGGCATCATAATAGGCATCATGATCATTGTTGGGGGCATCAACATGATTACCGCACTTTTGGTGCTCATCTTGGAACGCACGCAAATGATCGGCATTTTAAAGGCCTTGGGAACGACCAGTTGGAGTATTCGCCAGGTTTTTCTGTATAATGCCGCCTATTTGATCGGGATTGGCCTGCTTTGGGGGAATGCCATTGGCCTTGGTATCATTTGGGCCCAAGATAAATACCAATTTCTTAAATTTCCGAATCCAAAAGAATATTATATCGAATATATCCCGGTGTATATAGATGTTCCGACCATACTTATATTGAATATAGGGGTTTTGGCACTCTGTTTATTGATGCTTTTGGTGCCCTCGTATATCATCACCAAAATCACGCCCGTACAGGCGATCAAGTTTGAATAGGCTTGGTAGAGGGTTTAGGAGGTTAGGTAGATTATGTTTTATTTTTCCGACTCCTTGGGAACAACGACTAGTTATTAATGATTTTGTCCTGCCACAGGAAACCGATTACTGAATATGAAATACGCGAATAACATACTTGAAACCATAGGAAATACCCCCTTGGTCAAGATCAATTCCCTAACCGCCGAACTACCGTGCTTGGTCTTGGCGAAATATGAAACCTTTAATCCCGGAAACTCAACTAAGGACCGTATGGCGCTTCAGATGATCGAAGACGCTGAACAAGCGGGACTACTAAAACCCGGTGGTACCATCATCGAAGGCACCTCTGGAAATACGGGCATGGGACTGGCCTTGGCAGCCACTATAAAAGGATATAAACTCATTTGCGTCATTACCGATAAGCAATCCCAGGAAAAAATAGATATTCTTCGGGCCATGGGAAGTGAGGTTATAGTTTGCCCTACCGATGTAGAACCTGATGACCCCCGAAGCTACTATTCAACAGCGCGTCGTTTGGCGACCGAGATTCCGAATGCGTGGTATGCCAACCAGTATGATAATCTCTCGAATACGAAAGCCCACTTTTTGACTACCGGCCCAGAAATATGGGAACAGACCGATGGGAAAGTCACCCATTTTGTTGTTGGCGTAGGAACTGGCGGTACTATTTCAGGCGTTGGATCCTATCTGAAGTCTAAAAACCCCAATATCAAGATCTGGGGCGTCGATACCTATGGTTCGGTCTTTAAAAAATACCATGAAACCGGTATTTTTGATAAGAATGAAATCTACCCATATAGTACCGAAGGCATTGGCGAGGATATCCTTCCCAAAAATGTAAATTTTGACGTTATTGATGGTTTTACGAAAGTGACCGATAAGGATGCTGCCATTTATACCCGAAAATTAGCTTCGGAAGAGGCCATGTTTTTAGGGAATTCGGCCGGTGCGGCAATTAAAGGGGTACTACAGTTAAAGGACCATTTCACAAAGGAGGACGTTGTCGTGGTATTGTTCCATGATCATGGAAGTCGATATGTGGGTAAAATATTCAATGAGGATTGGATGCGAGAGAAAGGTTTTATAGATTAGGGGCATATAAACCCTAGAACCTTTCCCATGAAATTGAAATTCGTCTTAAGTATACTGTTATTTTCGATTTGCAGTGCGGTTGTTTTTTCCCAACAACTTTCCAAAGCTGAGAAGAAAATTCTAAAAACCATTGAAACCAATAATTCCGAAGCTATAGGTTTTCTGGAACAAGTGGTGAATATAAATAGCGGCACCTTAAATCCAAAGGGGGTTAGGGAAGTAGGCGTAGTTTTTAAGGATGCCTTTGGTCAAATCGATTTTAATACCAATTGGATAGAGATGCCCCAGGAGATGAATAGGGGAGGACATTTGTTCGCGGAAACTTCTGGTAAAAAAGGTAAAAGATTACTACTTATAGGGCATTTGGATACGGTCTTTGAAGAGGACAGTCCGTTTCAGACTTTTGAAATGGTAAACGATAGCATTGCCCACGCACCCGGAGGAAATGATATGAAGGGTGGGGATGTTATTCTTTTGTATGCCCTAAAAGCATTGCATGAAAACGGACTCCTGAAAAACTCCCAAATCATTGTTTTCTTTACAGGTGATGAGGAAAGTACAGGGGAACCGTTGGATATATCCAGAAAGGATTTGATCGAAGCTGCAAAACATAGTGATATTGCTTTGAATTTTGAAACATCTACAGGCTTTAACTACGCCACGGTTGCCAGAAGGGGATCTTCAGGCTGGAAGGTAGAAGTAACAGGAAAAAGAGCCCATTCTTCTGGGATTTTTAATGAAAATACTGGAGCGGGTGCCATTTTTGAAATGTCCCGCATCCTGAATGAATTTTATAACGAGGTAAAAGGGGAGGAGTTCTTAACTTTTAATCCTGGAACTTTATTGGGTGGTACTTTTGTCACCTATGATGAGATGACCAGTAAGGGGACTGCCTTTGGGAAAACGAATGTGGTGGCCCAATCGGCTATCGTTAACGGAGGACTTCGCTTTATTTCAGAGGAACAAAAAGAAAATGCAAGGGAAAAAATGAAGGTCATTGTGGCAAATAATCTCCCACAGACCTCTGCTACTATCAGTTTTACAGATAGTTACCCGGCAATGGGACCAACACCCGGAAATCAAAGATTACTTAAAGAGCTCAGCCAAGTAAGTGTTGATTTGGGATATGGTGAGGTATTGGGGTATGATCCCGGAAAAAGGGGAGCGGCCGATATTTCTTTTGTCGCCCAATATGTGGATTGTTTGGACGGGTTGGGATCCATGGGAAGTGGAGCACATACCCCTCAAGAGACCATCAATTTAAATACCATTGAAGATTTAACTAAACGTACGGCCATTCTAATTTATAGACTCATTAATCAGTAGCCAATGGAAAAATTGGTATCATTAGATAGTTATGTGCAAATCGATGGAGGGGAACTGGTAGGTTTTAAAGTTGGCGAGAACGAACTCATCCATCAAAAGGGAAGTCCGGGATGGCGCAATTCGGATACCGAAATGTTCCCCATTATCGGCCCCACCTCCGAATCGGATTTTCAAGTTCACACGCCGCGAGGGGCTGCGGTCCAGGATCAACACGGATTACTGCGCGAACTACACTACCAGCTTGTTTCCCAAACTGATACCGAAGTGCTGTTCCGAAAGACCTACTCCGCGGGAACACTGGTGCCCAACTCAAAATTTCCCGAAAAATCCAAGGCCAAGACCGTGTTCTGGCCGTACGATTTTCAATTCGAAAAGCGCTTTAAGCTCGATGAGGAATGCCTGAAAATCACTTTTAAGATCAGCGGGGAAAAAGACATGCCGTTCATGCTAGGGTATCATCCGGCTTTTAAACTTTCTACTAAAAATCCGGTAGTCATCACCCAGAAAAAGACCATAAACCTTGACCAGGTATTGGCCGTTGGCAGTAAGGCCCTGCTTGTGGCAGATTGCAATGAGATAGCGTTAAACGATACCGCACGTCTTCGCATAACTACCACGGGATTTCGTCATTTTATGCTTTGGACCGAGGTTCCCAATATGATCTGCATCGAACCGATAACTTTTTATCCGTATGCGGTCCCACAGGAGAATTTAGGACAAGGATTTCAATTCTTACACCAAAAAGAGATCGCATTTACGGTGAATCTTACCCTATTATCAAAACAAGGAAAACTATGACCGAAGCACTGGGGCAAAATTACGGGCACCTCTTTGAAGAGCCCTTATTGAAGGAAATCGAGAAGGTTGGCGTCTATAAAAAAGTCAAGCAAGGTGATATTTTGCTAGATATTGGCGAACCCATTGCCAAGATGCCGTTGCTACTTCACGGGGCCATTAAAATTTTACGTGAGGATGAAAATGGCGACGAAATCCTGCTCTATTTTTTAGAGCGTGGAGACTCGTGTGCCATGACTTTTTCTTGCTGTATGGGCAAAAAGCAAAGTGAGATTCGAGCCGTCGCCGAAACCGATGCCGAATTGATCATGATTCCCGTTGAAAATATGCAGGTCTGGATGGGAAAATACCCAAGTTGGCAACAATACATACTTGATAGTTACCATACCCGTATCACCGAACTCTTTGAAACGATCGATACCTTGGCCTTTATGAAGATGGATGAACGTCTGTTAAAACATTTGCAGGACAAGGCAAAAGTGAACAATGACGAAATGATCCAAAGTACCCATCAAGAAATTGCCTATGATCTGAATACTTCGCGGGTAGTTATTTCACGACTCTTGAAAAAGTTGGAGAAGGAAGGCAAAATTCAAATGTACCGCAATCAGATAAAAGTGATCGCACTGTAACAAGCGACAGGGAATCAAAGAAAAGGATGTCGAAAACTAAGAATTCAAAAATTATCTTTGGTAAAACGAGATTCATAAGGATAGGAATCCTATTTTCATAACGTAATATTTCAAAGGTATGAAGCGACAATTTCTTAATATTTTAGGGCTTTTTTTCTTTTTATGCATAACGAATTTACAATCTGGCCTGGGTCAGTCGGAAAATCAGTCAAAGGATGGCTATGCGCAGCTTGTTGCCTTGTTTAAGGAATGGCGGGCCTTTGAAAAACCGCCACTTCGGGAAGGTGCGCCCGATTATACGGCTGCGGCCTTTGACAGGCGTCAACCCCTGTTCAAAAAATTGCAGGCAGATTTGCAGGCCATAGATACCGTGGGATGGCCCATTGCCCAACAAGTAGATTGGCATCTCGTCCAGGCCGAAATGAACGGCTATGACTTTAATCAGCGCATTCTCAAACCCTGGGCGCGTGATCCGGCATTCTATAAATCGTTTTTTACCGAACGCAGTGATGTACCCGCACATGAAGGGCCGACACACCATATGATTACCGATATTTGGACCTATGATTTTCCGTTGGATCCCGTCGAAAAAGAACGGCTTCTGGACGATCTTCGGGTAATACCCCCTTTGAATGTACAAGCCAAGCAAAATCTTACAGGCAATGCCCGGGAACTTTGGATTGCCGGTATTCGCACCATACAAATGCAAAGCGAGGAGCTGAAGACGCTCTTTGACCAACCCAAGGTTGCGAGCGACCCAGAACTAGTGGCGACGATCCAAGCCGCGATAACAGCTACCGATGATTTGGCCGACTGGCTTCAAAAAGAAGCCGAGACGAAAACCGGTCCTTCTGGAATCGGCAAGGAAAATTACACCTGGTATCAACAAAATGTGCACTTGATGCCCTTGACCTGGGACGATGAGGTGATGCTATTGAAGCGCGAACTGGCCAGGGCATGGTCGTCCTTAAAATTTGAGGAACAACGCAATCGCAATTTGCCACAACTTAAGGACGCCGATTCCCCGGAAGCATATAACGCAAGGGCGGAAGCCTCGGCAAAAGATCTCCTCGCATTTTTGGAGGACCATGAAATCTTGACGGTAAAGGATTATTTCGGCCCGGCGCTACGCGAACATTTGGGAAGCTTTGTGCCAAAGGACCAGCGTAATTTTTTCTTAATCACCGAACATTATGACCCCCGACCCCTTTATTCGCATTTTTACCACTGGTTCGAATTGGCCCGAATGGAAAAAGAACCCAATGCCAGTGAAATTCGTCGTGGGCCATTGTTGTACAATATTTTTGATAACCGCAACGAGGGTATGGCCACGGCCGTAGAAGAGCTTTTTATGCAGGCGGGGCTCTATGACGAAACGCCTAGGGTTCGGGAAATAGTCTATATCATGATCGCCCAACGGGCCGCCAGGGGGTTGGGATCCCTGTATGCCCAAGCCAACGAAATGACCATGGAGGAAGCGGGTGGCATCCATTCCGAGTATACACCCCGTGGTTGGATGAAGACCGAAAAAAAATTGTTGCTTTTTGAACAACATCTTTACCTGCGACAACCTGGGTACGGAAGCAGCTACATTACAGGAAAATATTTGATCGAGGCGGCGTTGGCCGATTATTCCCGAATTCTGGAAGAACGAAAGGAACCTTTTCATATGAAAGATTTCTTTGACCAAATGAACGCCATGGGCAACATTCCAGTATCCTTGGGACACTGGCAGCTGACCGGGCATCAATATTTTATGGGCGGATTGAAAAATGAATAAACCAAAACCGGCGAAACTTACCCGCCAACTGGGCCTTCTTGCCCTTACGGCGACGGGCGTATGTTCCATGCTGGGGGCATCGATCAACGTAGTGCCCTTTATGATCCAGCGCAATGTTCCCGGAATCGGGCCGTATGTACTGCCCGCATTCGCTTTTGCGGCTATTCCGGCTTTGTACGCCGCTTTTGCCTACGCTATTTTAGCGTCGGCCATGCCACGCGCCGGAGGTAGCTATATCTATGCGAGCCGCGGATTGAATCCGTATTTGGGTTTTGTAGCTAGCTTTTCGCAATGGTTCGGACTTTCGATAGTTATCGGGGTCATCGCTTATGTCACGGTACCCTTTATCAGGGATGTGGCCCAGGGCCTTGGGTGGCAAGTCCTAGCGGTTGCCCTTGAAACTGCGATGGTTCGCGTTGGCCTTGCCTTGGCCTTGATATGGGGTTTTGTTTGGGTCAATATACAAGGAACAAAAACGTATGAACGTACCTTATTGCCCATGATGTTTCTCATGTTCGCCCTTGGTGCCATTGTTATCATCGGCGGATTTAGTTTTGATGCAAACGACTTCTTGATGGCCTTAAAAGAAAAAGAGGGTCGCCTATTTACGCCCATAGCGAACTTGAATTTCGATTGGCGGATTTTTTTATCGGCCGCTGCTTTGCTGTTTTCAAGTTTTATAGGATTCGATTCGATTGCCCAGGCAGGGGGAGAAGCGAAAAATCCGGCAAAGAACCTGCCCAAGGCCATCTTATTGGCGATCATTGGGGTGGGCAGTTTTTATTTTCTGTTTGCAGCTGCCGTCTATCATACCGTCCCCTGGAGTTTTGTTGCCGCGGAAGCACTTGAAAAAGATATTACCGCCCCGGGGCTATTAAGTTATGTGCTGCCCGTTGGTTTGGGCGTTGCTATTTTAATCGGGGCCGCCATTGCCCTTATCAATGACCTTCCCGCCATGCTTCTTTCGGTATCGAGATTGATGTTCGCCTGGGCCGAAGATGGAATTTTTCCTTCCTTCATTGCCAGGGTGCATACAAAACATCACACTCCGCATGTGGCACTTATCGTTGCCGGAATCATGGCCAGTATTGGTGTTTTGGGGTCCCATTTTGCCGGAGATTTCTTTTTGGGAATCGATATTATGGTGACCTCCATGATGGTCAACTTTCTGTTGATGTGTATTACCCTATTGACCCTTCCAAAAGTTAACCCTGCCTTGGCCAAAGAGATTAAAGTGGTCAAAAATAGATCCCTGCAAGTTTTTATCGGAGCAATGGGAGCCGCATTACTCCTGGGATTTCTGGGCATCCATACGTATAAGGACCTGACAACGCCCGCCACGGCCTGGTATTTTCATTCCACGCCGGTTTGGCTCTTGGTAATGGCCTTGGCGAGCCTGCTGTTTGCCCTAAAATGGCGACAATTGAAAGCCAAGGGAATAGATGTAAAAAAACAATTCGAAAAACTTCCAAAGGAATAAGATGCAAAATTCAATCACACTGGCACCTGGGCTCCAAATTTCACGTATTGTTACCGGTTTGTGGCAAATTGCAGATATGGAAAAGGAGGGTAATATCCTAGACCCAAAACGAACCGCCGAGTACATGGACCCCTATGTGGCAGCCGGATTCACCTCTTTTGACATGGCGGATCATTATGGTTCAAGTGAAATCATCGCGGGCTCTTTTAAAAAGGGCCATCCCCTGGACAAAAAAATACAGTTGTTCACCAAATGGGTGCCCAAGCCGGGTAAAATAGGTAGGGAGGACGTCAAAAAAGCCGTGCATTTGGCCTTAACGAGAATGCAGGTCGATGCCATAGACCTGATGCAATTCCATGCCTGGCATTATCCAGACCCGAGCTGGCTCGACGGACTATTCTATTTACAGGAACTTGCGGAAGAAGGCCTGATTCGACATATTGGGGTCACTAATTTTGATGCCGCCCATTTACGGATTGCCTTGGCTAGTGGCATACCTATCGTAAGCAATCAGATATGTCATTCGTTGATCGATCAACGGGCCCACGGCAGCATGACCGAGGTCTGTAAGGAATACGGGGTGAAAATCTTGGCTTTTGGCACTTTGGCCGGAGGTTTTTTGACTGAAAAATGGTTGGGCAGGAAAGAGCCAAGTGAAAAGGATTTAACCTCTTGGTCCGAAATGAAATACAAGCGATTTTTGGATGCGGCCGGCGGCTGGGAACCTTTCCAGCATCTTTTGCAAACTGTAAATCGAATTGCCGGCGAACATCAGGTTTCAATGGCCAATGTGGCTACCCGATGCATCCTGCAAAACCCTGAGGTGGCCGCCGTAATCATTGGAGCACGTTTGGGAAAAAGCGAACATATCAAGGATAATCTGCGCATGTTACAAATCGAATTACGCCCGGAAGACCTAGCCGCCATAAAACAAGCGCAAGAATTGTTAATGCCCATCCCGGGCGACTGCGGGGATGAATATAGAAAACCACCTTTTTTAACGGCATCCGGAGATCTGAGTGATCATTTACAGGAGATTCCCAAAACGTTTGAAGCCTTACGAACCAGGAGAGATAAAGAGAAAGTATTCAGTGGAACCCCATGGGAAGATTTCGCAGGGTATTGTCGGGCAGTAAAGGTGGGCAATCACATACATGTTTCCGGAACCACCGCTACTCACGGAAGTAGGATGATCGGGGGTAAAGATCCAGGCGCACAAGCCCATTTTGTCATTGACAAGATCGAGGCCGCCATCGAGTCGTTGGGTGGCACTTTGGCCGATGTCGTGCGTACGCGTATTTTTGTAAACCACATCAACGATTGGGAGGCCGTTGCCCGTGCCCATGGGGCGCGGTTTGCCGGAATTAATCCGGCCAATACCCTGGTCGAGGCCAAATTAGTAGGAGCCGGTTATTTAGTCGAGATTGAAGCTGAAGCTATAATTCAATAATTTTTTCGATAAAATCAATTAGCACCCAGTTCATTGAACCAATCAATTTTACTGTTATTAATTTTCTCTTCAAAGGGCGCCCATAGGTGTTTTAAAAAATCATCGACCGTAGCGGCAAATTCATCAATGAGATTTTTTGCCATTTCCAGCTGTCCCAAATCGGAAGCGGAAGGTATCGTGGTCCGAGCTGCCGACATCATCAGCACCTCTTGAATTTTTGAATAGGGTGTCACTTCAAACGATTGCCATGCTCCCAATTGTCTCTTTGGGCGAACGGCCTGACCTTTTGCCCGTAAAGTATCTAGGGCATCCAACATGTCCATTGTGGAAAGTCTAAGTAGGTCATCGGGTTTGTAATCCAGATTTTTTAATTGCTTTTCCAATGCGTTGACCCTATCTTTTTTGGTATCTATCCCGATAAGCAACTCAGCCAATTTAGCGACCTGAATATCAACATCCCTTTGGAAAT
Source organism: Maribacter sp. (assembly GCA_022865355.1). Lineage (GTDB taxonomy): Bacteria > Bacteroidota > Bacteroidia > Flavobacteriales > Flavobacteriaceae > JALHST01. Next base: position 2,645 of record JALHST010000111.1, on the reverse strand, counting down.
CATGAAGTTTTACATCGATTTGAGGCGCGAGATCAAACCGAGGGTCATTAATTACAGTAACGGTCGATGAATCCTTGACAGATCCCAGACCAAGCACAATTTTATATTTCCCCGGTAGTACGGGAATGCCCCGCAGGTCTTCCTCACTCGAACCACTTGGCAAGGTGGCCGATTGCTCATCTAATTTCCAGGGGATGTAGTTCAGTCCTTTTACCAGTTTCTTTTTTTCAATTCGTTTTATCAAGGTAGTCTCATTTTGGAATATCGAGGCTGAAACGCTTGTGGTCGAGTCGGGTGCATCGGTAAGGTAGAACGGAATCTCTATGCCCTGAAAAAGCTTGTTTTCTCCTTCGAAGGTGGTATGGAAACCGGTCCAGATATTTCCCGGTGGATTGATGAAGAGGCCTTTGACTTGCACCGCGCTATTATTGGGCAATGCCGTAAGGGTGGGTTTAAGGGCATATCTAGCAATTTCACGTAGGCTCAAAAGGTCATCAAGTATCCAAATAGCGCGACCGAAAGTTCCGATGATCAAGGCCGATTCAGGTTCTTGTACCACCATGTCCATAGTCGAAACCGAAGGAAAACCATTTTCGAATTTTTCCCAGGTCATTCCTTCATCAATACTGATCCACAATCCGTTTTCGGTACCCAGGAATACAAGTTTCGGTTCTACGGGGTCTTGGAGCACGGATAATGCGTATCCATTGACCTTATTACCGTCCACCAGGCGCGACCAGGTTTTTCCATAATTCACCGTTTTAAAAAGGTAAGGTGCATAGTCTCCTTTTCGATAGTTGTTCACGACCACCCAAGCCTCACCGGCATTGTACCGGGAGGCTTTTATCTGTGCTATCCATCCTTCCCTTGGCAACCCTTTGATTTCCTCCGTCAAATTGCGCCACGTCTTACCACCATCGGTCGTGAGTTGCACTTGGCCATCATCAGTTCCGGCCCATATAATTTTATCATCAATCGGGCTTGGTGCAATCGTCAAAATACTATTATAGATTTCAGCTCCTGAAACGTCGAGGGTCAGGCCGCCATAATCCGATTTTTGATGTTCAGGAGTATTGGTGGTCAAATCAGGGGAGATAATTTCCCAATTGGCGCCCTTATCATGGGTTACATGTACAAATTGGGACCCGTAATAGACCGTTTTTGGGTTTTTCGGATCGCGGGCAAAGGCGGCGTTCCAGTTGAAGCGAAGTCTTGTTTGTAAACTTGGGGGCGACGGAATGATACTGACATAATACCCGGTAAGTTGGTCATATCGATAGAGATTTCCGTTTTGCGAGGAGCCGTAGCCAAACCGTGGATTCTCAAGATCCGGGGAGATGTCGAAGCCGTCGCCCCCAACCAAATATTGCCAGTACAAAGTTCGTATACCACCTCTTTTCCAGGTGTACCCCGGCCCAGACCAATTGCCATTGTCCTGCATACCGGCATACACCTGGTAAGGGCGTTCGTTGTCTACATTGACGTGATATAATTGGGCCACCGGAATCGTTTCCGGATAGTACCAACTTTTCCCATGATCATTGGTAATTCCCAAGCCTCCGTCCCCGCCGATGATAAAATTTTCGGGATCATGGGGGTTTACCCAAAATGCATGAAAATCGGCATGAATTCCTTTGGTTTCATCCGCAGGGATCATGGGCACTGGGTCAAAGGTTTTTCCGCCATCATAACTTACCGATACGGGTTGGTAGATATTGTATAATCGATTTGCATCTTTGGGGTCGACGGCAAGATCTTGAAAATAAAAAGGCCGGTTATTGGTAAATTTGGGGTCGTCGTTGACTTTATACCAATTATAACCCCCGTCATCGCTGCGATAAAGTGCATTTTTAGTGGCTTCGATCTTGGCGTACAAACGATTGGGGTCACTTGGTGCTATCGCCAACCCGCACCGGCCCAACTCGCCCGCAGGCAACCCGTTTTTATCGGTAATTGGTTTCCAATTATCGCCACCATCATGGGTTACAAAAATTCCGGAACCGGGGCCTCCCGAGGTGAAGGAATAAGGGGTTCTTCTGTGTTCGTACATTGCGGCAAAAAGGGTATTCGGGTTTGTCGGGTCGATTATTAGGTCGGCGATACCGGACTGTTGGTTGGTATATAATATTTTCTTCCAAGATTGTCCCCCATCGGTCGTTTTATACAGCCCTCTATGTTCGCTCGGGGTGAACGGATCTCCCATGGCGCCTACATATATCACATCTGGGTTCTGCGGATCCACGAGAATTCGGTGAATTGTTTTGGTGGCCTCCAGTCCCATTGGTTTCCATGTTTTACCGGCATCCAAGCTCTTGAAAATGCCCATGCCCAAATTCATCGAATTTCTTGGATTGCCTTCCCCAGTACCCACCCAAACTACGCTGGGATTATTTTGTTGAATGGCAATAGCCCCAATGTTTTGGGTAGGTTGATCATCGAATATTGGATACCAAGCGGTACCCCCGTTTTCCGATTTCCAGACCCCTCCGGATGCCGCACCTACATATATTATCTTTGGGTTCTCTGTTACGGCATCAATAGCGGTGATACGGCCACTCATATTTGCAGGGCCCACATTGCGAATGGCCAGATTTTCCAGATATGATAGGTCGAGCTTTTGCGAATGGCCTATAAAAAGACTCAGG
>JALHST010000110.1 GCA_022865355.1 Maribacter sp. | reverse complement strand
CATATGTGTCTTCGCGTAAGGGCATTCGTTTCGAGGATTGGTTGTTAGGTGAAATGCTTCCGCATTGGGACTATTTCGGATAGATTTCTAAAAACTTGCATTGTGCTTCTATCGCCGCTTTGAATTCGGCCTTCAAATGCACTAGTAATGTTTCCACCGGAACGACATCATCGATTAGAGCGGCCCCTTGTCCGGCCGACCAAATGGTCTTCCAAGCCTTTGCCTCTGTGTCGAGTTCCTTGCCGAAATCGATTTTTACATCTTTCCGAAGATCTTCTTCTGTAATGCCGGCCGCTTTTAGGCTTTCACCTAAAAAATTGGCATGAACCCCCGAAATGGCCGCCGTATAGACAATATCACTGGCGCCTGCATCGATAATCATTTTGCGGTAATCCTCTGGGGCCCTACTTTCGGTCGTATTGATAAATCGGGTACCCATATAGGCCAGATCCGCTCCCATCTGAAGTGCGGAGGCAATATCCTGTCCGGTACTGATACAACCTGATAGCAGGACGGTTTTGTGATAAAATTTCTTGATCTCGGCCACCAGCGTCATCGGATTGATGGTCCCGGCATGTCCTCCTGCACCTGCTGCAACAAGTATTAGCCCATCGACCCCGGCCCCTGCCGCTTTCTGGGCATGCCGTTTTTTGATAACATCGTGAAACACCAGGCCGCCATAACTATGAATGGCGTCTACGACTTGCGAAACGGCCCCTAGGGAGGTGATAATCAGAGGTACCTTGTGTTTAATACAGAGTTTTAAATCAGCTTCCAATCTAGGGTTGGTGGTATGCACGATAAGGTTGACCCCAAAAGGTGCCGGTTTTTGGCCGGTTTCTTTTTCAAATTTCGTCAGGGCCGTCTTTATCTCGATCAACCATTCCTCAAAACCTTCACTGGTACGCTGGTTCAAGGCCGGAAATGTGCCCACAATACCATTCTTGCAACATTCGATAACTAATTGAGGTCCTGAAATCAAGAACATGGGTGCTGCGATGACAGGAAGGGCAAGGTCTTTAATAAAGGGTGCTTTTGGGTTCATGTACTGTTTTTTATACAACTTTAAAAATAACTATAAATTTTTGGGGATCTTGCCCAAGAATTTTCAAAACTATGGTATTTTTATCATTCTTATGCGCGCATAGTAAAAGAATGAATCGAAATGTACCTAAAAGAATTTGAAATTCGTTGGAGTGATCTCGATGCCAATCGACATTTGGCCAATTCGGCCTACTTTAATTTTATGGCCCATACAAGAATGTCGTATTTGTTCGAACTGGGTTTTGACCAGAAGATCTTGGCGGAGCGGCAGATTGGCCCAGTCGCATTTTATGAGCATATGTATTATTTTAAAGAAATATTTCCAGGAAATCCGATTAAGGTTTCATTGGAAGTCATGGGGATGAGTGAAGAAGGGAAATTCTTTGAGTTTCATCATAATTTTTATGACGGCATGGGTGGGAATGTTGCCCATTGTGAAATGATGGGAGCTTGGATCAGTTTGCAATCGCGAAGTCTTATTGACCTGCCCGATGATCTATTGCGAAAATTCAAGGCAGCAGAAAAACCTACCGGATTTCGCGAGCTTACCAAGGAAGATACACGAAGATTTTCAAAGTTTCCTAAGGATTTGGTATAGGCCTTTTGCTGGCGAGATACACCCCAAGTAGAACCAGGGCGGCCGCTAGGATCTTAATAAAGGTTAGGCGGTCCTGTCCTGTCAATAGGGCAAAAATAATCCCAATCAAGGGTTGAATGTATACAAAGGCACTAAGGGTCGATGCCTTTAACTGGGTCAACGCAAATATATTGAAGAGGTAGGTGCAGAAAGTAGTCCCGACAACCACAAAAACGATGCTTCCTATCATTTCCAATGGCAAGTCGGTAAAGCGTATTTCTCTTAATTCCTGATATCCGAAAGGCAAGCAGATTACAATGCCCAAGGTAAAAAGCCACTTCATAAAGGTAAATGGATGGTATTTGTCGAGTAGCGACTTCACTAGAATAAGATAGGTGCCATAAAATACCGAATTCATCATAATCAAAAAATTTCCCATCGGAATATTGGGAGCATCCAACCGTATTTCGGCCCCGAATAAAATCAGGCCCAAGGCACCCAGCAATCCGATGGCTATCCCAAGGGCTTTTCGAGCGATTATTTTTTCCTTAATGAGAAGGGCCGACAAAATTAGCACGATAATGGGCGTGGTGGTCACCAGGACCGAACTGTTGATGGGGGTCGAAAGGGAAAGTCCCTTAAAAAATACCAACATGTTCAATCCCATTCCCAGGAGGGCGCAAACCAGCATTCGCAGGTAATCCTTTTTAGCTATTTTCTCCTTGGGACCAAAAATGGAAACGATCCAGAAAAGGAGTGCCGCCCCGGTCACACGAAGCATTATAAAACCAAAGGGTTTCACATAATCAGGCATAACCCCTTTGGCTATTGTATGATTCAGTCCGTATATAATTGTAGCTCCGACAGCTGCGAATATGGCGAGGGTTCGCTTGTTCAAGGATGTAAGGCTTTTTGTGCCGCGTCGACGACTTTTCGGGTATTTCCGATAAAGATGTGCCCGTTTATCAAGATAACTGGCCGTTTCAGAAAGGTATAATGGTCCAATAACAGTTCTTTGTATTCGGATTCGGTTAAAATTTTTGCATTTAAGCCGCGTTCTTTGTAGAGTAGGGCCCTTCTGCTAAAAAGCGCCTCATAGCTTCCGGCAAGCTCTTTCATTTGAGTTAACTGGGAGGGGGTAGTGGCATCTGTCTTTATATCCTGCAATTCTACTCCGTTTAAAGGTTGTAGTTCTTTCAAAATTCTTTGGCAAGTAGAACAAGTGCTTAGGTAGTATATTTTTTTCACAGTGTTAATTATTTTATCTTCCGCTACATTCAGGCAGCCGATTTGTTAGGTTCCCAAAAATAGTCATTGCAAAGAAACTTAAATCCTTTTAAAAGTTTGGGGCGTATTCATAAAATCGAAAATGTGGTTTTCGGGCTTTACCTGATAAAAAATAGTAGGGTAGAATTCAGGACGTTCAAAAATCTTAGGGTTTTAAATTAAAAGGGTTAAAGGGCAATCATGGCAATTGAATTTTGATAAATTTTAATGCTATGCGCGTCGTGAACGTTACTAATGAAAATGTAGCAGCTACCATGGTATTCAATGGCAATCATGCGTATTTGATCTTAGCTTCTTTATGGGCTCCAAATAAGCCCCTGTCAAAATAAAAATGTTTAGGATTTCTTTTTTTGGGTGAGGTACTTTTGAACTTCCTGAAACGGGAGTGTAATTTCTATGGGCCCATCGGCATAGGAGGCAACTTCATACTGATTGTATAATAACTGCAATCCTGATTGCGTAAAACCGATATTTTCGGGAAGATAGAAGGCATCCCCTTCGAACATAAATCCCGTACTATTGATCGGTGCATCGTTTGGTACCTTTTCCTGGGACCGAAATTTCGATTCCGCAAATTTTTCAAATTCCCGGCTATCCTTAAATAGTTGCCAATTTTCGAGTTCCATACCTTTTTTGGCATCAAAATTCAGGAAATGCTTGGCGCCATATCCATGGGCTCCCCCTGTAAAAAGAAAGGATTCCAATTGAATGGTAATAACATCCTGGTCTTCATAGGATACGCTTGCATCGATTTTCGCTTCCCATCCCGGAGTTTCGTCCGGATAAAGTTCCTTCAATTCCTCATAGCCATTGGTAAACGATTTCATGGCATCCTCGACGGTCGAAACTTCTAACGTATCATCATAGGAAAGCAGAAATATGACTTCTTCCCGGACCGAATTGTTGATAGCATTACCCAGTTTTGTTTTCTGCATCGCCAGGGGGATGTTAATGGCGACACTAGGACACCCTTCACAGCTTTCACTGGTATAGCTGACGGTTTTAAAGGTAAGTGCTTCTTTTTTCTTGCAGGCAAGAAGTACCAAAAAGCAAAAAGTTAGGATGCTGGTTCTTTTCATAGGGGCTTTATTAATTGATTCACACAAAAGTACGACTCCATTGTATTCTCCAAAAGATAACGATACATTTGCGTCAATAATTATAAATAATGAGCGAGAAGCATCTAAAATTCAACAGTAAGACGATTCATGGGGGCCAGCATCCCGATAAGGCCTACGGAGCGGTAATGCCACCGATTTATCAGACCTCGACCTATGCCCAGACTACACCTGGCGGCCATCAGGGATATGAATATTCGCGGAGTGCCAATCCCACGCGGACGGCCTTGGAAAATTCATTGGCTAGCATTGAAAATGGCACGTATGGCTTAGCTTTTGCCAGCGGTCTCGCGGCTATGGATGCGGTCATCAAATTATTGTCCCCAGGGGATGAGGTGATTTCGACCAACGACCTGTACGGAGGTAGTTATCGATTATTCAAAAAGATTTTCGAGAAATTCGGAATAACGTTTCATTTCATTGGGATGCAAGATCCGGGAGTTGTTGAAAAATATATCAACCCCAAGACAAAATTAATTTGGATCGAAACTCCGACCAATCCCATGATGAATATTATTGATATAAAAAAAATAGCGGCCTTGTCGAAAAAGCATGGCCTTCTTTTAGCGGTCGATAGTACCTTTGCAACCCCCTATTTGCAGCAACCTTTAGACTTGGGTGCCGATATAGTCATGCATTCAGCAACAAAATACCTCGGGGGCCATAGTGATGTCGTCGTAGGGGCCTTGGTCGTCAAGGAGAAGGATTTGGCGGACCGCTTATATTTTATTCAGAATGCCAGCGGGGCGGTTTGTGGACCTATGGACAGTTTTTTGGTGCTCCGTGGCATAAAGACGCTTCATGTTCGCATGCAAAGGCATTGCGAAAATGGCAAAGCGATCGCCGAATATTTGAGGCAACATCCTAAAATAGAAAAGGTATATTGGCCCGGTTTTGCCGATCATCCAAATCATATGGTAGCAAAACAACAAATGAAGGGTTTTGGCGGGATGATTTCGTTTATTACCAAGGGTAGTAACTATGAAGACGCCATAAAAATAGTTGAAAAATTAAAATTATTCACCCTGGCCGAATCCTTAGGGGGTGTTGAAAGTTTGGCGGGTCATCCGGCCAGCATGACCCACGCAAGTATCCCAAAAGAGGAACGCGAAAAAAGCGGTGTCGTTGACGCCTTGATTCGATTAAGCGTGGGTATCGAGGATGTCACTGATTTGATCGCCGATTTAGAACAAGCCATCGCATAATCGCGTTATCAAATATTTAAAAAAACAAAGACTAAATTGTAGAAATACTATAATTTTGCTATTATATTTAATTTTTATCAACTTTAACTCACATCAATTTCTTTATGGAAGCAAAAATCGAAGGTTTTATGAAGGAGGTGCGTGCTCGCAACGGACACGAACCTGAATTTATTCAAGCGGTACAGGAGGTAGCGGAAACGGTCATTCCCTATATCGCAAAGCATAAAATTTATAGTGGCAAAAACATCTTGCTGCGCATGGTAGAACCTGAGAGACTAATTTCATTTCGAGTAGCGTGGGTCGATGATAAAGGTGAAATACATGTAAACCGGGGGTATCGCATACAGATGAATTCTGCCATTGGGCCTTACAAAGGCGGGTTGCGATTTCACCCGTCGGTCAATGCAAGTATTTTAAAATTTCTGGCCTTTGAACAGGTATTCAAAAATAGTTTGACCACCTTGCCGATGGGCGGTGGAAAAGGGGGTTCCGATTTTGATCCCAAAGGGAAGTCAGATGATGAGGTCATGAGATTTTGTCACGCGTTTATGACTGAACTCTGCAGGCATATCGGCCCGAACACCGATGTACCCGCTGGGGATATTGGCGTTGGTGCCCGGGAAATCGGATTTTTATTCGGGATGTACAAAAAGATACGAAACGAGTTTACCGGCGTTTTGACGGGCAAAGGACTTTCTTGGGGCGGTTCGAAAATCAGACCCGAGGCAACAGGATATGGTACCGTTTATTTTGCGCAAAGTATGTTGAATACCAGAAAGGACGATGTAAAAGGTAAGGATGTGGTTATTTCAGGTTCTGGAAATGTGGCACAATTCGCTGCAGAAAAAACCATTCAGCTAGGAGGCAAGGTCCTGACATTATCTGACTCGGAAGGCTTTATTTATGACAAGGACGGCATTGATGCCAAGAAATTGGACTATGTAATGGATTTAAAAAATAATAAACGAGGCAGAATATCCGAGTATGTCAAGAAATATCCCTCGGCTACGTTTCACAAAGGCAAAAAACCCTGGGGAATTAAATGTGATATCGCCTTACCGTGCGCAACACAAAATGAATTGGATGGCAATGATGCCAAGAAGCTGATAAAGAATGGTTGTGTTTGTGTAGCGGAAGGGGCGAACATGCCTTCTACGCCAGAGGCCATACATGAATTTCACAATGCCCGGATATTGTTCGCTCCCGGAAAGGCGTCAAATGCCGGTGGTGTGGCCACTTCCGGGCTTGAAATGTCGCAAAATTCACTGCGCATCAGTTGGACACGTGAGGAAGTCGATGATCGATTAAAGGGCATTATGAAAGATATACACGATTCATGTATTGAGTATGGCATGGAAAAGGACGGCTATTGCAATTATGTAAAAGGGGCCAATATTGCAGGTTTCGTTAAGGTTGCCGACGCGATGCTCGCCCAAGGGGTTATTTAAAGGTCTCACTAAAAAGTAGGGGTGTGAAGTGTTTTTATAAATGCTTCACACCTTTTTAATATTTTTGACTTTTGAGCACACAAGTGTAACATGGCACTTGGGCACTCATCTAAAGTTTTGTCGCGCCGGGTGCCTGAAAATTAAACACTTTTGTGTCCTTTGGCAAAATCTACCGAATGCAAGCATAGCTGCCAAAGCGTATACAAACCGCTATTTTTGTCTACACCCAATATTAAAAAATGCTAGTAAGTACAGAAGCCATCGTTCTTTCATCCATAAAATATGGGGACACGAGTCTTATTGTACGCGTTTTTACCCTAACCGATGGGTTAAAGTCTTATTTGCTCAAAGGTATTTTAACCGCAAAAAAAGGGAAACTCAAAGCAGCATATTTTCAACCCTTGACGCAACTTGAAATTGTGGCCATGCATAAGAACAAGGGCACATTGGAAAGTATCCGTGAGGCAAGATTGACCTATCCGTGTGCGACCTTATACACCGACATTCCGAAAAATGCCATTACCTTATTTTTAGCTGAAATGCTCACCAATAGCATCCATGAAGAAGAACCTAATGCCGAAATGTTCGGATTTATACAAGCTTCGATCCAATGGTTGGATACCCATGCGGAAATCTCCAATTTTCATCTCTCTTTTCTGTTGTCCTTGACCAAATATTTAGGATTCTTCCCGGATGTGTCAAATATAAAGGCAAATTATTTTGATCTAATGGAGGGGGAATTTATCGACATGCCTTCCCTAAATCCTATAGTGGTCGGAAGGAACTTAGAATATTTTAAGAAAATGTTAGGCATAAAATTTGATGCAATACATACCGTGAAGATTGAAAAAAAGATACGGCAAGACTTGCTCAAATCGATTATTCTCTACTTTGAATTACATTTACAGGGATTCAGAAAACCGAGGTCACTGGCCATTTTAAATGAAGTTTTTAGCTAGTATGCGAAGATTAATCTATATAGTTTCAATACTGATTTCTGTATATACTTCGGCCCAGGAAATCACTATTTTGGATGTTGACACCTACGACCCGATCGCCAATGTGGCCGTATTTAACAATGACAAATCTAAAATGACCTTGTCGGATGACTATGGTAAATGTGATCTTAGTATTTTCGATCGAAACGAGCGAATCACTTTTAAGCACTTGAGCTACGAACTACGCAAAAATCTTAAATTACAGATCATAAGAAATGGTCCTCGCGTATTTTTAGTACAAAAACCAGAAGAGCTGGATGAAGTAATCATGTCGGTCTCTAAATGGGAGCAGCAAAAAAAGGATATACCGAATAAAATGGCCACGGTGGATGCCCGTACCATTGCCTTTAGCAATCCGCAGACCGCTGCCGATTTACTTCAAAATACGGGAAAGGTTTTTGTACAGAAAAGTCAATTGGGAGGTGGTAGCCCCATGATCCGGGGCTTTGCTACGAACCGATTATTACTTTCGGTCGATGGGGTGCGCATGAATAATGCGATCTTCAGGGGGGGCAATCTGCAAAATGTGATCTCCATTGACCCCTATACGGTCAAGAAAACCGAAATTATTTTTGGCCCCGGTTCTGTAATTTACGGGAGCGATGCCATTGGGGGCGTAATGAATTTCTATACCAAACAGGCCCTTTATTCCCATACCGATAGCCTGGCCTATTCAGGAAATGCAAATTATCGCTATTCTTCGGCCAACTCTGAAAATACCTTGCATCTCGATATTAATTTGGGGAAAAGAAATTGGGCCTTTTTAACCAATGCGACCTATAACCGATTTGGGGATTTGACGATGGGATCCCATGGACCCGAATCGTATTTGCGAAAGAACTACGTACGCACCGAAAATGGCATAGATCGACTGATCGTTAACAATCATCCAAAAAAACAAGTGCCGACCGGGTATGATCAAGTTAACCTATTACAAAAGATTGCCTTCAGACCAAATCGTACCTGGGGTTTTCAGCTCGGAACCTACTTTTCTCAAACCTCTGATTATTCGAGATATGACCGGCTTATCCGCCCGAATGGTGGCGGTGACGGATTGCGATCCGCACAGTGGTATTATGGCCCTCAAAAATGGTTCATGGAAAATTTTCAAATCGACAAAATGGGGAATGGAAAATTTTATGACGGACTCAAAATAACAACGGCATATCAGCATTTCGAGGAAAGCAGGCACGATAGGGCTTTTCAGGACCCCGAATTGTTTTCTACAATGGAGAAAGTAGATGCGTATTCGGCAAATATTGATTTTGAAAATAAAAAAATAGGGGATCTTCGACTGTATTACGGGGGCGAGTATATTTTCAACAAAGTGCATTCAAGTGGCAGTGTCAAAAACATGGAGACGGGGATGAAATCGGGTACGGCCTCCCGATATCCCAATGGTTCGACCTGGCAGACCATGGCCGGCTACGTTAACGGAGAATATAAGGCCAAACCGAATTTTACTATATTATCCGGTCTGCGGTATAGCCATGTATGGATCGATGCCGTATTCGATAATACCTATTATCCTTTTCCTTTTGACAATGCCGATTTAAGTACGGGTGCCTTAACCGGTAGCTTTGGATTTAGCTGGTTTCCCAAAGAGAATCTGCAGATTACGTGGAATGGTTCGACCGGATTTAGGGCTCCAAATATTGATGATGTCGGAAAAATTTTCGATTCTGAACCGGGATCGGTGGTGGTTCCCAATCCTAATTTAGAACCCGAGTATGCTTATAATACGGAAATAGGGGTCCAAAAAAATTTTAAGGATAAACTTGTTTTGAGAGGGACTACTTTTTATACCTACTTGGTGGATGCTTTGGTTCGCCGTGATTTTTTGTACAATGGGCAGTCGCAGATCGATTATCGGGGCGAGTTAAGCAATGTGCAGGCCATTCAGAATGCTGCAAAGGCGTATGTGTATGGTTTCGAGTTTGGAACGGATGTGTTTTTAACCGAAAATCTTTCACTGGCAGCCAACCTAACCATTACCAAAGGCACCGAGGAAGAAGACGATGGCACTGAATCCCCTGCCAGACATGCCGCGCCAACTTTTGGCGATTTTCACATCATTTGGAAGAACCAAAAATTGCATACCGACCTTTTTATGAACTATAATGGGGAAATAACCTATGAAAATCTGGCTATTTCCGAAAGAAGCAAGGAGTATATCTATGCCGTTGATAACAATGGGAATCCGTATGCACCTTCATGGTACACGCTGAATTGGCGTTCGCAGTACACCCTTTCCAATTCATGGAAAGCCACCCTAAGTTTAGAAAACATTACCGATCAGCGCTATCGCACCTACTCCTCGGGGATTGTGGCGCCAGGGATTGACCTTATTTTAGGAATTGGCTACCATTTCTAGGGAAAGACCGGGCTATCGAATATCGCGGGCCTTGATGGGGTCGTTACAAAAAAAAAGCCCCGACGATTTTGTCAGGGCCTTTAACTTTGCTATCGTTGCTTTCTAAATGCTATCCTTTACGGCTTCTTTTACATTTTCAATGCCCTCTTTGCCAGCCTCCTTGACATCTTCGCCTACTTCTTTCGCTTTATCGGCGGCGTCTTCGCCCATATCTTTCATATCATCCCCAACTTCGTGCATGGTACCAGCGGCATCATCCATGGACTCTTTGGTTTTATCACCCGTTTCCCTACAAGAAACAAATGATACACTTAAGGCAAGCATTAATATTGAACCTAGAACTATTTTTTTCATTTTATTTTCATTTTAGAATATACTTTATTCTTTCAATAGATATACGGGGAAATCCTAAATTCAGATGCTGCCTTCTGAAAATCTAAGCTTTAAAAAGGATAGCAAAGATTTCATTTCACGATAATCCCCAATTATTGAATCTAAATTTATAATTTTGCTGCCTTGATTTATAAGGCATAGGATTCCATGAAATTTGCGGCATACAATGGTTTGGATTTACCTAAGGTGGCTGAGGAAATACTTCAGCGCTGGAAGGAGCATGGCATCTTTGAGAAAAGTATCGCCACCCGTGAAGGCAGCCCAAGTTATGTTTTCTATGAAGGGCCCCCATCTGCCAATGGCATGCCAGGGATCCATCACGTGATGGCGCGAACCATCAAGGATATCTTTCCCAGGTACAAGACCATGAAGGGATTTCAGGTAAAGCGCAAAGCAGGCTGGGACACACATGGGCTCCCTATCGAACTAGGGGTTGAGAAACAATTAGGAATTACCAAGGAGGATATCGGTAAGACCATATCCATCGAGGCCTATAATGAGGCTTGTAAAAAAGCGGTCATGCGGTATACCGATGTCTGGAACGACCTGACAGAAAAAATCGGGTATTGGGTAGATATGGAGCATCCGTATATCACCTACAAATCGAAATACATGGAATCTGTTTGGTGGTTGTTGAAACAGATCTATGACAAAGGCCTTATCTATAAAGGGTATACCATTCAACCCTATTCCCCTAAAGCAGGAACAGGACTTAGTTCGCATGAGTTGAACCAACCCGGCACCTATCAAGATGTTACCGACACTACCGCGGTGGCACAATTCAAGGCCATAGAAAGTACGCTGCCGAATTTTTTACGCAACGAAGGTACCATATACTTTTTGGCGTGGACCACAACCCCTTGGACCCTTCCGTCAAATACGGCCTTAACGGTCGGGTCTAAAATCGATTATGTGCTGATTGAGACCTACAATCAGTACACTTTTGAACCCATCAACGTCATACTTGCAAAAAGCCTAGTTGACAAACAATTCGCCGGAAAATTTGAACGTGTACCAAGCAAACCCGAGCTCCTAAAGTATGTTTCGGGCGACAAAATGATACCGTACTATCTTGTAAAGGAATTCAAGGGGAAAGACTTGGTCGGGATCCAATATGAACAATTAATGCCGTACACCTTGCCCTACGAAAATGCGCAGAATGCCTTTAGGGTCATTGCAGGCGATTTTGTCACTACCGAAGAGGGTACGGGAATCGTGCATACGGCCCCGACCTTTGGTGCCGATGATGCCTTCGTGGCTAAACAAGCCGTTCCCGAAGTACCACCCATGCTGGTTATGGACGAGATTGGCAACTTGGTTCCCTTGGTCGACCTGCAAGGGAAGTTTCGTCCTGAAATGAAGGAATTGGCTGGAAAATATGTCAAGAATGAATACTATGACGATGACCAAGTTCCTGAAAAGTCGGTCGATGTTGAAATAGCGATCAGGCTAAAAGAAGAGAACAAGGCGTTTAAAGTAGAGAAATACGTTCACAGTTATCCCAATTGCTGGAGGACCGATAAACCGATTCTTTATTATCCGTTGGATTCATGGTTCATCAAGATTACCGATGTAAAAGAGCGCATGTTCGAATTGAACCAGACCATAAATTGGAAACCTGCCGCCACAGGGGAAGGCCGGTTCGGAAATTGGCTGGCCAATGCGAATGACTGGAATCTTTCAAGATCCAGGTATTGGGGCATCCCATTGCCCATATGGCGTACCGAGGACGGTAAGGAGGAAATAATGATTGGCTCGGTCGCTGAGCTGAAAGCCGAAATGGCAAAGGCAGTAGCGGCCGGAGTTTTGGAAAAGGACATTTTTAATAATTTTGTGGTAGACGATATGTCCGAAGAAAATTATGATCGAATTGACCTTCATAAGAACATAGTAGATCAGATCGTTCTGCTCTCCGATTCGGGTAAGCCCATGAAGCGTGAAAGCGACTTGATCGATGTGTGGTTCGATAGTGGATCAATGCCTTATGCACAATGGCATTACCCTTTTGAGAATAAGGAACTGATTGATGAAGGTCTGGCTTTCCCAGCAGATTTTATTGCGGAGGGGGTCGACCAGACCCGGGGCTGGTTCTATACCTTGCATGCTATTGCCACCATGGTATTCGATTCGGTTGCCTATAAAAATGTGGTTTCCAATGGTCTGGTACTCGACAAAGAGGGTAAAAAAATGTCCAAAAGACTGGGAAATGCTGTAGATCCCTTCGAAACCATGAAAGATCATGGCCCTGACGCTACACGATGGTACCTGATTTCAAATGCAAATCCTTGGGACAACCTCAAGTTTGATATGGATGGTATTATCGAAGTAAAACGCAAGTTTTTTGGCACATTGTACAATACCTATGCGTTTTTTGCCCTCTATGCCAACATTGACCAGTTTGCGTATTCAGAGAAAGAAATACCCATCAACGAACGCCCTGAGATAGACCGATGGATCTTGTCGGAACTCAACAGTCTGATCAGGTATGTTGACGAAGCCTATTCAGATTATGAACCTACCAAGGCTACACGGGCGATTTCGGAATATGTACAGGAAAATCTGAGCAATTGGTACGTACGTTTAAGTAGACGTCGTTTTTGGAAAGGCGACTATCAGAAGGACAAAATATCTGCCTATCAAACGCTCTATACCTGTTTGGAGACCGTAGCCAAGCTTTCGGCCCCCGTAGCACCATTTTATATGGATAGGCTGTATCAAGATCTGGTCAGGACAACCAAAAAGGAAACATTTGAAAGTGTACACCTGGCAATTTTTCCGACCTTTGATAAGGGTATGGTTGATCAAAACCTTCAAAATAAAATGAAAAAGGCCCAGACCATATCGTCACTGGTGCTCTCGATACGACAAAAGGAGAAAATAAAGGTACGCCAGCCTTTGCAGAAAATAATGATCCCGGTACGGGATACGACAGAACGAAAAGAAATCGAAGCGGTCGCCGATCTAATCAAGTCGGAAGTGAACGTAAAGGAAATTGAGCTTCTTGACGACGCATCGGGTATCCTGGTGAAAAACATTAAGCCCAATTATAAGGTTTTGGGCCCCAAGTTTGGAAAGGATATGAAACAAATTGCAGCAGCAATCGATACCTTAGGACCGCGCGATATCCAAAAAATTGAGCAACAGGGCGAAATATCACTTGCGATTGAAAATAAAATCATTATTTTACAGTTTCAGGATGTAGAGATTTCCTCACAAGATATTGAAGGCTGGTTGGTAGCCAGTTCAGGGGCTATTACAGTTGCTTTGGATGTTACCATGAACGATGGCTTGAGGTATGAAGGAATCGCAAGGGAACTTGTGAACCGTATCCAGAATATGAGAAAGGATTCAGGTTTGGAAGTGACCGATAGGATCGATGTCAAAATTTTAAAAGATGGCCTGGTCGAAAGGGCCGTCGAAAATAATTTGACGTACATCAAGGCCGAAACGCTGACAGCAGAACTTGATTTTGAAGAAAAATTGGAAAATGGCACGGAAGTGACATTTGATGAGGTGAATACTAAATTATTTATTGAAAAACATTAAAGACATGGCAGAAGATTTAAAAGTAAGATATTCGGACAAGGATTTGGCGGAGTTTAAAGCGCTTATTGAAGATAAGATCGAAAAGGCCAAAAGCCATTTGGAGTTGCTCAAAAGCTCGTATATGAATGATGGGGATAATGGCACTGATGATACATCGCCAACCTTTAAGGCCTTTGAAGAAGGTTCGGAAACCATGAGCAAAGAGGCCAACACACAATTGGCCATACGTCAGGAAAAATTTATCCGTGACCTTAAAAATGCATTGATGCGTATTGAAAATAAAACCTACGGCATTTGTCGTGTTACGGGTAAACTTATAAATAAGGAGCGCCTAAAATTAGTGCCCCATGCAACTTTGAGCATAGAGGCCAAAAACTTGCAGAAATAAAGAACATCCGCCAGCTGGCGGATGTTCTTTATTAGTCAACAGCGATGAAAACTATTTTTTTGTGGGTATTGTTGGGAACACTTCACTTCTTACATGGGCAAAAGATTATAAAAAAGACCATCTTAAATCCCAACATTTCACTTATACAGATCGATGCCAACAATTGCTATGAAATTCGCATTAAGACAGCAAAGTCAGAGGAATTATCGATTGAAGCGGTTATAGATGGCGAATATAATAAAGACCAGTTGGTGAGTCTTCGGCAACAGGGTGCCGGAATTTTAATAGAAACTGGGTTTCAACCTAATTTTATTGCTCCCAATGATAAATTAAGTGCCCATAAAGTGATTTCCATTTCATTGACGATACGTTTACCGGAAGATAAGAATGTAGAAGTATTTGGAACGAACAGCACAGTGAGGATCACCGGTACCTACGAGAATTTAAAAGTCGTCTTGGATGATGGGCGCTGCTATCTTGAACAAGTGTCACGGTCTGCCGTGATTAGCACGAAGAGCGGTGATATTATCGCGAATTGTGCCGAGGGCACTATCAATGCCCTGAGCAAATATGGCACCGTTCACAGAGATTCGATTCCACAAGGCAAAAACTACTATTCCTTGACATCGACTACCGGGAATATCAGCATACATAAAACCAAATAATATCGCTATTTTTGCCCCTTATATCTGGTGCCTATGAATTTGAGGAAGTCAATGCTGCTGATCATCGCAATTTTAATTGTAGATCAGGTGAGTAAAATTTACATAAAAACGCATTTTGTACTCGGCGAGTCAGTCGACGTATTTTCCTGGTTCAAGATACTTTTTATAGAAAACGAGGGGGCGGCCTGGGGCGCAAAACTTAGTGATTTACTACCCATTTCGGAAAGTGTCGGTAAACTGTTATTGACAATCTTCCGTTTGTTGGCCATTGCAGGTATCGGATATTGGCTTTTTGATGTTATTAAAAAGAAGTCGTCCAAGATTTTAATAATCGCAGTTTCTTTAATCTTTGCCGGTGCCTGTGGTAATATTTTGGATTCTATATTTTATGGGATACTTTTTGATGGCAGCAACAATCATGTAGCCAGCGTATTTGCCGATGAGCCGTATGGGAAGTTGTTCTACGGTAAGGTTGTAGATATGCTGTATTTTCCGTTGATTGATGCCACTTGGCCTGAATGGGTTCCGTATATCGGGGGTTCTAATTTCCGATTTTTCGAACCGGTGTTCAATATAGCCGATACTGCCATCAGCACTGGGGTGGGCATTTTGTTGGTATTTAACAAGAAGGCTTTTGGTCAAAAGACAAATGAGGATCAAGACCATCATGATCCGGCCGAAGTCGCGAACGAATAAATATAAGAAGGGGTTACGCAATGATCCAGCGAAATGTCGGTTTTTGAGATATCGGTGATTTCTTGTTCAGGTTCAAACAAGGAAATCCCTACTTTTAACACTTCTTTTCTACATTGACTTAGAAAACGATCATAAAATCCTTTGCCATATCCTACCCGATGGCCTTTTTTGTCGAATGCTAGCAGCGGGACAAATACTACATCGAGTTTTTTAGGGGAAATCTCAATGCCATCAGTAGGCTCGGGAACACCCCAGACATTTTTTTGCAAACGTGTATTGTCGGTCAATAAGAAGTGTTTTAATTGACCATGGGAACCGACTTTTGGCAGCACGATATTTTTATCCTTTCCTTGAAGAATAGAGAGTATGAACGAAGTATCAACTTCATGCTTTTCTAAAATAGGTAAAAAAATGTGATAATAGTCAAAAGACCAAATTGGCAATTCAAGAAGTTTATTCGCAATGCAAAGGCTATTGTGTAGTAGAAGTTCGGAAGTAATTTTAGCCCTTTCTTTTGAATATTGAGAACGTAAATCTTTTTTCAACATTCAAGGTTGGTTAAAATTTTAAAATCCTTGAATAGGCAAGAATCTAATCTTTAGCCACAGCGTAATAGACTTTAAAAAACAACATCAATATTAAGTAGGTGCCTAAAGTAATTATGTAATTGTCCATGAGGGAAATAGGTTTTGATTGGCTAAATATAAATAAAAATTTTATTTAATTTCTATCAATGGTAACTTTTTATCGATGAAATGCAATTTTTAGGGTAAAATTAACATTTTTATGAGTTCTTAAAAATAGTATTGAAGCTATCTTAATTCTAAAATACTGACTTACAGATTATTGTATTTTTTACTTTTTCACGGAGAGTTGTATGACTTTCATCGTAAGAATATTATGAATATAATTTTTGTATCGCTCTCCTATATTTATTTAACCAAATCAAATTGAATTTTGAATATTTTGAACATACATCCATTCATAAACAGCACTGAAAAATTATGCATACACTGAAAAGGTGGTAACGTTAAAAAAAGCAAAAAGCGCCTTCTGATTTCTAAAAACATAGTAATTTAACCCAGCTGGCATAAAAATGGAAGCCCGTTTGATTTCATGTCCCAAATTCCCTTAAAAATACAGTTGAGTACACTCCCTGAAAGCCCAGGGGTATATCAGTTTTATGATACCGAAGAAAAAATTCTCTACGTTGGCAAGGCAAAGAATCTAAAAAAGAGGGTCTCCTCTTATTTTGCCAAGAACCACGAGTATGGTAAAACGCGGGTACTTGTAAAAAAAATTGCCAAAATAAAGCACATTGTAGTCCCCACCGAATCAGATGCGCTCTTATTAGAGAATAACCTAATCAAAGAATATCGTCCGCGCTATAATGTTTTGCTCAAAGATGATAAATCGTATCCGTTTATCTGTATCAAAAATGAGCGTTTTCCCCGAATTTTCTCCACACGCAAGGTCATAAAAGATGGTTCTTCATACTATGGCCCCTATACCAGTATGCGGACGGTCAAGACCTTATTGGATCTTATAAAAAGTGTATATCCGTTAAGAACCTGTGCCTATGATCTTTCAAAGGAAAAGATTGATTCCGGAAAGTACAAAGTCTGTCTTGAATATCATTTGGG
Source organism: Maribacter sp. (assembly GCA_022865355.1). Lineage (GTDB taxonomy): Bacteria > Bacteroidota > Bacteroidia > Flavobacteriales > Flavobacteriaceae > JALHST01. The sequence continues at coordinate 18,054 of JALHST010000110.1, read as the reverse complement.
CAACTGTAAAGGTCCCTGCGAAGGTTTGCAAGGAGAGGCTGAATACAACCAGCAAATAGCTGATATTCGCGAAATAATTAAAGGTAATTTTAAGACATCCCTTCATTATTTTAAAGATCGGATGAATTTTCTTGCGAAGGAAACTAGATTTGAAGAAGCGCAGCGGGTGAAGGATAAAATAGAGATATTGCAAAATTATCAGGTGAAGTCGACCATCGTGAATCCGAATATCAATAATGTCGATGTCTTTTCAATTATTTCCGATGAAGCCTTCGCCTATGTAAATTTTTTACAACTTTCACATGGATCTATCGTACGTTCGCATACCTTGGAAATTAAAAAGAAATTAAATGAAAACGACGAAGATCTTTTAGAGCTTGCCGTTACCGAAATTAGGCAACGATTCGATTCTGAATCCAAGGAATTATACGTGCCTTTTACAATTACAGTAGCCACGAATTTAAAGGTAACGATTCCAAAACTAGGGGATAAAAAGAAAATCCTGGAACTATCTGAACGAAACGCCAAGTTTTACCGGCAGGAGCGGCTCAATCAGATCAAGATTCTAGACCCCGATAGACACACGAATAGGATCATGGCCCAAATGAAGAAAGATCTTAGATTGTCTTTCGAACCGAGACATATAGAATGCTTCGATAATAGCAATATTCAAGGGAGTAACCCTGTTGCCGCCTGTGTTGTTTTTAGGGATGGGAAACCTTCCAAAAACGAGTATCGGCATTTCAATATCAAGACCGTTGATGGTCCGGACGATTTTGCATCGATGGAGGAAGTTGTGTTACGACGGTATAAAAGATTATTGGAAGAGGACGAAGCTCTGCCACAGTTAATAGTTATCGATGGAGGCAAAGGGCAACTATCTTCTGCTTTAAAAAGTTTGGATATCCTTGGTTTACGAGGTAAAATAGCCATTATTGGTATCGCCAAACGTCTTGAGGAGATTTATTTTCCGGAAGATCCAATCCCCTTGTATTTGGATAAAAAGTCTGAAAGTTTGAAGATAATACAGCAATTAAGGAACGAAGCACACCGATTTGGGATAACCTTCCATCGTAATAAAAGGAGCAAGGCCGCTATTAATTCAGAATTAACGGCCATCGAGGGTATCGGGGAAAAAACTATCGAAAGCTTATTGAAAGCATTCAAATCAGTAAAACGGATCAAAGAGGCGTCCTTTGATACATTGGCCGAAAAAGTAGGATCTACCAAGGCAAAAATTATTTTTGAAACATTTCAACAGCATTAACGACCAATAATTTATATGCAAAAAATAGCGCTGATTTTTTTGTTACTTTTTTGTACGACCCTGCTCCTAGGGCAACAAGATTCCCCTGAAAAACATTTAAAGGTCGGACTCGTACTCAGCGGTGGCGGGGCCAAGGGATTGGCGCACATCGGTGTCCTTAAAGTAATCGAGGAAGCCGGGGTAAAGATCGATTATATCGGGGGTACAAGTATGGGAGCCATCGTCGGAGGCTTGTATGCTTCAGGATATTCGGCCAAGGAGTTGGATTCGCTTTTTAGTAAGACCGATTTTAACGATTTGATCAATGACAATCTGCCGAGGGGCGCAAAATCGTTTTATGAAAAGGAGGCCTCCGAAAAGTATGCGTTGACCTTGCCTTTCAACAATTTTAAAATTTCCTTTCCACCGGCCTACTCTGGAGGACAGAACATTTATAATGAATTGGTCAGGGTACTGTACCATGTCAGGAACGTCAATGATTTCAGCAAACTTTCTATTCCTTTTCTCTGCATAGCGACCAATGTTGAAACAGGGAAGGAGGTATTGTTGAACAAGGGCTATCTACCCGAGGCAATAATGGCAAGCGGGACTCTTCCATCACTTTTTGAGCCTGCTACCTTGGGAGAAGAGGTGTTGATTGATGGCGGGGTGGTAAACAATTATCCCATTCAGGAAGTTCGGAATATGGGAGCCGATATTATTATCGGGGTCGATGTGCAACACGGCCTTAGGGAACGTGATGCCTTGTTATCGGCCACAGAGATTCTTCTGCAAATCAACAACTATAGGACAGCTATGGATATGGTCGAAAAGGCCAAACAAACCGACATCTATATTAAACCTGATATGGATAATTACTCGGTTATCGATTTCAATTCCGGGAAATCGATCATTGAAAGCGGCGAAATCGCGGCAAGACAAAAGTTTGATGCATTAAAGGCGATTTCCTCAAAACAGGATAGGTCTAAAACCTTTCATAAATATGTGGCGATTAAGGATTCGCTGATCATAGAAAAACTGATGCTCAATGGGATAGAAAATTATACGCGTGGTTATATCAAAGGAAAACTTCGTTTTGAACTTGGTAAAAAAATCACTTTCGAAAAATTACAACAGGGAATCAATAATCTATCGGCTACCGGAAACTTTAAAACCATACGATATGAATTATTGTCAGATGGCGATGGCGTCGATTTGGTGTTGAACCTTCATGAAAAACAGACAAAGACCTATATTCGATTGGCCGCCCATTATGATGACCTGTATAAAACGGCCGCACTGATCAATATGACCCGTAGGAATTTAATGATGAAAGATGATGTGGGATCTGTAGATTTTATATTTGGCGATAATCTACGATACGATCTTCAATACTTTGTAGATAAAGGGGCCTATTGGAGTTTTGGTATCAACTCAAGATTTAATGACTTTTCTAAGGAAATCAACTTCGATCTTATTCGATCGAATTATAATATATTGAATGCCACGAATGTCAATACCATAAATATCGACGTCACAGACCTAACCAATCAGATATATGCGCAGACCGTTTTAAAGGAAGAATTTTCGTTTAGCCTTGGGCTTGAACACAAGTACCTAAAATATAGCACAAATACATTAAGTAGGCCTATTGATACGCTGGTTACGGCGCCTCCTACTAATTCGGCCGGTCGAACGGTATTTGAAAGCAGCAATTATTACAGTGCCTTCGGACAGCTTACTCTTGATACCTATGACGATAAATATTTTCCCAGCAAAGGATTATATTTTGACGGGGATTTTCACTTATATCTACTTTCCTCCGATTACAACAATAATTTTAAGGAATTTTCAATCGCCAAGGCCAGAATGGGAGGAGCTTTCCCAATTTTTAAGAAGTTGTCTATGAACCTCGAGACCGAAGGCGGTTTTAAACTTGGGACCTCCGGCATAACCTCCTTCGATTTCATTCTTGGGGGTTTCGGAACGAATTTGATCAATAATTTTATCCCGTTTTATGGATACGATTTTCTAAGCCTTCCTGGAAATAGTTATGTTAAGGCCTATGGTAGGCTTGATTATGAATTTGCCCCGAAAAACCATGCCATGTTCGCGGCCAATTTCGCGAATGTCGATGATGATCTTTTTCGTACCGGCGATTGGTTCACTGAACCTAAATACTCCGGCTACGGGTTCGGGTATGGCTGGGAATCGTTTTTAGGCCCTGTGCAAGTAATGTATTCATGGTCCCCAGATATAAAGAGCAGCAATTTCTTCTTTAGTATCGGCTACTGGTTTTAGGGTCTAAAAGTCCGGAATTCACCACTTTTTTTCCGATATTTGCATAGACAATCTATCTAATATGCTACAACTGCGTGTAGACATTACTTCGCATTTGAGGGCCATGTGGTGAAACAACCTTAATCTACGAAGGTTATTCTATTTACAGTATTCCACACAATTAATCTAAATACTATGGCAGCAGAAATAAAAAATCTAAAGGACTTAAAAAATACGGAGTATTCACTGAAAAAATTATTCAGCGAAGCGGAAGACTTTCTTCCCTTACTGGGTACCGACTATGTCGAACTTTATGTCGGCAATGCCAAGCAGTCGGCCCACTTTTATAAAACGGCCTTAGGATTTCAATCGGAAGCATACGCCGGTCTAGAGACTGGTTTGAAAGATAGGGTGTCATACGTATTGCGTCAGGGAAAGATTCGCATAGTCCTTACGACCCCATTGCAAAAAGGTGGTGATATTAATCGACACATTAATGAGCATGGTGATGGGGTAAAGGTCATTGCGCTTTGGGTCGATGATGCCACGAAGGCCTTTGAGGAGACAACCATACGGGGGGCAAAACCCTATATGCAACCAAAAAGGGAAGAGGATGACAATGGCCACGTCGTGCGGTCCGGAATCTATACCTATGGGGAAACCGTTCACCTCTTTGTGGAACGCAAGAATTATAACGGAATTTTCTTACCAGGCTTCAAAAAGTGGGAATCCCACTATAATCCGGAGTCGGTAGGTTTAAAATTTATTGATCATATGGTCGGAAATGTGGGTTGGAACGAAATGAACACCTGGTGCAAGTTCTATGGAGAAGTAATGGGATTTGCACAAATCGTATCCTTTGTCGACGATGATATTGCTACAGAATATACCGCGCTTATGAGCAAGGTAATGAGCAATGGAAATGGGCGGGTAAAATTTCCTATCAACGAACCTGCAAAAGGAAAGAAAAAGTCACAAATTGAAGAGTATCTCGATTTTTATAATGGCCCCGGGGTACAGCATATGGCCCTCGCCACCGATGATATCGTCACGACCGTATCGGCTATGCGTGAAAGGGGTATTGAGTTTCTCTATGTTCCTGAAGCCTATTATGATGATCTCTTGGAACGGGTAGGAGAAATCGATGAAGATGTTGAAACACTTAAAAATCATGGTATTCTCATCGATCGCGATGAAGAAGGCTATTTGCTGCAGTTGTTTACAAAGACGATCGTTGACCGACCGACGCTCTTTATCGAAATCATTCAGCGCAAAGGGGCACAATCTTTTGGAGTGGGAAACTTTAAGGCTCTTTTTGAGGCTATTGAAAGGGAACAGGCCGCCAGGGGTACACTTTGAAACCGTTTTTCATAATAATTTGCCAATTTCTTGAGATCAATTATAAAGTACTGTTAAGGGAATAGTTAAAGTACGTTAAAACTGTTTACATCATATATTTTATATAGTAAATTTGTACAAGTAAGGGGTGGTTCCCTTACAGCTTTAAGTATTGGTTTTTCATAATTTAAAGTTTGGTTGGTTATTTAGGAAAAGCCCTGACGTTTTCGTCAGGGCTTTTTTTTATCACGACATGAACGTTTTCCCCTGAGTACATCACTTCGTGCAATACTTTGGAATAAATCTTGTTTAAGTTATTGTAAGTGCAAGAAAATTTAGGGTGCTTTTACTAATTTTATGGCCACAATACGACTATGAAGAAAATTTTTACAGTTCTTTTGTTGACTTTTGGATTACTATTGCATGCGCAGGAAAAGGAATCGGTCTTTGTCCCTGGCGAATGGCTAAAGTTTCGTTTGCATTACGGATGGTTAAATGCTAGCCTAGCTACCCTTCAGGTAAAATCAGCCAATATCAATGGGGAACCAGCCTACCACGTCGTGGGCAAAGGCCAAACTACCGGATTGGCGAGCGTTTTCTTCAAAGTCGATGACACCTATGAGAGTTATTTTGGAAAAAAAGATGGTTTACCCTTTCGGTTTATTCGCAAGATAGATGAAGGTGGGTATACCAAGGATGTCGAGATCAATTTTGATCACAAGAACGACATCGCGGTCCTCAATGACAAAAAAAACAATAAAAAGATTAATTTTACATTGCAGGACAGTGTGCAGGACTTGCTTTCGGCATTTTACTATCTTAGGAACAATTATGGATTTAAAGACCTGGTGCTGGGTGAATCCATTAAGTTGAATATGCTATACGACGATGATGGCATTTTTCCTTTTAAACTAAAATATTTGGGAAAAGAAGTGTTGCGAACCAAGTTTGGGAAAGTCGAATGCCTTAAATTTAGACCTTATGTGCAGTCAGGTAGGGTATTCAAGGAACAGGAAAGCCTTTCACTTTGGGTGTCGAATGACGAGAACAAGATACCAATTCGCATCAAGGCAGACTTGGCCGTAGGTTCGATTAAGGCTGATTTGGACGGGTATAACGGACTTAAACATCAATTTAAAATTATAATGGATTGAGATTAGAATGAAGAACAAGGAGCAGATCGATTCCCAAATTGCCAAACTTGAAGAAAAATATAAAAATTCAGGCCAAGATCTCAGCTCTTACCTAGACGGTCTTCTCTACCAGCGATATCTCACCTATTGGGATTACATCCATTTAGACACCCTGCTTAGCCTTCAGATTCCAAGGACCTATTTCCCAGATGAGGAGATCTTCATCATGTACCATCAAATTACCGAATTGTATTTCAAGCTTATCCTGCATGAACAAAAGCAGGTCGTTGATGATAAATCACAAGACACTGATTTTTTCATTGAGAAAATTAGAAGGATCAATAGTTACTACCAGGCATTGATCTCTTCCTTTAGTATTATGATCAAGGGTATGGAGCGCGAACAATTCCTTCAATACCGTATGGCCCTGCTACCTGCCAGCGGATTTCAATCGGCCCAATACAGAATGATCGAAATTTATGCGACCCCAATGGAAAATTTGGTACACCGTGATAAAAGAAATCAATTTTCAGCAGAAAACGACCTAGAGGAACTCTATGAAAATATCTATTGGAAAAAGGGTGCCACCGATGCCATAACCGGAGAAAAAACATTGACCTTGAAGCAATTTGAATATCGCTATACCCCGCGTCTGATACGAATCGCCAAACAGGTACACAACAATACCATATATCACAAATATTTACAATTGCCTGAAGATAAAAGGCATACTAAAGAGCTGGTTAAAGCGTTAAAGATAATGGATTTAAATGCCAACGTTAATTGGCCATTGATGCATATGGGTTCTGCCCATAGGTATCTCGGTAAGGATAAAAGTCAAATAGAGGCTACCGGGGGAACCAATTGGAAGGATTACCTTCCGCCAAGCTTTCAAAAAATCATATTTTATCCGCTACTTTATTCAAAACAAGAGTTAAATAATTGGGGAAAGCAATGGGTAGACCATATCTTTAACCCTAAGAAAAAAGTAAAATAAAAATGAATAAATACTGGGGCATAGTTTTATCATTGACCTTTATGTTTTCCTGCAAGGAAGACCCATCATTTGTAAAAGAAGAACCAATTACCGAGGCCCTACCTTTGAAGGAGACCGTGCCGGTAATACAGTTCGGATTTAATTTAGACGATTTCAAGGTAGAGCACGATACCGTGCGTAGAGGTGACAGTTTTGGGGAATTGATGATCGAAAATAAGGTCGATTATCCCAAAATTGCGAAATTATCGGAAGCGTATCGCGATACCTTCGATGTGCGGAAGATTCGCGTCGGGAAACCCTATTTGATCCTGAAATCGAAGGACACCTCGGAAACCGCCCAGGTATTCATCTATGAAAATGACCCGATCAATTATACCGTGGTCGATTTTCGCGACAGTGTGGTGGCCTATAAAAAGAAAAAGCAGGTCAAGTATGTCGAGCGAGAAGCTTCCGGGATAATTGAAAATGGCTCTTCAATTTCCCAAGTGATTCAGGAGCAGGGAATTGACTATAACGTGACGAACAACTTGTCGGAAATATATGCCTGGACCATCGATTTCTTTAAACTAGATGCAGGTGATAAGTTCAAGGTAATATATAAAGAGAAATACATAAATGATTCTATTTACGCGGGGGCAGGTCCCATCGAGGCAGCTTATTTTGAGCATAATGGCAGGCCTATCTATGCTTTTGCGTATGAAAATGATTCCCTAAAGAACATTATCGATTATTTTGACGAGGACGCCAACAACCTGCGACGTACTTTTTTGAGGGCCCCAGTAAAATTTAGTAGAATTTCCTCACGTTACAATCTAACGAGAAGGATTCGGTATTATGGTTATAAAGTAAGACCACATAAAGGAACCGACTACGCAGCTCCTGTCGGGACGCCTATTATGGCCACGGCCGATGGCACCGTCATTGAATCAAGGCGAAAGGGAGGCAACGGCAACTATGTAAAGATCCGACATAATGGCACCTACGATACCCAATATCTTCACATGAAAAAACAGAATGTCAAGAATGGCCAATTCGTGCGACAAGGCGATGTTATCGGTTGGGTCGGTATGACGGGTAATACCGGTGGCCCCCATGTTTGCTATCGTTTTTGGAGAAATGGCAAGCAGGTAGATCCCCTAAAGGAGGAACTTCCCGTTGCCGAACCGCTTGCTGAAGCATTACAACCTGATTACTTCGTTTATATAAATCCCATAAAGGCACAATTGGATTGTGTAGAATATCCGAATCCGCCAATTGATAAACAACTGCTAACGCTCAATCAAGAAAATGGCATTACAGAGCATTGATCCAACATCGACCAAAGCATGGAAAAACCTACGCAAGAATTATGAAAACAGCAAAGGAAATCACCTAAGGGATCTTTTTGCTGCCGATCCGAACAGAGCGATCGCCTTTAGTTTGCAATGGAACGATTTTCTAGTCGACTTTTCAAAAAATAGGATCACCAAGGAAACCCTTGCCTTATTGCTTCAGTTGGCCGATGAAGTCGATTTGAAGGATGCCGTTCAAAAATATTTTAGCGGGGATCGTATCAATGTGACCGAAAACCGGGCGGTACAGCATACGGCCCTGCGTGCCAAAAAAACGGCAACCGTACTTGTTGATGGGGAAAATGTAATTCCGGAGGTATACGAGGTAAAAGAGCATATCAAGACTTTTTCGGAGGCCATTATTTCAGGAAAGAAAAAAGGCTATACGGGAAAACCCTTTACCGATGTGGTCAATATCGGTATCGGAGGTTCCGATCTCGGCCCTGAAATGGTCATAAAGGCCCTACAGTTCTATAAAAATCACCTAAAGATCCATTTCATAAGTAATGTCGACGGAGATCTAGTTCATGAGGTACTTCAGGAATTGAATCCCGAAACTACCTTATTCGTGATCGTTTCGAAAACGTTTACGACACAAGAAACGCTCACCAATGCGACAACCATTAAAAAATGGTTCTTAAAGCAGGCACAGCACAAAGATATTGCCGACCATTTTGCTGCGGTCTCTACAAACACAAAAAAAATCGCCGAATTCGGAATCGCTGCAGAAAACGTATTCCCCATGTGGGACTGGGTCGGGGGAAGATTTTCATTATGGAGCGCCGTCGGCCTATCGATTGCCTTGGCCGTAGGATATGACAATTTTGATACCATGTTAAGCGGAGCCCAACAAATGGACGAACATTTTAGGACCGCCGAATTCGATAAAAATATTCCAGTAGTCCTGGCCCTTCTTAGCATTTGGTATAATAACTTCTACAATGCCGAAACAGAGGCAATTATACCGTATTCCCAATATCTTAGTAGGTTCTCGGCCTATTTGCAACAGGGCATTATGGAAAGTAATGGCAAAAGCGTTGACCGCAGCGGCCAGCGGGTCGACTATCAGACCGGCACTATAATTTGGGGCGAACCGGGAACAAACTCCCAACACGCTTTTTTTCAGTTGATCCACCAGGGCACCAAGTTGATCCCCGTTGATTTTATAGGTTTTAAAAAGTCATTGCACGGCGATGTCGAACATCACAACAAATTAATGGCCAATTTTTTTGCACAGACCGAGGCTTTAATGAATGGTAAAACCCCCGAGGAGGTTTACAAAGAACTGGAAGGCCTAAAATTGTCGGAGGAACAAATTCAGAAATTACTTCCATTTAAAGTATTTGAAGGAAACAAACCTACCAATACAATTTTGATAGAACAACTTACCCCGAAAAGTTTAGGAGCACTAATCGCCTTATACGAGCATAAAATTTTCGTCCAAGGCGTAATCTGGAATATCTTCAGTTATGACCAATGGGGCGTAGAGCTCGGAAAACACCTGGCTGGCACTATTTTGAAAGATCTTCAAAATTCAGAAATCGCCGATCATGATGGATCCACAATGCGACTCTTGCAGGCATTTAAGAGTTAAATTATCACTTTCGATATTCTTTATAAAACTTCATGACTTGTTATTTTTCTCGCTTTTTTATGCCAATTTTGTGTTAAATTGTACAGGCGTTAATTAACGTTCTCTTAATCAGTGCAAGTGAAAAATACCTCACTTTTGCGGCAAACACAAAACTAAATACTAAAAACAATGAGAAAAATTTACTTTGTTTTGGCGGCGCTATTATGCTCCGCATTTGTATTTTCACAGGGAACCCTGACTGGTACAGTCTTGGATGGCGATTCGGGAGACCCATTACCCGGGGCTAGCATAGTGGTCGAAGGAACTACCACTGGGGTCGCCACGAACTTTGATGGCAATTTCAGTATTGAAGTTTCTAGTAATACGGGTACTTTGGTGATATCATATATTGGGTATACGACCCAAAACGTCAATTATACCAAGGTAGGTAATCTGGGTACCATAAGCTTGCAATCCGATTCACAGGAATTGGAAGGGGTTGTCCTAATCTCCTCTATAGCGGTCGACCGTCAAACACCGGTTGCCGTGTCAACGGTTAAGGCTGCGGACATCGAATTGAAATTAGGGACACAGGAATTTCCAGAGATTTTGAAATCAACACCAGGTGTATATGCCACTAAATCTGGCGGTGGCTTTGGGGATGGCCGGATCAACATAAGGGGCTTCAACTCGGTAAACGTTGCCGTGATGATCAATGGGGTCCCCGTTAACGACATGGAAAATGGTCGGGTATATTGGAGTAATTGGGCCGGTTTGGCCGATGTGACCAGTTCGATGCAGGTGCAAAGAGGTTTGGGAGCTTCCAAAGTGGCTGTGCCATCGGTTGGTGGAACCATTAATATTCTGACCAAAACGACCGATGTTGAAAAAGGTGGAAATGTCTATACCGGAGTGGGGAATGATGGGTATCAAAAATATGGATTTACACTTTCGACCGGGCTCATGGACAATGGCTTTGCGGCTACTGTTTCCGCTTCCAAAACAAAAGGAAATGGCTATGTGGATGGCACTGAATTTGAGGGATATAACTATTTCGTAAATATTTCAAAGCGAATCAACGACCATCATACGATATCCTTAAGTTCATTTGGGGCACCCCAACGCCACGGACAACGACAAAATAGAAGCTCCATAGCAAAATATCGGGACGCTGAAAGCGGTATAAAATTTAATCCTGATTGGGGTATAAAAAATGGACAAGTGGTCAATATTGAAGACAATTTCTATTTTAAGCCGCAAACTTCCCTGAACCATTATTGGAATATCAATGATAAGTCATTTTTATCCACTGCAGTCTATGCCTCTTCAGGAACCGGGGGGGGTGGTGGTACCGCAGGAGATTATAGCTTGTTCAATGTTAGATTAGGGGGCGACGATCAGCCCGTCGATCTTGATAATATCGTGTCCATCAATAGAGACCGCGGGGCCCAAGGCCTTGAAGCGGCAGCCTATTTAAGGGCTTCAAGGAATGACCATGAGTGGTATGGCGTCTTGTCTACCTATAAGAACGATCTAACCGATAACCTTGCTCTTATGGCAGGAGTTGATTTACGCACCTATACCGGGAAACATTTTTCTGAATTGACCGATCTTTTGGGTGGCGCATATGTCATCGATAACAGTGATATCAATAATCCCAATAGAACTATTAAGGTAGGCGATAAAAGGGATTATCACGACGAAGGAAAAGTTGGCTGGCAAGGATTGTTCACCCAATTGGAATATACTAAGAATAAATTATCGGCTTTTGTAGCCGCCAATTTTGCAAATACTTCGTACCGACGAATCGATTATTTTCTTTATTTGAATAGTGACCCTTTACAGGAAACCGATCGTTACAATTTCCCCAGTTATGGTATAAAAGGGGGTGCGAACTACAACTTGGATGCAAATAACAATGTTTTTGTCAATATTGGCTATCTTGAAAGAGCACCCGGTTTTGATGCGGTCTTCCTTAATTTTGATAATGAACATATCAATGCCGATGCCGCAAATGAAAAAATATTTAGTACTGAAATAGGCTATGGGTACCGAAGTAACGTGTTATCAGCCAATGTCAATATTTATAGGACTGCTTGGAACGACCGTACCTTCACCGACAATTTTTCGGTCGGAGGCGTCGATTACTTTGTAAACCTATTGGGGGTAAATGCCCTTCACCAAGGTATAGAGGTTGATTTTGTTTATCGGCCTATTAATAAACTTTCATTGACAGGTATGTTGTCATTGGGAAATTGGAAATGGACGAACAACGTTGAAAATGCGCAAGTATATGATAATGCCAACCAACCTGTAGGAAACCCTATCAACATATTTATCGATGGCTTAAAAGTGGGCGATGCTGCACAAACCACTATGGCCTTGGGCTTGAATTATGAGTTTTTCGATCGTACCCGTTTACTTTTGGATTACAATTACTATGATAATTATTATGCCGATTTTGAACCGACCGGTAGAACTTCACAAGGAATACCTCAATCCTGGAAAGCCCCGTCGTATGGCCTCTTGGATGCCGGTATTAGTCATGGGTTCGACATGGGCGGCTTTGACGCTACCATTATTGCCCGCATGAACAATGTGTTCAATACCGAATATATTGCCGATGCACTAGACGGTGGCAGCCATGATGCCTTGAGTGCCTTGGTTTGGTATGGCTTCGGTAGGACGTTCAGCCTGGGCGCAAAAATTACATTTTAATTAAAAAAATAGTAAAAATGAAAAAGTATTTTTATTTATTCGCGATACTCGGCCTAACGTTTACGGCCTGTAATCCATTGGACGACATTTACACAGAGTTGGATGCCCAAAAAGAGGTAATTTCCGGAGATGCGGTGTTCACCTTAACCGATGAAGACTATACGGCCTTGGGGCTCGATTTTGGCAATTTTAGCTCCTTGGACGATGCCAAGACCATGCTCCCGCCTTATTTAAAGGAAAAATATCCCGTTTGGGGACAAGGTTCATCCGCCTTGATCGGCTTTGACCTGTACGTTGGTACTGCAGAAGGGGTTAGCGATTTTACGGTCGCTGATATCTATTCACTTACCAATGGCGATTATGCCAGTGCGGGAAGCGATGCATACGGATTCTATCCAGATGCCAATCCGGCCGATTATACTTCGGATATATTGGCCGCAAACATTACAGCTGCGACAGAAGGCCAAGTGGTATTGGCCAAATACAAGCAGTATTTTGAAAACCCGGTTATCGGCTTATCGAATATTTATGAGGCAAATTTTAATGGAAGCCTAGATGATTGGACAGCGATCAGCGTAGTCGGTGATCAATTTTGGGAGGCAAGTTCCTTTGGAGGTGTCGAATATGCTAAAATGTCAGGTTATTCGGGTGCTGCACTCGCCAACGAAGATTGGTTGGTATCCCCACAGATCGACCTAAGTGGTGAAACCGACTTGAATTTTCAAATTAATCAGGCAATAAACTATGCAACCGATTTAAACGTACTCTCAATTTTGGTTTCTACCGATTATAGTGGCGATGTAGCCACGGCAACGTGGGATCCCATTGTCTTGACATCTACCCCCGATGGTACCAACTTTAATTTCGTACTGTCTGAAAACTATGATTTTTCGGCCTATGAGGGGCAAGTGGTGAACCTAGCCTTCAAATATGAGTCTACCGACGCCGAGGCGGCCACTTGGGAAGTCGATCAAGTGCTTGTAAAAGCCCAAGGTATTTCCGGGGCTACTAATTCGAAAGGAGACTACTATATATATACAAGTGGTACTTGGGAACCGGTTGCCGGTGTTTATTACCTAAGTTCCGCAGATTTTGATTCTATGGGCACAGGCTCTGGACAACCAGGACAATATAATAACTTTAGTAGTTCGATTTCGCCTGACGCCTATTTGCCCAATTTTTTAAGGATAAAATATCCCTATGCCCAGGAAGAAGACGAATTATATGTGATTTATGATTATTATTCAAGTTCTAGTGGTGCCCAAATACGTGGAAATCTATACAAATTCCTAGATGCAGTTTGGGTTGGAAATCAATCGGTCGTCGCTACGGAACTGCAATTTGGTTTTGATAATGGGGTATGGGTACCTGACAATACCATAAAATATGCCTTGGTCGCTTCCGATTACACACTGATTGCTGATGCCTTGGTAGGTACTTATCCAGGACCGGCAGGAAGTGCAGGAAATTATGGTAATTTCGACAGAAGGGAAGGAAATGCCGCCTACTGGAGCGATGATATGCTTGTAGAGGCCTTTAATATACTTTTGGATAGTAAAGATCCGGGTGCCGCAGAAGGTCAAAAATATGTGATAACCTATGCCATTTATAATGGGGCCGCTGGTTTCGAAAATATCAGTTTAATTAAATCCGGGGGAGCTTGGGTACTTAACTAATAGGAATTATTTAATACGATTCGAAACCTTTCAGCAACTTTACTCAACTGCTGAAAGGTTTTTTATTCTTTGGTATCCTAGTGCATTTAGTAGTGTATCCAAGAATCTTTCGACAACGAGGTTACCTATGAAAAGAATATTATTTTTAATGGTCCTAGGAGGGTTCTTCGTTTCCTGAAGTAAGGATAATTCCTTGAATGTCAGCACGGTTGATAGCGCTAGTTCGAAGACGATTTCATTCAATATACCAGCAGATCTGAACTATTATTATGCGAACATTTCGTTTACCGATGATGCCGATTTGAATTATCGAACACTTTCCACATTGACAAAGGAGAAGCACCAAGTCATTTTGTATTATAGCCAAAGACATGATTACCTCTATGCTGCCGATGAAGCTGTTGACAATCCAGAAAATGTCATTTTGATGTATTCCGGGGAAAGTAGGTTTTGGCAAGAATATACTTCAACAAATAACCCCTATACCCCCCAGACCTTTAATACCGAGCACATTTATCCACAATCCCGGCTCACATCAGAGGAAGCGGTCAGTGACCTTCATCATTTAAGGGTTTGTGATGCTGTCGTAAATGAAGAACGGCTTAATTATCCCTTCACAGCAGGGAATGGAACTTATAAATTGATCAATGGCAATTCATGGTATCCAGGTGACGATTGGCGAGGCGATGTCGCAAGAATGGTCTTGTACTTGAACATTCGATATCAGGAAACTTTCGAAAAAGTAGGCAGTTTGGAGTTATTTCTGCAATGGAATGTTGCGGATCCCGTTTCAGACTTTGAAATACAGCGCAATAGGGTCATTGAATCTGCCCAGGGGAATAGAAACCCCTTCATTGATAATCCGTTTTTGGCTACCATCGTTTGGGGAGGTGCAGCGGCAGAAAATAAATGGGAGTAAATTGAGCGACCTTATGATGAAGGTTTTAGTATAACCAAAATTCATTACTTTTAGGAAAATTAAACTATAAATTATGCAAGACAACTCACTGGCGTACCAATGGATACTTGAATTACATTCCTATTTGGCCTATGCGGTTTTGGCCATTCTTATTTTTGCGGTAGCCAATGCCCTAATAGGTTGGCTAAGCAACAAAATGTTTTTGCCACAAAAAGATTTTAGAATTAGTCTAATGGCCTTGATTTTGGCCCATCTACAATTGCTCATAGGCTTGATACTCTATTTTGTTTCCGCCAACGGATTTAAAGCGGTACAAACCTTGGGGATGGGAGGTTTGAACGCCCCTGCAAGGTTATTGGCCGTTGAACACCCGTTTGTTAATATCTTGGCGGTGATATTCATAACCATTGGCTGGTCACGGCACAAGAAATTTATGGAGGGCACTAAAAAATTTAAAAGCATCACCATATTCTACGGACTCGGATTGATCCTCATTTTAAGTAGAATCCCATGGACGCAGTGGTTTAATTGAGGCCTCGAAGAACACCCCTCATCTTTTTCAAGGGAAAAAGGTAGGCTTAAGTTACTTTGGTTCGCCTATGTGCAACAAAGGACATCAACACCTAAATAGTATGAATATAAAATTAAAACCAAAAAAATGAAAAATAGAATTCTCCTGATTGCCATCGTAATTTTGCCATTTGTTATTAGCGCCCAAGAAAAGGCACTCTTCAATGGAAAGGACCTAACGGGTTGGACCATTTATGGTACTGAAAAGTGGTATGTAGAAGACGGACTCTTAGTCTGTGAAAGTGGTCCGGACAAACAATATGGTTATTTTGCTACCAATCAACATTACAAAAATTTTGAGCTTGACCTTGATTTCAAACAGGAAGCCGATGGCAATAGTGGCGTATTCATACGCTCGACCATAGAAGGTACGAAAGTAAGTGGCTGGCAGGTAGAGGTCGCCCCCAAAGGACATGATACCGGAGGTGTTTATGAATCGTATGGCCGTGGATGGCTCATAAAACCATCACCTGAAAAAGATGACGTACTAAAAGAAGGGCAATGGAACCATATGAAAATACGTGTTGTAGGCGACACGCTGACTTCGTGGCTGAACGGTGTTGAAATGGTCACCCTGACCGATGAAAAAATTGGGGCAGGGGAAGGCTCAATTGCGCTTCAGATACATGACGGGGGGGGCATAAAGGTGAAGTGGAAGGATATTAAACTGACGGTGCTGGATTGAACTCCGAAAGGGATGGTATCTCTTTTTAAACAATCATTTCAACATGTTTATTGGGCTTCTGGCTGTGCAATCGATTCGCCTTGGCAAAATGCTTCCTGAGGCCCACGTGGTCGCCCTACTCGTTTTTTCAATTTCTTATGTTGGATTTGACGGGAGCGGCTTTCACTAAATAAATATATACCGGAAAATGATCGCTATACCCACCCGTATAGTTGCCTGCCGAATAGGTTCTAAAGGGATAGCCCTTGTAGGGTCCGCTTTGGGTAACAAGATAGGGCGGCTTAAAGATGCCGGCTTTCCAAAATCGATATTCCTGTGAATTGGGATCGACCAAATTCGCGGTCATAAAAATCTGATCGAATAGGTTCCAGTGATCACGATATGCCAAAGTACCCACTCCTTTTTTGAACAATTTTTCCATGGGATTGAAGAGGTCGCTCTCAGTTAGGCTGCGTTTATTCCCTTTGGTTTTCAAGACCTTTTTAAGGCTATCACTGATAGGGTCATCATTTAAATCGCCCATCCCGATAATTTTCGATTCCGGATCTGTCGCAGTTATTGAATCTATAATTCGCTTGTTCAATTGGGCCGCCGCCAGACGATTCGGTTTACTGCGTGCTTCTCCGCCACTCCTCGAAGGCCAATGGTTGACGATAATATGAATATATTCAGTATCGAGTAGTCCACTGACGACTAATTGATCCCTGGTAAAATCCCTTTCCCCTTCAATATTGAAAAGTAACAGCCTGTGACTTCTAAAGAAAATTGGCAAAAAGGCCTCCTTTTTATAGAGAAGTGCGACATCGATGCCACGTTCGTCGGGGGAATCGAAATGAATTATACCATAATGCTTGTCTTGTAAATATGGATGATTTACCAAACATTCGAGAACCTCACTATTTTCAACCTCACACAAGCCTATAAGATCCGGGGATGTTCGGGTTACATCGGCACCGATTTCAGATAAAACTTTGGCGATGTTCGTAATTTTTTGATGAAACCGCTCCGGTGTCCAATGATCTTTTCCCTCTGGCGTCCGGTCGTCATCAAATGTCAGGGAATCGTTTTCGGTATCGAAGAGGTTTTCGATATTGTAAAACGCAAAAGTGCGAATTTTAAATTGTGTTTGGCATAAGGCCGTTGCGGTCGAAAAAAATAGAAGAGGTAGGATTATTTTTAGGGCCATCCCGAAATATTGAGGTAAATAAACAAAATATGATAATTCTGCCAAGGTAACTTCCAAGCCTGCAAGGAGTGTGCAGCATACCCGATTACATTTGAAAATCAGATTTCAAATCGTATTCATGTCACTTCGGTTTTTGCTTCTTTCTATTGGTTTCTTCTTGACAATTCCCGGACTTGTGGCCCAGGAAGCAGCCCATGTTGAGGGAACCGTCTTAGACAGTAGGTCTAAAAAAGCCATTACGGATGGTATTGTGCGCATTGAAGGATTGAATATCTCTGAAAAGATCGGCATTGATGGCGCCTTTAGCCTATTCATCGATCAAGGGGGCGACCATATCCTAAACATTTCCTCCCCCGACTATATTACCAAAAGGATCCCTATCATCTGGGAAAATAAGCCTTT
>JALHST010000011.1 GCA_022865355.1 Maribacter sp. | reverse complement strand
TGTCATATACTTTGATTGAAGCTCAAGCTGCTGGTATGCCTACCATCACCACTAATGTTGGCGGTAACCCCGAAATAATTCAACATAACCAAAACGGTATTTTAATTCCAGCTGCCAATCCCCAAGTGGCATTTCAGCCCGTTATGTGCCAACATTGCAATCACGCGCCCTGCGAAACGGTTTGTCCGGTGGCGGCAACTTCGCATAGTCGACAGGGCCAGAACCACATGGCATATAACCGATGCGTCGGTACACGGTATTGTGCGAACAACTGCCCGTACAAAGTGCGTAGGTTCAACTGGTTCCTCTATTCGAATAATGACGAGTTCGACTACAATATGAACAATGATTTGGGCAAGATGGTCATCAATCCAGATGTTACCGTTCGCTCAAGAGGGGTTATGGAAAAATGCTCCTTGTGTATCCAGAGGACACAAAAAACCATTTTGGATGCCAAACGAGATGGTAGGACGATAAAGGACGGTGAATTTCAGACCGCCTGTTCAGCGGCCTGCGGCAATGGGGCCATTGTTTTCGGGGATGGAAATGATACCGATAGCGAAGTCGCCGAATTAAAGGAAAGTGACAGAATGTATCATTTATTGGAACATATCGGCACGAAGCCCAATGTGTTCTATCATGTAAAAGTTAGGAATACCAACGAAGCATAATAATTAAGGGAACGTAACTATATACTAAATTATGGCGTCGCATTACGAAGCACCTATACGAAAACCTCTAGTACTTGGAGATAAAGGCTACCACGATGTGTCTGTGGACATAGCCGCTCCGATAGAAGGAAGGGCCGATAAGCAATGGTGGATTGTATTTTCCATTGCCCTGACCGCATTCCTTTGGGGGGTTGGTTGTATAATCTATACTATTTCCACAGGTATTGGGGTCTGGGGATTGAATAAAACGGTAGAATGGGCCTGGGATATCACCAATTTCGTTTGGTGGGTAGGTATCGGGCATGCCGGTACCTTGATTTCGGCGGTTCTTCTGTTGTTCAGGCAAAAATGGAGAATGGCCATCAATCGGTCGGCGGAAGCGATGACCATATTCTCGGTGATTCAGGCGGGCTTGTTCCCGGTAATCCACATGGGCCGTGTATGGGTAGGATATTGGGTATTGCCCATTCCCAACCAGTTTGGATCATTATGGGTGAACTTTAACTCGCCCCTGCTTTGGGACGTTTTTGCGATCTCGACCTATCTCTCCGTTTCCTTGGTTTTCTGGTATACGGGTTTATTGCCCGATTTGGCCATGATACGAGATCGGGCGATAAAACCTTTTCAGAAAAAGATTTATAGTCTTTTAAGCTTTGGATGGACGGGACGTGCCAAGGATTGGCAGCGTTTTGAGGAAGTTTCCCTGGTATTGGCCGGTCTAGCGACCCCGCTTGTACTTTCTGTACATACCATTGTATCGTTTGACTTCGCTACCTCCGTTATTCCGGGATGGCATACCACGATTTTTCCACCCTACTTCGTTGCAGGAGCTGTATTCTCAGGATTTGCTATGGTAAATACATTGCTCATTATTATGCGCAAGGTGTGCCACTTGGAGGCCTATATCACGGTGCAACATATCGAATTGATGAACATCGTTATCAT
>JALHST010000109.1 GCA_022865355.1 Maribacter sp. | reverse complement strand
TTAATACTACTATCAAATAATAAAAGATGGGTTATCGAAAACCCCTTACACTTTTAAAATAAATGGGAGATGAGTAGACCCAAAAATTATGTACCGAAACTTGCGCTCATTTTTTTCATGGCATGTGGCCCCGGTCAGATCCCCTTCAAATCGAATCAATTCCTAAATACGCTCATTTACCTTATCTACTTGTTCCTGGGTCAATAGTTGGCCCAAGGGCAAAAAACCCATCCCTTTCCAGGTATTTTGTTTCTTCCTTTAAGAGCATCTCAAATCGAACTTAATCTAAAACAACTTTAAAAAGTTATACCTATTATAAATTATTTCATCAAGGAAAATGAATAAATGAAATCATTTCAAAAGCATGTTTCCATAAGCCACCTTAAAAATACAGGTCTCCGATCGACATCGATTTATAAAGCTAATCCCCTTAACGGCTATCCATGTTATTCTTAGTGTTTATTTATAGCTACGGATGACACAGGTTTTGGGTTCAATACCGTTAAAATACAATTCGAAAAACGAAGTCGGGGATAAGTACATTTTAAAAATGACAATTTTTCAGAATTTCTAACAATTGTCATGCTTTTAAAAAATTTATTTAATTAAATTCAGTGAAATAAAACGATTTACAATGGTCATATATGATGATAAACATATTAAAAATGTTGTGTTCGTTGGGGCACACGGTAGTGGTAAAACCACATTGACGGAAACCATGTTATTGGAGGCAGGGCTTATCAATAGACGAGGTACCGTTGAAAATAAAAATACGGTTTCCGATTATCACGAGATTGAACAGGAAAGGGGATCTTCGGTTTTTGCCACGCCCCAACATACCGAATGGCGTAATTATAAAATCAACATTATGGATACCCCAGGGCTCGATGATTTTATAGGGGAGATCATAGCATCCATTCGCGTATCGGACACCATTGTAACCCTTATCGATGCAAAACAGGGAGTGGAAATCGGTACTGAAATCATTTGGGACTATATCAATAAGTACCATAAACCCACACTTTTTGTGATAAACCAGATCGATCATCCCAAGGCCAATTTTGAGGAGAGTTATAAAAGCTTGGAAAGACTGTTAGGAAAAAATGCGGTTAAAATTCAATATCCAATTTTAGTCGATCGAGCGCAATGCATCATAGACGTGCTTAAAATGAAAATGTACAAATTTAAACCGGGAGGAGGGAAGCCCGAAAAATTGGAAATACCCAAGGATCAAATCGAAAAAGCCAACAAACTCCATAATGAATTAGTTGAAAAGGCAGCGGAAAACGATGAAGAACTGATGGAGCTTTATTTCGACAAAGGCACTCTTAACGAAATGGAAATGCGCAAAGGGATAAAGGCTGGTATGTTAAACCATGATCTGTTCCCAGTGTTCTGTGTTTCTGCATTAAACGACATGGGAGCGGGACGATTAATGGGATTTATAGATAATGTCGCGCCAGCCGCCGCCGATCTAAAAGCGGAACAAAGTGTGGAGGGCCAGGAAATCAAACCCATAAAAAGTGGGCCTACGGTGTTGTTCGTTTTTAAGAACCTGTTCCTGCCCAATGTAGGCCAGATCAACTTCTTTAAAGTGAAATCCGGAGAAATTAAGATCAATGACAAACTCACCAATGCGAGAACCGGGGCAACGGAAACGATCAATCAGCTCTTTATCATGGATGGCAAAAAGAGGGAACCTGTAAATCGTTTAACCGTAGGCGATATCGGGGCTACGATAAAATTAAAGGATATCGAGATCAATGATACGCTCTACAGTGGAAATAAAGCCATTAAGATCAAACCGATCCAATTTCCATTGCCAAGACTCTTTAAAGCGGTAAAGGCCAAAAATAAGAACCATGAAGAAAAATTAAACGATGCCTTAAGAAAAATACAGGGTCAAGACCCCACTTTTGAGTTAAAATATGACCAAGAATTGAACCAGCAATTGATAGGGTGTCAGGGCGAGTTACATTTGGCCACAAAGGACTGGGTACTTAACAATATCTATGGTTTAGAGACGATTTTTGAAACCCCAAAGATAAATTACAGGGAGACCATCCAACGTCCAAATACGGCGAACTACAAACATAAAAAGCAGTCAGGAGGTTCTGGCCAGTTTGCACAGGTACACCTAAAAGTCGAACCTTTTCTCGAAGGGATGCCCGAACCGGAGGGTTTTAATATAAGGGGAAAGGAGGATGTGGACCTGCCTTGGGGCGGAAAACTTATTTTTTATAATTGTATTGTGGGCGGGGTAATCGATGCGCGTTATTTGGTTTCGATCATGAAAGGAGTACTGGAAGTAATGGAGTCTGGGCCATTGACTGGTTCCTATATCCGAGATATCCGAGTAATGGTATATGATGGCAAGATGCATTCCGTGGATTCTAATGATATTTCTTTCAAAATTGCGGGCGCACATGCCTTTAAGGAAGCATTTTTAAACGCTGATCCAAAACTATTGGAACCGACCGTACTCTTGACCGTAAAAGTACCCCAGGCTATGGTAGGCAATGTAATGACAGATCTGCAGGCAAGACGTTCAATTATTCAGGACATCCGAAGTAATGACCAATACCAAATCTTAAAATGTCTGACACCGGAAGCGGAATTATTTAATTTTTCCACGGAACTGCGCTCCCTAACACAGGGAAAAGCCACGTTTAGTACAGAGTTTTCGGCATATAGGCCCGTTCCTCAAAACATTCAGGAGAAGCTGGTATCATAGCACTTAAAGTAATTTGCATGATGTAAGATATAATTTGCTATCTATTTCCCAAAGCGATCAGTGTCCAAGAATAAAAAAATATCCACACCCATGCCGAAGTGAACGGAAGATTTTATAGCTTGTAACCATCTATTTTAACATTATAAAATTATCTAGAAATGAATTTTACAAGAAATGCATCAGCAAACTGGAAAGGAAGTGGTAAAACTGGAAAAGGTACCTTGACTTCGGGTAGCGGCGTGCTTGATAAGACGCGGTATTCCTTTAGTACCCGTTTCGAGAATGATACAAAAGGTACCAATCCCGAAGAATTAATAGGCGCGGCCCATGCCGGCTGTTTTACCATGCAACTTAGCTTCCTTTTGGGCGAGTCTGGTTACACGCCCGATGATTTGCAGACCAATGCCAAAGTGAATTTTAAGGATGGCGAAATTGTCAAAATTTCGCTTGATCTAACAGGTCAAGTGAAGGGTATTTCACAAAGTGAATTCGAGCAAATTGCCAACAAGGCCAAGGAAATTTGTCCCGTTTCAAAATTGTTGGACACCGAAATCACCCTAACGGCCAGACTGCAGGGGTAAACTGAAACTGCAATTGCGAGCCTATTTCAAACTATTATAATATTGGCAGGAAAATGCCTCTTCTGGAGTATTATATTCATAGGAGTCTTGCTTTTAAACTTAATTTTCGATTCGGAAATTGATGGAGTTGGCTATATTTAAGAAACTTTAAAATAAACTTCATGAATCAGCGCAGGTCGTTTTTAAAAACCAGCTCCTTAGCCGCGCTATCAGCTCCGTTTTTAGCTTTCGATTCCAAAAAGGATTGGTCGCTTGAAGCCTTCCTTGGCACCTTTGAAGATCCGGAGGCTTATTGGGCCATGGTACGCAAACAATTCCCCTTAAAGGAAGGACAGACCTATTTCAACAATGGCACCATGGGCCCGACGCCCGGCTATGTCCTTGACCGAATGATCCATCATATGTTGCATTATGGCAAGGAAGCGGCTACCATAGATTATAGGAATGGTTCCGGCCCGGAACTGTTAAGTGGCTATTTTCCCTACCAGGAGCTCCGTACCAAATTAGCCAAAATCATCAATTGTGATTTCAAGGAAATATCGCTGACCCAAAATGCCACCTTCGGCATGAACTATGTCGGGATGGGGCTCGATCTAAAATCAGGAGATGAGCTTCTCAACACCAATCAGGAACATGGGGGCGGTTTCGGGGCGTGGCAATTGCTGGCCAAACGAAAAGGCTGTAGTTACAAGCAGGCAACGATGCCGGTACCCGCGAATGACCCTCAGGAAATATACGACGCCATTTTTAAAGAGGTAGGTCCCAAGACCAAGGTCATTGCGATACCTCATATCGTGTCAACCTATGGAACGGTGATGCCCGTCAGGGAAATATGTGCCGAAGCTAGAAAACGGGGAATATTTACCGTACTCGATGGGGCGCAGTGTGTAGGTCATATTCCAGTAGATGTCAAGGAAATCGGGTGTGATGCCTATTATTCTAGTTTGCATAAATGGTTCTTGGCACCCGCCGGTAGCGGAATTCTTTATATAAATAACGAAGTGGCCCCCAAAATTTGGTCGACCATCGCCAGTTATCAATGGGACAACCAGGAGGACCACGGTTTTCGGTTGATGCAGAATGGTACTGGCAATCCGGCCCTGTTGGCAGGGCTCGATGCCTCCGTCGATTTCTTCAATGCGATTGGAGCGGAAAAGTGGTTGGGAAGAATCCATGAACTCGGAAAATACCTTCGGGACGGCTTAAAAGTAATGCCGCATGTCACCATACAATCTTCTACCAATGAAGCGATGGCGGCGGGGATTACTACCTATTCGGTAGCAGGGATCTCCGGAGCCGATCTGCAAAAAACCATGTGGGAGAAAGAGCGCTTGCAACCCCGTGCCGCAGGGGATAATGGCATCCGGCATTCCGTACACATTTACAATTCAAAGGAGGAAATCGACACCGCCTTGCGCATTGTCCAAGAATTGGCCTAGCAAAATGTAGTAGGATGCCTTAAAAAGTTAGACAAAATCCTGCGCACCCAGTTACTGGCGGAATCGTCTAAAGATAGGGCAGGCAAGCGCAATGCACTTTCTTTTAAATTTTTATTCTTGAATGCTTCTACTAAAAAAGTAATGACTTAGCAGCATGCGATAGACGTACGCCAAACGTCATTTAAGGCACATACACAGTCTTAAAAAATGATTGTATGAATATATTTTACCAATATAGACTGGGTATCTACCGCGGGTAGATTT
>JALHST010000108.1 GCA_022865355.1 Maribacter sp. | reverse complement strand
GATGGTCATGGCACCGAGAAGGAAAAATAGTATTTCTGAGATATCCCCAAGATGATCCCGTAGGTTTTCGGAAATAAAATCGACCGAATTGCCCTCCGTGAGCGCCGGTAATAGGCTATCCCGGCCAATGATGAACAAAACCCAACAGAGTGTCCCGGTCAACAAGGCGATGGCCGCTTTATCGATTTTTACTGAATGCTCTAGCGCAATAAAAATATAGCCTAGGATAAAAACGAGAAAAATTGCAATATACATACTTGGGTCGGCTAGGTTTATTAAATATACTTGGAAAGACCTAATAATAGGGAAGAAACACTATAAAATATGTTTGTGCTATATAAGAAGACAAGGCCCTTCTATCCTTGGGAAATATGGAAAATGGCATCTCCTTGATTCACGATCGGGGATTGGTTGATACAGAGGATGTATCCTGGGAACAAGGCTTTAATCCGACGTTCGAAATACCCGAAAGGATCTGAAATACTTCCAAGCAAATCGCCTCTTTTTACGAATTGCCCAACTTCTATTTTGGGATGAAACATGCCCGAGTATTTAGCACGGAGCCATTTTGACGAACTTACGATTATCGGTTCCGTTCGCTTTTTGGGAGGGTCCCCCAATTCTTTGGTAAAATCGCGCATTCCCAAATGTTGCATTACCCGAAGTGCTCCCTGAAGGCCTATTTTGGTAATTTCATGGTCAATGTGCATGGATTTGCCTCCTTCATATAGCAGTACTTTTTTGTAATATTTATGTAGCGTCTCCCGAAATGATTTTTCCCGGTGCTCCGATTTTATAATGAAGGGCGCCCCAAAAACGTTTGCCAGTTCAAGACTGTCGACGTCGCCATAGTTAATGCGAATTTGGGGTACATTGAACCGACTATCTCCCCCGGTATGATAATCAATACAATAATCGACCAAAGGCGTAATTTCCTTCACAATATGATAAGCGAACCTACTAGCCAAGGATCCTCGCGGACTTCCTGGAAAAACGCGATTAAGATCCCGACCATCCGGAAATTGTCGTTTTTGGTTCAAAAAGCCAAAGACGTTGACTACCGGTATACAAATGGTAGTACCCTTTTCAGGGATGTTATATTTATTCGAAACCAATTGACGAATAATCTCGACCCCGTTGATCTCATTCCCATGAATACCGCCGGTTATAAGTAAACTGGGACCTTCCGCCTTACCTCGCTGCACGATGACGGGTACTTCGATCTTCGTCCGGGTATGTAGTTTGGCAATATCCAAGTTGAGTTGTACCCCTTTACCCGGCGAAATGGCGTGCCCAAGAATTTCAATTTTATTCTTCGACATTTCGCTCCACGTATTTAATGATCTGACTAGCGATATCCATTCCTGTTGCACCTTCAATGCCTTCAAGGCCTGGCGAGGAATTGACTTCCAATATTAAAGGCCCCCTTGCAGATTGCAACATGTCAACGCCAGCTACTCCAAGGCCCATAACTTTTGCGGCCCGAAGCGCGGCATTTTCTTCTTCATCGGTAAGTTTTATGACATCTGCACTACCCCCCCGGTGCAAGTTGGATCTGAATTCGCCTTCCTTACCTTGCCGTTTCATGGCTCCTACAACCACTCCGTCAATGACAAATGCCCTTATATCGGCCCCCTTCGCCTCTTTTATAAATTCTTGCACGATGACTCGAGCCTGTAATCCGTTGAAAGCTTCCAATATTGATTCGGCAGAATTTCGATTATCCGCCAAAACAACCCCTAGGCCTTGGGTTCCTTCCAAAAGTTTTATGACCACGGGCGCACCCCCGGCCTTGTCAATAATGGCGCCAACATCCTTTGAGTAGTTACTGAAAACGGTCTTAGGTAGGCCCAATCCGGCCCTTGATAAGATCTGAAGACTCCTCAGCTTATCCCGTGAGCGTACCAATGCCTGGGATTCTACGGCGGTAAATATTTTCATCATTTCAAACTGTCGTACCACTGCAGTGCCGTAAAAGGTTATTGAGGCCCCGATCCTAGGAATCACCCCATCGACATTTTCAATTTCCTTCCCTTGATAAATAAGGCCTGGCTTCTTCTTTTCAATGATAAGATCACATTTTGAATGATCTATGACTTTCATTTCATGTCCTTTTTTCTCACCCGCTTCTATGAGCCTTTTTGTTGAGTATAATGTCGGATTTTGCGATAGGATTACAATTTTCATTTTAGGTTGTTGTTTTCAATTAAGGGTTTGTACCCAAAATGGGGTTAGGCCGCTGCCGTGTTAATTTGTTCGAGTTAAGTCAAAGGCAGCTAAAATAGTCGATTTTAAGGATTCATGAGACCTGATCCATGCTATAATATACATCAATGTTAAGAATTTATAGTATTTGAGATTTGATTTTTAAAGCAAAGAATGCAGCAGTTACAACCATCTTCGCTTCCTAAAATAAAAAAGCATGCCTATGACCAATAAGATCATCACTCCCAGCATAATAAAATAACTGTATTTGAAATGGAGTTCGGGCAATACATCAAAATTGGTCCCGTATATCCCGGCAATAAAAGTCAAGGGAATAAAAATCACCGAAAAAATGGTCAAGAACTTCATCACATCGTTTAGCTTACTACTAATGGTCGTGTGATAAATATGAAGCTGATCTGATAAAATTTCCCGGTAGGTTTCCGAAGAATCCGCTGCCTGGTTGATGTTATCCAATAGTTCCTTGAAGAGCGCATGGGTACTTTCATCTATCATTTCCGATTCCATCTTTGAAAGACTTAGTATCATTTCGCGGGCCGGTGCGACACATTTTCTTATAAAATTTAATTCTCTTTTATACGTATATATCTCATCGATAACGCTTTTTCTAGGTTCTTGGAGTAAGGTGTCTTCCAAGGTTTCGATTCGCTCGCCCAAAACGCCGATGATGTAAATATAGTTGTCTACTACGATGTCTAATAAGGCAAATGCCAGATAATCGGTACCACCCTCGCGAATCCGTTTGCGTTGGTTGCGTATGCGTTCCCGAACTGGTTCAAAAACATCCCCTCTTATTTCCTGAAACGAAAGCAGCACTGATTCGGTTATTATGATACTTAGGTTCTCCACCAAAAAATTCCCCGTTGTGCTATCCTGCTGCAACATTTTCAGGGAGATTAAAATACAGTTACTGTACTCATGTATGCTGGGTCGTGAATTTACATCCATGACTTCGGCCATCACCAAGGTGTCAAAATCAAATACCCTCGAAATCTCCTGAATTAGCTCGGTATCATGCAATCCATCAACATTCAACCAGGTAACCGTATTCTTTTTTTGATAGACAAAAATTTCATTTAGGCTGTTCAGGGTTTTTTCCTCCAAGGTCTTGGCATCAAAATCAATCATGCGCAATAGTACGTTCTCCATTTTCTTTTTCCCCCGAAACGACATATCATCCGGGGACAGCCCAATCTCTTCCTTTCGCTTGTTGACGAATCTAGCCATATCCATAATTGATAGTAAAATATTTATTGAAGCCCTATTTAAGCATAAAATAAAGTGGTTGGGAAGTTACTCATAAATTGTGAATTCCTTAGTAAGGGATCATGGTGATTTTTACCTTGCGGGTAGGATGGCATGCGGTTGGCACGGGGAAGCGTCAAAATTTTTTGGATTTGAAGATTTGTTCTTGTTAAGGTCTATTTGACTAAAATTGGCAGTATTTTTGTATCAAAATATGGTTTTACAAAGATAATATGAGGAAATATTTAGGTTTTGTTTTTTTTCTACTTCATGTATCACACTATGCCCAGGCCCCAAGTAAAATTGACAACGAGGATTTAAAAAAACGCATTTCAACCTACAAGAACGATATGCGAGGTCCTTACAAGGATATTCGTTGGTTCTGTACCGATGGCAGTATCCGTGCCCCCAAAGACCCCTGCCCTGATAGTATCGGGCCCGGGGTACAGCATGCACGCTATAAAGACGATGTGGTGTCCATCGGAAAAAAAGACCATTTATATTTAGGCCAGATTTTGGCTTATACCGATAAGGCCGATTTTTGGGATAACGATTACGACCATTCTAGGTTGAAGCAATATGAACTCGATAAATACTTGCGTTCGGTCGACAATGGCTGGATTCTCCAAAAAGGGCAATTTTACCGAGGTGCCTTACAGGTAGAGGATGAAGCAACCTGGGGCAAGGATTTTTACAAATGGCTATTGAACAAGGATGAGGTATTGATTCGCAATTATTTTCTCGTGCGCCAATCCCTAAAAGACGTTCCGCATAGTGGTGACGATAATTTATCCCAGACCATGCGGAGCCAATCTAAAGTACTATCCGATCTGTACGAACCCTTTATGGATCTTCGTGTAAAAATCCATAGCCAACCCGAAGTGGGCGATATAGAGAAAGTAAAAGCGTTTCAACTTAAAAATAGGGACAAACTGAACAATGATTTAAACCTAAAGTTTAAGGATTTGTTGGTCACTATGAACAATTTCTTTAAACCGATCGACATTCGAAAACTTGGTCAAAAAGCCCCCCTCATTAAGAATACGGCCCTAGGCAAGGCATTGAATGCCTATATTGCCGGCAATTCTTCTGAAAAACCAGCGTCACAGCTGATTTCCGAAACCTCCGAATTACTATTACAGATCCGTGAAAACATATTGTCCGAAAAACGGCCTTTGGCACGCTTGGAATTATTGGATGTATCCCTCAAACTCGAAGATATCTTATTCAAGGAGTCACTCCAATGGGAACCGAGTACCCTAAAGGAACAAATGGAAAAAATCTGTGCTTTGACCACGGCAGCCGTTGGGGCAGGATATTTGGAACTGTGGGAATGGCAACAGATACAAGGTGCCTCAAGCAAAACCGATGACAACGTCATGTCGCTTGCCGATTTGACGGTAGCACTTGAAACGGCAAGGGGTGCGGTTGAATGGGGCGCTGGCATGGTAAAGGCGAATTATCAGGAGGTCGTAAATACCTACACCGGTTTTGAACCACTCGCTTATGGGTTCATCGATGATCGAATTAGGGGATCCGTTATTTTGAACTTGGGCAACAGTGTTGGGGAACTTGGTAATTTCATAGCCAAGGAATCTGCATTGACGAATAGGGTGATGGACATTCCCAATCAGAGTGCGGTTCGAGGCTTAAATCCTGGTTATGCCTTTGGGGAACTCGTCGTGGTGGAAGGTATCCCAGAGGATGTAGAGGTAGCTTCTGACAAGATTTATATTTTTCGACGAGCTCCGTCCGATCTAAAGCCCGTCGCAGGGATTGCAACAGTTTCAGAAGGCAATATGGTTTCGCATGTACAATTGTTGGCTCGAAATTTAGGGATTCCGAATGCGGCTTTATCCGACGATAACCTCGAGGATCTTGTTAAATACAATGGCCAAGCCGTTTTTTATGCCGTCTCGAACAAAGGCAACGTAATATTGAAACCAGCGACGGCGATGACCGACCAGGAGCGTGCGTTATTTGCGAAAAAAGAGCGTGGTACCGAAAAAATTGAAGTGCCCATTGAGAAAATCCGCTTAGACAATACCGACGTTTTGAACTTGAGATCGGTCGACGCCGGTGATTCGGGACAATTATGTGGGCCGAAAGCCGCTAATTTAGGACAATTGAAAAAAATGTTTCCCGATAAGGTCGTCGAGGGGATGGTAATTCCTTTCGGAATATTTCGCGAGCATATGAATCAGGAGATGCCGACTCAAAATAGCTCGTATTGGCAATTTTTAAATGCGATGTTCAAGGAAGCCGAGGACATGAGGGCCAAGAATAGCACCGAAGCTGAAGTAGAAAACTACCAGTTGGGCCAGTTGGAAATCCTTAGGGAGGCCATTAAAAAAATGCCCTTGCAACCCAACTTCGTCTCGCAATTGGATAAATATTTTACAGAAATTTTGGGCCAACCTATGGGTGGCATTCCTGTTTTTTTGCGCAGTGATACCAACATGGAGGATTTAAAGGATTTTACTGGCGCCGGACTCAACCTCACCCTCTTCAACGTCGTTGACCGCGAACTGATTTTAAACGGTATAAAAGAGGTCTGGGCATCGCCCTATACCGAACGCAGTTTTAAATGGCGGCAGAAATACCTATTGAACCCCGAAAATGTTTTTCCTTCTATTTTGGTCATCCCCAGCGTCGATGTCGACTATTCGGGCGTATTGATCACAAAAGGAATCAATTCAGGAAATGATAGCGATTTGACGGTTGCTTTTAGTCGGGGTGCCGGAGGTGCCGTTGACGGGCAATCGGCCGAAACCTATACCATTAAAAATGAAGGGGGTTATCGTCTTTTGGCACCTTCTCGCGAAACGTATTTCAATACGCTTCCCAAATCTGGGGGCACTGGTAAGAAATCGGCAACCTTTGAAAAGTCCATTCTCAAAGATAAAAATATCGAGGAAATACATGACTTCGCAAAGACGATTCGCGAAACCTTGCCCAAGGAAACAAAGTCTGACTATAAAGGGGCCTATGATGTGGAGCTAGGTTTTCAAAACAATAAACTCTGGTTGTTCCAGATACGTCCTTTTGTCGAGAACAAAAAGGCGGTGAGCTCAGGGTATCTCGAATCGATTACGCCAAAAATAGATACGAAAAAAGAAATTTTACTTTCAACAAAATTGTGATGAAGAAAACGGCAAGCTATATTATTTTATTGATACTATGTTCGGCATTTACAGTTGGATATTATCCAATCGATGGCTATGAATATACCGGAATCAAGCGTCTCAAGCGACTGGAACTATTAAAGAAAGGTGAAATAAAAGGGGATTTGACCTTGCCCTCCGGCGCTCTTAAAACATACAGTGAAATAAAACTAAACCTTCTCACGAAAAGCCAGGATAGCGCAGGCGCTGTTATGCGGGTAGATTCGGCCTTTCAAAAAGAAGTGAATGGCCTTTTTCGCGGGTTGGATAAAAGTTATTCGCTTACGATTCTTGACATTTCAGATTTGAGCGCCATTCGCTATGCCTCTCGAAACGAAAAAGCGGGCTATCAGCCGGGAAGCGTTGGCAAATTGGCAGTGCTCACCGCACTTTTTACCCAATTGCATAAAATTTATCCCGATTCGTGGGAGGACCGTACGGCACTTTTGCGCAACAAATCGGTAAAAGCGGGTGTTTGGGGACTTACCGATGAACATACCATTCCTATTTACAATATCGAGAAAAACACCCTGGTCAAACGGCAAGTGATCGCAAGCGATGTTTTTACCTTATATGAATGGACCGACCATATGATGTCGGTAAGTAACAATGGCGCGGCCAGCATCGTGTGGCGTGAGGCAATGCTTATGGCGGCGTTCGGCGACAAATATCCTGAATTGACCCAAGAAGAGGCCGATACGTATTTTAAGGAAACTCCAAAAAAAGAACTGACCGACCTGGGCAACGACGTTGTAAATCTCCCTTTGCGGGATTTAGGCATATCAACAGACGAATGGCGGCTGGGTAGTTTTTTTACCAAAGGGGCCAATACCTATGTCGGTGACAAAGGTGGAAGTATAGGAACCCCCTTGGGCCTCATGAAGTTCTTGGTGCAGCTAGAACAAGGCAAGGTGGTCGATGAACGAAGTAGTTTGGAAATGAAGCGCTTGATGTATATGACTGATAGAAGGATTCGTTACGCGCAGGCGCCTGCTCTAAAAGATGCTGCGGTGTATTTTAAATCGGGAAGTCTTTACAAGTGTGATCGCAGTAAAGGAGAGCCCTGTGGCAAATACATGGGCAATGTCCAAAATTATATGAATTCAGTGGCCATTGTCGAACACCCCGATAATTGTACGTATATGGTGGTGCTTATGACCAACGTATTGCGAAAGAATTCGGCTAGTGATCATATGTACTTGGCCGGGAATATTGATAAATTGATTAGGAAAAAGTAGGAAGGTCCTGTAAGGCACTTTTCGCCTCTTCGGCAAAAGTGCGAATTTTGATATCTTGACTTTCGGTAAGTTTATCGACCATCGGGAGATACTTGATATTTTTTTGTTGCTTTATAAGATATAGGACGGCTAGTTTTACCTTCAGATCCTTCCCCTCAAGCAAAAGTTGAAAACATTCAAGTTCGGAGGGTACCTTATGTTTTATTTTTTGCAAAGCCTCCTCTGATGAAATATCAAGTGAAGATTCTTCAATAATGGGTAAAAGGGTACGTTTAAGATCTCCGGTAAGCAAATTGTCCAACAATTCAAGGGCGTTGATGCGCGCCTCCTGTTTTTCACTTTGAAGCCCTTCATACGCGATATCGACATCCTTTTGAGGGTATCGTAGCCCCAATAATTTAAAAATCCGCTCCAAGCCTGCATCCAGCCTGCGTTCCAAAAGTTCTAAAAGGCTTGTTCTGGCCTCACGTTCCTCAATTTTTATTTCATGATTCGATTTCTTTCGATTGCGATAGGAGACGATGATTTGGGTATGCATGGCCGACAAGGTCTTATGGTGCAGCTCACATTCATCATAAATTATGGCAACGACTTTAAATCGATTAAATTTTAAATCCTTATTGCCCCTGCGAATATCGCTGAGTGCGCGAATGGTCTCTAAACGTATCGTTAGGTCGGTATCCTCTAAAAGATGAAAAAGATGCCGTACGGCTTCCTGGGAACCAAAACCCTTGATTACCATGGGTATAAATCTTATCAATTCTACCGGCAATGCCTTGTCCTTTACGATATTTGAAAGAACTGAGATTATGTCGTGTCCATAACTTTGCAAGGCCATAGCCGCTGTATTACGAAATCGTTTATTGGGTAAAAAGGAGAGCAGGTCGTCAATAAATACGCTATTCATGCTTGCGCCGGCAGCCGTTAGGGCAGTTTCTACTACTTCAAAATCAGCATGTCTGAAATTCTTGGATAGTACCTGATAAAATTGGGGCATATCGGCTACACCAATCGTTTTTAATAGTATTTTAAGGGAAGCATGGTCTGCCGGATTCTTGTCCAATTCCAATATTTCTTCTTCGATTCGCTCCTTCAATCTATAGCGCGATTTTAGGGTGTGATAATCCCGTGCTTCCCGGGCCAAACAGTACAGGGCCGTTTCCGAAATTTTGATATTGGGATGGTCCAAATAGTGATCATATACCCAGTCGCTGTTTTTCCCCGCATGTGATAGCATATATTCCAAGGCAGCCAAGGTAAGCGCATCATCATCTGTATTCAATAGGATTGGTACATCGGCGACCATAACCGAATTGTTCATGAAATATAGGTTTTGTAATGCGGCCGTGCGTACTTTTGACGATGGATGTTGCAACAAATCCTGCACGTCATTTTCGAACCTTTTGTCATTAATTTCCATCAATTTGCCCAACATAAAAAGTATCTGTTCTTCGGTACCGGTTTTGAATACCGTGCGCATGCCTTCTAATACCGACGACCGCTTGTAATTGGCTTTTTCCTTTTTACCAGTACCTTCGGTAACCGATTCGAGGTTTTTGCGAAAAGTCTTATAATATTCCTTGCGGACTTCGAGTATAAAGAAGACCCATAATCCGACCAACATAATAATGAGGACGGCAATATAAAAAGAGGGCAAATCCAGGCCCTGAATAACAAAAATCAGTAGAAAACCTGCTATTCCCGTGGCAATGCTATCAACGACCACATCGATGAATGATTTGGTTTTATTTTTAAGGTCAAAAGGCAAAGGCAAGGCCAAAAGTTCTGTGGCGCTTTTATTTACCGATTGCTTAAGGATACCATCCATAGCCTTGATGACCACAACAGCCGAAAGTTCTGGCACGATCAAAAAGAAAAGACTTCCGGCAAAAATGCCGATGGGCAGTAATAGGAGTGAGAAGCCCACCCCCCATATTCCCACGATCCGTTGCGTGAAAAACAATTGTATCACCAAGGAAAGCAAGTTGAAGGTAGAGAACCAAAATGCAAAAAACGAAGTAAGTTCGTCGGGATCGAGTATGGCAGCAGAGGCGAAATCGCTAAAAAGATAATCCACCAATTTTGCCACCAGCACACTTACGGCAACGATGCAGGCGATATAGGTAAGGTGTTTTGACTTTATAATCAGGTTCCACGGTCGCTCTGAAGAAGTCACCATTCTTTTTTTTTCCTTGAACCTGCCCAGGTTGCGAATGCGCAGTTTCCAAATATTCCGCAATAAGGGGATACAGAACGAGAGTAGGAAAGCCGCCAAAAAAATCAAACTTTCATTCCCGATTAGGGGGGCCAAAAAAGAGGTGAGATACCCCCCAAAGATTCCGCCTAAAATGGCGCCCGAACCTATGAAACCAAATAATCGCTTCGCTTCCCGTACGTTGAATACCAAATTGGCCAATACCCAAAATTGGGAAGCCGAAAGCACTGCATAGATTGCCACCCAAATGTAAAAAATATAGAGCAGCCATCCTCCCACGATATTCAGTTTCAATAAAATTCCCAGGCTTACAAGAATCACCACGGAGGTTATCAAGGTGATTTCAATAATTTTGTTCAAGGAATACCGGGTCAATGCCTTGGAGTAGAAAAAAGAGCTAATGACGGCTGTGACGGCGACGATCAAGAAGGCAAATGGTAATTGTTCGATGCCCAGTTCGGAGAGAAATAGGGCGTTGACCGTCGGTTTAACGATCAGCAGAACGGCAATGATCAAAAAAATATACGAAAGCATCCAGAAGGAAACCCTGAATTCCCCTTCACGCACATCAAATACTCTCTGGATTACATTTCGAAGCATATAACTTTATGGAAAGCTAAGTTATTTTGCCGTCAACCGTATATCCTTTTTTAAAACTTTTTCAATTTTTAAAACTTTTTCAATGGGATTTACCAAATCGCGAATAATTTGTTCTCCATTCGCATCATCGACAAGCGCCACCAAGATGTAACGTCTACTTGGGTCTTTGCTCCATACGAGGATAGAATCGGAATGAAAATTCTTCCAGGAACCCGATTTTCTGAATAATCTGGCATCTGGCGCAATTTTATCCAAGGTATTCACGAATTTATGGTGCAGCTCAGGGTTTTCCATGATATCAAGCATTTCCTTCGAACGCTTTTCATTGACCAATCTTCCATTGGCCAAAAGATAGTAATACCGGCAAACCTGACTAACGGTGGCCGCATGGCTTAAATGCTTCAAGGGTTCGCGATGGGTATCTCCACCGCCACCATACCGTTTACCAACCCAAAGACCACCGCCGTTATTTTCATCATAGAAATCATATTCGGGATCAGTCATAACCGATTCAATTTTTTCATAGCCTACCCGATCGATCATGCGGGTAGCGGCCTGGTTGTTTGATTTGCTGATCATTGAACGCATATCGTTTTGTACTTCAAGCGTTTCTTTAAGTTCCCCTTTGTCAATGGCATCCATTGCGGTCAAAAGAATGGCAATTTTTGGCAGGCTTGCCGCATACATCATATAATTTCCATTTACCCTAGCGAATCGGACATTTTCAGGATTACTAAGATCGACGATCCCGACCGCCATTTTCTTTTGAGAAATAAGTTTGGCCCAATCAGTATGTTTGTTCAATTCTTTTTCAAAATTGGCTTGTAACGAAAAGTCCAACAAATTTTGCAATGGTTTAATCTTGGAATCTTGCATTTCAATGGGCAATTCCTCTTGCGCAGCCATTGGAAAGACGATCATTGCCATAATTAAGAACAGGGGCATTCGAAATTTCATAGATTCCATAGGGTTTTTATAATTGTCTAAGTTATATAATCCGTTCAAGGATAGATTGTTAAATTTTAATGTCATCCGTTTAACCTCAAAGCCAGCAAATAGGATATTTATAAGCGCTTTAGGAATCCTAATTGTTAAAATTTAATATTTCCGCTGGGTTTTCTCTGTGTTTTCCAAGCGTTTTATCCTTAACAATAACTCAAAAGTTACCAAAATATTTTCTGGTAACGCTATCTTTGACTAAAAATAATCCAATATTTTTAGTAATATCTGAATTTGAATTAATGGATTTAAAAGATGGTGTAAAAACATCGGAAAATAAAGTTTCCGAGGAGACTCAAGAACTAAGTATTTTCGTTAAGGATAAAAGCAAGTCATTGGTAGACCGCTTGGAATCGTATGAAGATATCATCAACTTGGAAGTTGGGGATACCGGTCTTAATCGCGCTAAAACCTTGGAGCGTGAATACGGCATTCGCAAATTGTTCATAAAATATGAAGGCGACAACCCGACCGGAACCCAAAAAGACCGCATTGCTTTCGCACAGATTTATGATGCCCTTCGCAGGGAATATGAGGTGGTTTCCTTAGCTACCTGTGGAAATTATGGGGTTGCCGTGGCATTGGCCGCAAATTTGGCTGGAATGCAAT
>JALHST010000107.1 GCA_022865355.1 Maribacter sp. | reverse complement strand
TTTGAATTTGGATTTAAACGATACCTTAACATAGTAAGATAAATCACTAAATGTTTTAACATTGTTTTACCAAAATAAAAAAGCCGACTCCTAAAAGTCGGCTTTTCCCTTTGTACAGGCGGAGAGACTCGAACTCTCACACCTTGCGGCACTAGATCCTAAGTCTAGCATGTCTACCAATTCCATCACGCCTGCATCACTAAAATATAATTTGCATTAAAGACCTATAGTCCTGCATGTCTACCTCCCGATAGCAATCGGGACCATCACGCCTGCATCCCTGTACCGTTCACAAAAATCGCAAACGGGATGCAAATATAAAGCAAAAATTCAATTTTGTAAATAATCCGTCCCCCAAAAGTTCTTTTTGTAATTTTAGCTTTAATTTCAATGAAAATCCATGCAAAATATCAAAGTCTACATTACCGAGCATAAAGAACGTTTTCTAAATGAGCTCACCGACCTACTCAAAATTCCTTCGATCAGTGCCGACTCGGCTTTTACCCAGGATGTTATTGATACCGCCGGTATGGTAAAACAACGCCTGGAGGAAGCTGGATGCGACCAGGTAGAAGTCTTTGAGACCGATGGCCATCCGATTGTATATGCCGAAAAAATACTGGCCGCTGAGCTTCCGACGATCCTGGTATACGGGCATTACGATGTGCAACCCCCGGATCCTTTGGAACTATGGGACTCCCCTCCTTTTGAACCAATTATCAAGCAAACCGACGAACATCCCGAGGGTGCCATATATGCCCGCGGAGCCAGCGATGATAAGGGTCAGATGTACATGCACATCAAGGGGGTCGAGTTTATGATCCAAACTGGCCAATTGCCTTGTAACGTAAAATTTATGATCGAAGGGGAAGAAGAAGTAGGCAGTAATAGCCTTTCGACTTTCGTGGCAGAACACAAGGATAAATTGGCGAACGACATTATCCTTATTTCCGATACGGGCTTAATTGCCAATGACATACCCTCAATCACTACAGGCTTACGTGGCCTGAGTTATGTCGAGGTCGAGGTTACCGGCCCCAACCGGGACCTGCATTCCGGACTCTATGGCGGTGCCGTCGCCAATCCGATCAATATATTGGCGCAAATGATCGCGTCCCTGCATGATGAAAATAATCATATCACCATTCCCGGATTCTACGACAGCGTCGAAACACTTTCCAAAGAGGAACGGGCCGAAATGGCCAAAGCACCTTTTGACGTGCTAGCCTATCAAAAAGATTTGGCTATTGCCTCGGTGTATGGGGAAAAAGGCTATACGACCCATGAACGAAGCTCGATCCGGCCTACCTTGGACGTCAATGGAATCTGGGGCGGCTACATAGGTCAAGGGGCAAAAACAGTGATTGCCAGCAAGGCCCATGCAAAAATTTCCATGCGTCTGGTGCCCAATCAGGATTGGAAGGAAATCACGCAGCGCTTCAAGGCCCATTTCGAAAAGATGGCCCCGAAAGGGGTCACCGTAAAAGTTATTCCCCACCATGGGGGCCAAGCCTATGTAACCCCGATCGATACGATCGGGTATCAAGCAGCTTCCAAAGCAATGGAAACTACCTTCGGGAAAACACCCATTCCGATGCGAAGAGGGGGCAGTATCCCCATTGTGTCCCTTTTTGAAAAAGAACTGGGTAGCAAGTCGATCCTCATGGGTTTTGGATTGGATAGCGACGCCATCCACTCCCCCAACGAACATTTTGGGGTATGGAACTATTTAAAGGGCATCGAGACCATTCCCTATTTTTATTCTTATTTTACACAGCTTACCAATACATCATCGAATTGAAAAACATAATTTTTGTATAGAATTTACCATATAAAAAAACATTTGTAATGAAAGTGCAAACCGACGGATCGAACAATTATTTAGACAATCATTATATACACCGAAGCAATTGGCTGAGGGCGGCGGTTCTTGGCGCAAATGATGGTATCTTATCAACCGCCAGTCTTGCCATAGGCATAGCAGCAGCAAGTGATATGAGGGAACCCATCGTCCTGGCAACATTAGCAGGGTTGGTAGCAGGTGCTTTGTCAATGGCCGCTGGGGAGTACGTTTCGGTCAGTTCTCAAACCGATGTGGAAAAGGCCGATATTGAACGCGAAATACAGGAATTGGCAGATACCCCCGAAATTGAATTAGGGCGATTGGCCGAAATTTATCAAAAAAGAGGATTGAAAAAAGAAACCGCCTTGACCGTAGCCAAAGAATTGACCGCGAAAGATGCGTTAGGGGCACATATCCGGGATGAATTGGGCATTAATGAAATTAGTCAAGCCAAACCGATTCAAGCAGCCTTTGCGTCAGGAACGGCATTTACAGTGGGAGGCATACTGCCTCTTTTAGTAGCAATCTTTCTTCCGTTAAAATTTATGGAATATTATCTATATGGCTTTGCTATTTTCTTCCTTATAATTTTAGGGGGGCTGGCAGCTAAAACAGGAGGGTCGAGTATAGGCAAAGCCATTATTAGAATTACTTTTTGGGGAACCATAGCGATGGGCTTGACTGCCTTGGTAGGCTATTTGTTTAATGTGAATGTGGCATAGCGATTAAGTACTTTGCGATAGTAAAACGACCGATTATATGCACTGTTCTGATTGTGCTATACCTTCTTTACATATTTCGTGATGAGCACGATCTGCTGACCATCGACTTTTCCTTCGATATATTCCGCATTTTCGGGATCCAGGGAAATCCTACGTACCGCCGTACCCTGCTTGGCCACCATGCTCGAGCCTTTGACCTTGAGATCCTTGATCAGCACCACCGAATCCCCCGCCTCCAAAATAACCCCATTCACATCCCGATGGATTATTTTATCGGTCTCGGCCATACCTTCCCCGGTGACTTTGGCCCATTTCAACGTATCCTCGTCCAGGTACATCATATCCAATAAATCCTTCGGCCAG
>JALHST010000106.1 GCA_022865355.1 Maribacter sp. | reverse complement strand
TTTTGAATAGCCCGATTTGGCATATGTTAAAAAAAACCCAATTCGGGAATAATATTAGCAAAAATATGTGAAAGAAGCTCATATAACCGCTTATAATTTGTCATATATTGATACTAAAATTTAATGGTTTCATTTGATATTTTCGCCGTTAAGTCCTTTATTTATTGGGTTTGGTGAAGGTTTTAATACCTATTATCAATTTTGTTAAATCTTTTAAGTATCTCAGGAAATGAACTTTATTTTAAGTTTTTCCATTGTTTTCCAGGGTAAATATATCGT
Organism: Maribacter sp.; assembly: GCA_022865355.1. Lineage (GTDB taxonomy): Bacteria > Bacteroidota > Bacteroidia > Flavobacteriales > Flavobacteriaceae > JALHST01. The sequence goes on along the minus strand of JALHST010000106.1, from coordinate 3,951 downwards.
TTGAATTTTCTTAAAAAGCTGAAATAACTGGGTAGAAAAAAATTTTTTTTATAGTTGGGAACACTGTATCACGGCAGAGGTACCTTTCATGGTAAGACAAAAGAATAAATAGATATCTCCACCTTCGGAAATTTTAAATTTTTTGCGGATCCCCGCTACGCTGTCCTTAAAATTGCGGGTGGTAATGTTCGCCTTCCGGATGCCTAAATGCCTAAATTCATCGCCCTTGTACGAAAAGACACCCTCAATTCTAAAACGGCGTCCTGGAAAATCGATTAATTCATTTGCCGTGTACAAATGGGTATGCTCATGTAATTTAGCTAGGTTGTAGTACTTGGCAACCGATTTAAAGGCGCCTGATTTCATGATGGCTGCGTTGGGTTCGTAAAGATAGGCAAGGGGCAACGCATAGGTGGCCACCGCATTGGCTTCCTCGGAGCGATTGAACCCAAAATACTCCCGGATACTTTTTTTAAAATGGATGGTCTTAATTTCTACGTCATCGGCAAAATCTTTTTCCATGACCCATAAAAGCTCCTTGACGTCATTGTTGACGGCTACCACATAAATTTGTTTGACATGTCGTAAGGCATCAATTCCCGCCGCAAAATCAAGTAATGGGGAGGTTTTGAGCAATATGTTTTTGCTCTTTTGAAATAGTAATTCAATATGTTCCGGCACATTCGGTGTGCAATCTTCCAATCGAAAGACTTTTCCTTTGTGATCATGTCTTCTTGAGGGGTCGACATAAATCCAGTCGAAATGCGTTTCGGTTGCTTTAAGAAAGGCCATGCCATCTACAGCGAGACACGTTATATTATTCCTACCTAATATTTTAAAATTATAACTAGTAATTTCGGAAAGCCCTTTATCGATTTCGCAGTGAACGACGTTTTCAAATTTTAAGGAAAAAAAATAGGCATCGACCCCAAATCCGCCGGTCAGGTCGGCCAAGGAATTCCCATGAATGATTTCGGCCTTATAACGCGCCGTAATCTCAGACGATGTTTGCTCCAGGGATCGCTTGTTCGGATAATAAATATTTGAGGTTTGGTACCATGTGGGAAGCTTGGTACGGCATTTATTTCTGGCAATGACCTGCTCGACGATTTCTTTGTTCGTCACCGCTGTAAAAAGTGGCTTTTTTAACAGGACTGACATGATGTCAGCATCATTAATTTTGAGTATATATTCTTGTATACCAGTATTTAATAGGTTTTTATTCAAAGCATTACTATAATTTTTGAGTCATTGTTTTCACCAGCTTGTTTTCGGCAAAAAATTCCTTTAAAACTACTTTTATAACGGTGTATCCGGGTACGGCAACGATCATTCCGACAACCCCGAAGAGCAAGCCGGCGATGATGATGATCAGGAAGATTTCGAGAGGATGGGACTTCACACTATTTGAAAAAATAAAGGGTTGGGAAAAGAAATTATCTACCAATTGACCAATCGCCAAACCAATCAAAACGTACCCCGTTTTGGGTAAGATGACATCGCTAAAATCAGCTCCCAAATTACTGGTCATCGTGAGTACGATCATAATTACGGCCCCAATAATTGGCCCGATATAAGGAATAATATTGAACAGGGAGCATAAGAAGGCAATAACGATGGCGTTCTGAATACCCACTAGAATCAGTACCAAACTATAGATTACGAATAAGATGAAAATCTGCAATAGGAGGCCCACAAAATAGCGCGAAAGCAGTTTGTTTATTTTGTGGATCGAGGCGATGGTTTGCTCTTCCTTCCTGTCAGGAACTATCAACAAGACCGAATTTTGCAACAACTTGCGATCCTTGAGGAAAAAAAACGAGATAAATAATACCGAGAACAGCCCGATACTAAAATTGCTCAAGATATCTAAAAATGAATTTAGAAAATCTGGAATGAATCCGATATCGAGTCCGTCCAGCATGTTTTTTTGAATATCGGCTTCCTGTATTATCTCACTGACCACCTCGGGCGGGGCCTTAAAATATTGCGATATTTCCCAATACAGGGTATTCAGGCTTTTCTGAAGTTCGTCAATATTCAATAACTTAAGATTTTGCCCTTGTTCAGAAATCAAGGGCACAAAAAGGGCAAATATTCCAATAAAAACGACGACCATGAGCAGCATGGTCAATACAACTGCCAAGGTATTGGGAGATTTAAGTTTCAATCGCAGAAAGAATACAACCGGACTCCCTATAAGTGCGATTACCGCGGCAATGAGCAAATAGGCGATCACCGACTGTATTTTATACAATAAATAAAGCACAAGTGCTATGGCGGCTAGTATCAGGAACGCCTGCAAAATGCCTTTCGTAATGATCCTTGAATTCATCGGCTAATTTTTAAAAACGTAGGAAATAATATTGGCCCCCATTTTCAAGGCCTTTTCTCGCACGTCCGCTGGATCATTATGAACTTCAGGGTCTTCCCAACCATCGCCCAGATCGCATTCATAGGTAAATAATAAAACGAGGCGGTTTTCATAAAAAATCCCAAAGGCCTGGGGCCGTTTTCGATCATGTTCATGAATTTTGGGTAGCCCTTCGGGGAACTTATATTCTTGTGAAAAAATAGGATGGTCGGGTCCCAATTCTACCAATTCGGTTTCAGGAAAAACCTTGATGAGCTCTTTTCTAAGGTAGGGTTCCATACCATAATTGTCATCGATATGTAAAAAACCGCCCGCTATTAAATAGGTGCGCAGATTTTCTGCTTCCTCGGCAGAAAATACCACATTCCCATGCCCGGTCATATGCAAAAACGGATATTGAAAGATATTCACATTCCCGACTTCGACGGTTTCGGCCTTTGTATTCAACCGCGTGCCGATATGGTCGTTACAGAATTTGATAAGATTCGGAAGTGAAGTAGGATTGGCGTACCAATCGCCTCCTCCTTTATATTTTAAAAGGGCAACTTCCTGGGCAAGGCAACCCATCGAAAAGAGTAAGGCCCAAGATATCAGAAGTGATATACGATAATTCATTTTTTAAATATACGATAATAAGGTTATTCATTATTTACCACGGCCACAATGGTACAGGCGACCAATGCCGCCGTTTCAGTACGCAGTCGATTTTCGCCCAGTGAGACCGGTAAAAAGCCTTTGCTTATGGCTAAATTGATCTCTTCATGCGAAAAATCGCCTTCGGGACCAATTAGGATCGTAAGATCCCTATCGGGCAATACGCGTCGCATTAAATCCATCTTTTCGCTCCCTTCGCAATGGGCGATGTAAAAGAATCCCTTGCGCTCCGTGCTTATAAATTCAGTAAAGGGTATGGCATCGTTTACTTTGGGCAGATACAGTTGTAAGGACTGTTTCATGGCAGACTGAACAACTTTTTGAATACGTTCTAGCTTCACGATTTTCCTTTCAGATCGCTCACAAATAATGGGGGTTATTTCACTCACCCCTATTTCTGTGGCTTTTTCCAAGAACCATTCAAATCGATCGTTGCTTTTTGTGGGCGCCACCGCCATGTGCAACGCATATCTTTTTCGATGTTTTTTGGTTTTATCGACAATTTCTACTTCACACTTTTTAAGGTGGGTCATCAGGATCTGTGCCTCGAAAAGATCTCCTTTCCCATTGGTGATATGCAACAAATCGCCTATTTTTTTCCTAAGTACTTTGATAATATGTCGGCTTTCTTCCTCATCAAAAGTGAAGCGGGAATGCGAATCGTCAAGTGAGGGGTTGTAGAAGAGCTGCATTACTACTCGTTTATTAGAGGTTAAAAATTACTTGAGTATTGACTTGTGTATAGCATGCTCAATGCCCAGTTCAATCCAATAATGGAGTTGTTCCCCGCTTGCATATCCTTTTTGGGAAACAAAAACGAATTCTTTCATAGGCCTTTTGGTGAAGTCCATGGGCCGAACATTTTCCATAGCCAGTATTTTTTCCATTTTGTCTGATAGTATCCGCACCATAAGATCCTCGTT
>JALHST010000105.1 GCA_022865355.1 Maribacter sp. | reverse complement strand
TAGAATCCCTGTAACAATTGTTACATACAATTCCCATTTATAGAGCTTAACAAAGGTGGATTGAGGAAGGCATAATCTGTTCCAATAAATCTGTCCGGGTATTAACTAATAAAAAATAAATCAATATTTCCATCTGAATCGATTTATGGATGGTTATTTAGTGAGTTCCTCTAAATAGGTTGGTAACATTAGTTACCCTGCAATCGAATGGCCTGTAGTAGTTTTGCCGAAACAAATTGATAAGATGAAGCATTTAGTATTGATTCTGGCATTCTTGACTTCCCCGTTTTGGATAGGCGCGCAAGAAGTGGTGCCGATTACAAAAGACCAGGTCATCGCGAAGGTACTTGAAGGGAATAACCTGCTTAAGATGGCGGAACAAGATGCCCTAATGGCCCAGGGCGATTACCAACGGACCAATGCCGTGTTGTTGCCCAATCTTAGTATTTCACATACCGGTATCGCCACCACGAACCCACTCATGGCCTTTGGTTCCAAACTGAACCAAGAGATTTTGACCCAGGCCGATTTTGCCCCTGCTTTATTGAACAACCCGAGACAAATTGAGGATTTCGCCACCAGAATGGAAGTACAACAGCCTTTGTTGAATTTTGATGGCATCTTTCAACGAAAGGCAGCCAAGGCCAAATGGATGGCTTCGGAATTGAATTCTGAACGCACCCAGGAGTATATGGCCCTAGAGACCGAAAAAGCCTACATGCAATTGCAGTTGGCCTATAAAACCGTTGCGGTACTGGAGCAGGCGAAGATGACTGCCCTGGAGAACAAGCGCATTGCCGACAATAGTTTCAAACAGGGATTTCTTCAAAAATCGGACGTATTGGCCGTAGAAGTACATGTTACCGAAATCGATAACCAGTTACAATACGCCAAGAGCAACATTCTCAATGCCTCGAATTATTTATCGGTCTTAATGCATGATACCAGTTATCAAATCTTGAGGCCCACCGATTCGCTTACGGTGATCGATCATGAGATTTTAGGTTCGGAATTCCCCGAAAATCGAAAGGATATTCAGGCATTGGACGCGGCCTCGGAGGCTTATAAACAAATGTTTCAGGCAGATAAAATGACTTTTTTGCCACGTTTAAACGCTTTTGGCACCTACGAACTGCATGACGATGGCATTTTTCAAGGTGATGCCAATGGTTACCTTTTTGGGGCCGAGTTAAAATGGAACCTTTTCGAAGGCGGGAAACGCTTCGGAAAAATTCAAAAAAGCAAGGCAGAATACGAGAAGTCCAAATTTCAACTAGATCAGTACAGGGCAGAAAGCCAACTGGAAATGAACCAGGCCAAAAGAGGTCTGGCAGATGCCAAAAACAAACTCAAATTTACAAGTTTGGGGATGCAGCAATCCGAGGAATCATTCCGGATAAGAACCAATCGCTTTGAACAGGGCTTGGAGAAGACCACCGAATTATTGATGGCCGAGTCCCAATTTGCGCAAAAGCAACTCGAATATTATGCCACCATATTTCAACACAATTATGCACTGGCCTATCTAGAGTTTTTAATGAAGGAGTAATTATTAGAAACTTTTAAAAACCTATAAAATACTTAATACCACGTACTAAAAATAAAATAAAAATGAAGACAAAACTTTTCACCTCCCTATTCGCTGTTATGCTATTTCTTTTTACAAGTTGTGGAAGCGATTCTAAAAAAGGGGGCTTAGATACCACCACTATCATACCCGTTCATGTAAGTACGGTCATTGAAAACAACAATAGTCGGTTTCTTACGGCAAGCGGCAAGTTAGAAGCCAAAAACAGCGCTGATCTAAGTACCAGGATGATGGGTTTCGTCAATGGAATATATGCACAGGTGGGTGATAAGGTAAAAAAAGGACAACTTTTACTCTCTATCAACAACACCGATCTTCAAGCCAAACGGGCTCAGGTCGAGGCGAGCATAACAGAAGCCACGGCAGCCTTTACGAATGCCAAAAAGGATCATGACCGCTTTCAAAATCTCTTTGCCGAAAATAGCGCATCGCCAAAAGAAATGGACGATGTAACTGCGCACTTTGAAATGGCGAAAGCGCGTTTGGAAGCGGCTAACCAAATGAAGAATGAAATCAATGCACAATTTTCCTATGCCAATATTACGGCGCCGTTTGATGGGGTGATTACCAATAAGGTTATAGATCTGGGTGATTTGGCAAATCCCGGAATGCCCTTATTGTCTATGGAGTCACCTGGGAATTTTCAGGTTATTGCCATGGTCCCCGAAAATGAAATATCAAAGATTCGATCAGGAAGTGATGTTACTGTTTTGATCAAGTCATTGGGTACGTCCGTTACCGGTAAAGTTACCGAGGTCAGTTCCTCCGCAAAAAATACCGGGGGTCAATATTTGGTGAAGGCCGTACTTGATAAAACGGATGCGAAAATACTTTCCGGAATGTTCGCCACGGTACAATTTCCGATCGCACAACAGTCAAAGGCGGTTTCAATGATATTGATCCCACAATCGGCACTGGTAGAAAATGGGTCGCTCAAAGGTGTCTATACGATAAGCGATCAGAATCGGGCCTTGCTCAGATGGTTGCGTTTGGGCAAAATATACGGAGACCAAGTTGAAGTCCTTTCCGGATTGAGTTCAGAGGAGCAATACATCGTTTCGGCAGACGGCAAATTATTCAACGGAGCCAAAGTCTCCATCCAATAAATCAAAAATTATGAACGAAGGAATTTCTGGAAAGATAGCCAACGCATTTATAGACTCAAAGTTGACCATTTTATTAATGGTCGCCTTAATGATCATTGGGGTATACAGTTCTTTTTTGATCCCAAGGGAAGAGGAGCCTCAGATTATCGTCCCTATGGCCGATGTTATGGTGGGCTATCCTGGTGCGAGCCCCAAGGAAGTCGAGAATAGGGTCGTAAAACCTTTGGAAAAGATTATTTCAGATATCAAAGGGGTAGAACATCTGCATACCATGGCCATGAACGGACAGGCTATGATTATCGTACAATTTTACGTGGGCGAAGATACCGAACGTGCCTATGTCAACCTGTATAACGAATTGATGAAGCATGGCGATATGTTTGGAAATGGTATCACCGAACCCTTGGTTAAGACGAGATCCATTGATGATGTGCCTATGTTGGGTATAACCATATGGAGTGATACATACGACGATTTTCAGTTAAAACAGATTGCCGGGGAACTCAAAAACGAAGTAGAAAAAATAAAGGATGTTTCGATTACTAAAACCATCGGCGGAAGAAATAGGGAATTAAAAGTAATCCTCGATAAGGATAAGATGGCCGAAAATGGCATTGATCCCCTATCCCTTGTTCAAATGATACGGGCCAATAACCAACAATCGCAATCGGGCAGTTTTGTCAAGAATGATACCGAGTATCTCGTTACTACCGGGGATTTTTTAAGTACCGCCGAAGACGTCGAAAATTTGGTCGTTGGGATTAACAAAAACCTACCGGTGTATCTTAAGCAGGTAGCGACCATCCAGGACGGGCCTTCCTCACCAAAAAGTTATGTGTCTTTCGGTTATGGACAATCGAACGAAAAATTTTCGGAATATGGCTCGGATTATGCTGCGGTAACCTTATCGGTCGCCAAGGTAAAAGGGGCCGATGCCATGAAAATATCCGAGAAGATTTTGGAAAAGGTAGCCCTATTGAAAAAAGATCTTATCCCCAAGGACGTGCATGTCGAGGTTTCTAGGAATTATGGGGAAACCGCATCTGACAAAGTAGGTGAACTTTTGCTGCATTTGGGCGTTGCCATTTTGGCGGTTACCCTGCTGGTGATGTTGGCCATGGGTTGGCGTGGTGGTCTCGTGGTTTTCTTTTCGGTGCCATTGACCTTTGCACTTACCCTGTTCGCTTATTACATGTTGGATTATACACTGAACCGTATTACGCTTTTTGCGCTTGTCTTTGTAGTAGGTATTGTCGTTGATGATAGTATCATTATAGCGGAGAATATGCACCGTCATTTTAAAATGAAGCGATTACCATTTAAGCAGGCGGCCATATTCGCAATAAACGAGGTTGGTAATCCTACGATTTTGGCAACATTTACGGTGATTGCGGCCATATTGCCCATGGCGTTCGTTTCTGGGATGATGGGCCCCTATATGAGTCCGATGCCCATTGGCGCCTCTATTGCCATGATGCTTTCCTTGTTCGTGGCCCTGACCATAACACCGTATTTGGGGTATCATTTATTAAGGGAAAAGGAAGGGCATGGGCATAAAGAAGAGAAAAGCGTTGAATCGGGCCTTATCTATAGAATTTATAAAAAGTTGGAGCTACCCTTGTTGGATAGCCCTTCAAAACGATGGGCTTTTATAGGAGTTACCGTGGTGCTATTACTCGGTTCTATGTTGCTATTTTACACGAAGACCGTCGCCGTAAAAATGTTGCCTTTTGACAACAAGAACGAGTTTCAAATCGTCTTAGATATGCCGGAGGGAACCACTTTGGAAAGAACGGCCATGGTCACCCAAGAAATTTCCCAATACCTTTCCACGCGGCCCGAAGTGGTAGATTACCAAAACTATATTGGTACTTCTGCACCCATTACATTTAATGGACTGGTACGCCACTATGACTTGCGGGGAGGGAGCAATATGGCCGATATACAGGTAAATCTGTTGCATAAGGAAGACCGCAGTGCACAAAGTCACGATATTGCGAAGTTAGTGCGTCCCGAAATACAAAAAATAGGAAAAAAATACGGTGCCAATGTCAAGGTGGTAGAAGTGCCACCGGGACCGCCCGTTCTTTCAACCATTGTGGCTGAAATATATGGGCCAGATTACGATGGGCAGATTAAGATCGCCGATCAAGTGAAGTCCATTTTAGAAAATACCGATGATATCGTCGATACCGATTGGATGGTCGAAGATGCCCAAACCGAATACCGTTTGGAGGTAGATAAGGAAAAAGCCATGTTGAACGGTGTGGCTCCCCAGCAAATCGTGGGTGCCCTGACTACCATCTTAAGCGAATATCCGGTTTCTACCCTATATGACGAAAACGCGAACGAATCGGTCGGTATCGTCCTGGCATTAGACGATGCCGAAAAAAGCTCGTTGCAGGACATTCAGAACATCAAAATAAAATCGGCCCAAGGAAGCGTCATACCTATAAGTGATCTGGTAATGGTCAAAACCGATACGTTGCAAAAAACCATTTACAGAAAAGATCAAAAAAGAGTCGTTTATATAACGGCAGATATGGCAGGAGAATTGGAAAGCCCGGTATATGCGATTTTAGGAATGGACAAAAAACTTCAAGACGTACAGCTACCGAAGGGTTACAAGTTGAACGAACTGTATATGGAGCAACCCTCGGATGAAAGCGATTATACCATTAAATGGGATGGCGAGTGGCAAATTACCCTAGAAGTCTTTCGGGATTTGGGAATTGCTTTTGTGGTCGTCATTATTTTCATTTACATGTTGATCGTAGGCTGGTTCCAAAACTTCAAGACCCCAATTGTCATGATGGCCGCAATACCGCTTTCGTTGATCGGTATTGTACTCGGACATTGGTTATTTGGCGCTTTTTTTACGGCAACTTCCTTTATTGGTATGATTGCACTAGCAGGCGTAATGGTACGTAATTCGGTATTGATCATCGATTTTATTGAAATAAGGCTCAATGAGGGTATCCCTATCAAACAAGCGATCATCGATGCTGGTGCCGTGCGTACCACCCCCATCTTGTTGACGACGGGAGCCGTTGTTATTGGCGCATCGATAATTTTATTCGACCCCATTTTTCAAGGATTGGCCATTTCATTAGTGGCCGGTGCCATTGTTTCTACATTTTTGACCCTGATCTTGGTTCCATTGATCTATTATATGATCGAACATAAGAAACATGAAAAAACCCTATAATGCTGTCTTTCGTTAAGAAAACAATATTTAATTAAAACTAAAAAGCCATGAAACTATTAATTGTAACCGTTGTCGAAGCCTTTGAAAAAGACATTTTGCGTCTTTTTAAAAATGCCAATATCGAAAGCTTCAGTGAATCCCACATTGATGGGTTTAAAACGAGTTCTTCTCTATTACGCACGGCAAGTTGGTTTCCAAGTGAAACGGGAGGCGTTGAATCTAGTTTGTTCTTTTCCTTTACCACCGAGGACAAAATAGATGTTTTGTTCGAATTGATTCAAGAGTTCAATAAACATCTCGAAACCAATAATCCGATCAAGGCAGTGGTGGTACCCATTGAAAAATCAATTTAAAAATAAATAATAGCAATAATATGATCAACAGATATATTCGCGCAATTGCCGGGACTTTTATCATCATTAGCGCAGTATTGGCGATGTATGTAAACATCAACTGGCTGTGGTTCACGCTTTTTGTAGGGGCAAACTTGTTGCAATCGGCCTTTACCCAATGGTGCCTTATGGAGAAATTCTTGTATAAATTGGGCGTAAAAAAGGAAGGTGCATAAAAAAACCATCAAAGAAAAGCCTAAATTCTTGTAACTATAACCGGCAAGTCTAGATGGTTGGCAACATCCTCCCCGATACTTCCCTTAAAAAAGTGGGCAAGTCCGCTGCGACCATGGGTGGTTACGGCAATAACATCGGCATGGGTTTCCTTCGCAAAATTGTAGATCCCTTTTTCGATGGAATAATCGCAATAATAGGTTACCTCCGGTAGTTGGTCTTCTTGGCCTTGAAATGCTAGGTTAAGGAATTCGGTTGTTTTCGCTTGCATTTGTTCGGTGCTCATAAACCGTATACCTGGAAGATTTACGTATAGCAAACAAAGCTCGGCATTTAAAACGGCACAAAGTTTTTTCAAATTCTTGAATGCCGAAAGGCTTTTTGGCTCAAAATCGAACCCGAAGGCCACTTTTTTGATACGGAACTTTTCGGTCCTTTTCTTTATAACCAAAACCGGAACCTCTGAAGACCTGACCACTTTTTCGGTGTTCGAACCGACAAATATCTCACTAATACCGCTCGCACCGTGTGACCCCATTACAATTAAATCGATATCCTGTTCTTTGGAGATGTTGTTTATTTCACTAAAAACCTTGTAATTCTGCACCATCTGGTTGATTTTGACTCCTTTAAGCCAAGGTCTGTTCAAGAACAATTCAAACCTTTTTTTGGCCAATTTCATATAATATTGGGCTTCGGCAAACTCTTCTGATTCATTTTCATTGACAGTAGATTCAGAGAGCCCCATCATATGCAGCACAACAATTTCGGCATCAAACGTTTTTGCCAGTGAAGCTGCCACTTCAAGGGCATATTCCGAATGCTCGGAGAAATCGACCGGTACTAGAATTTTTTTCATGAATCGTAATTTTAACGATACTCAACTATTTGTATCAATTTATTGATCGAATGATTATTTGCAGGTGGAATCAAAAGTTTAAATTCATCTCATTTGGAACTTTTCAAAAAGTCGATTCCAATTTGTTCCCCAAATATTTCTGCTTTTTCGATAGCGATTTTTACGTTTGATGCGTTCGTACGGGTTTCATCATTCGGGCGCATCAACCAGTATGATTTTGAACCGATAAGATGGCCACCTGTATCAGTTATCAGATTTTCTAGGTGTTCCTGGGATGTATTGGTCGACCCACTTCCTAAGGTTATGGCCACTACGGGTTTCTTTTCTAAATCCAAACCCTTTATAAAACGACTTGTTGGCCAATCGGGTGACCAATTATACGTATTGGCACAAAAAACCAAGAGGTCAAAGTCTTCAATTTTCAACGCACTGGCGGCAGCCACTGTGGCAACACGGGAGTGCCAACCCTCCTTCCCGAGTCCTTTGGCAAAAGAGGTGCAAACTTGTTCATCCAAGTTGTAAAACAGGTCTGGATTGTAAACGATTAGTGCCTTTTGCGCGCTTGTTATATCGCCCAACATCCAGAATTTCGGGGCGCCTTCCCGCTGGGCCACAAGTGTCAAGATGCCCCAAATCACCATAATACCACCAAGAATCAATGCCATTATCCGTCTTTTGGATGTTACTAACATTTGAATTCTTATTTTTATCCTAGATATTAAAAATAACCTGGTTTTGCTTTAGATCCTATGATAAATATCATTACCTATGAAGCGCTTCATGTATAATTTAACTACCTTATTTCGCGTATGTATGTTGTATAATCGAGTCAGGTATTTTGTGGCTTATTTAATTTGGTGCTTTCTGTTAGTTGGCCTTGGCTGTAAAAAGGAGAACGATAAAATCCTTCCGGAAAAAACTACGATTACCGAGTCGGTATATTCCTCGGTAACGATTCAGCCCGATAGTCTGTATCAAGCGTATGCCATCGTTGCCGGAATTCTCGATAAAAATCTGGTTCGGGAAGGCGATACCTTGCACAAAGGGGCACCCTTGCTCCAGATCATCAACAATACCCCAAAACTCAATGCCGACAATGCCAAACTTGCCTTACAATTGGCCCGGGAAAATTACAATGGCAGTTCAGGAGTCCTGACCGGAATTCGAGATCAAATAGCAGCTGCGACCTTAAGCTTAAAGAATGATTCGATTAATTACTTAAGACAGAAAAACCTATGGGAGCAGAACATTGGTTCCAAGGTAGAATTCGATAACCGAAAATTGGCTTATGAACTTTCCCGGAACAATTTGCAGCTATTGAAGAACCAGTACACACGAACCCAAAATGAGCTACAGACACAAGTTGAACAAGCATCGAATAGTTACAAAAATTCACGAATTGCCACGGGTGATTTTACCGTGACCAGTATGATTAATGGCAAAGTATATGCCCTTTATAAGAACCCTGGTGAAATAGTGACCACCATGGATCCTTTGGCCTCTGTAGGCAGCAAAGATATTTTTGTAATAGAAATGTTAGTCGATGAGGTCGATATAGTAAAATTAAGTCTGGGCCAAGGTGTATTGATTACTTTAGATGCCTACGCGCAAAATGTTTTTGAAGGAAAAGTTTACAAAATATATCCCAGAAAAGATGAACGGACTCAAACGTTTAAAGTGGAGGCACGTTTTGAAAATCAGCCAAAAACATTATACCCAGGGCTTTCCGGCGAAGGAAATATTATTATTGCACAACGTGGGAATGTGCTGACAATTCCAAAATCGTACTTGGTAGATGGCAACAAGGTGAGGACCGAAGCCGGCCTTCGGGAGGTGCAGATCGGACTTCAAAGTTTGGATAAGGTCGAGATTAAAGGCGGTATTGATGAAAATACGTACCTACTAAAACCTGAGTAATGACCAATTGGAAAGTCATATTGAATATTGCCAAGACCCATCTTTTGACCAAGATGAAATCAACGGTTACGGCCGCCTTGGGAGTTACTTTTGGAATTGGAGCGTACATTACGTTGGTCAGTTTTATGACCGGATTGAATGGCATGCTCGACGATTTGGTACTGAACCAAACACCCCATGTACATATTTATAATGAAATAGAACCCTCTAAAACACAGCCCATTGGTTTGTATTCGGAATTTAAGGATGCATTGAACGTAGTGCATTCGGTAAAACCGAAACAAAGTCAAAAAAAAGTACATAATGCCGTCCCTATTTTGGATTATTTGAAACGGGATGCCAGCGTAAAAGGAGCCACCCCACAGTTACGTACCCAAATTTTCTACATATCCGGTTCCATACAACTGGGAGGTAATCTTACCGGTATTGATATTCTGGAGGAGGCAAGGCTCTCCAACATTCAGGACAACATTGTTGATGGCACTCCACAGGCATTAAAGAATAACGACAACGGTATTCTATTGGGAGCAGGCCTGGCAAAAAAAATGTCTTTGGCGGTAGGGGATAGGGTCCAAATCAGCACGGTCGGGGGGGCTATATTTCCGTTAAAGATTGTTGGGATATACCAAAGCGGCATCGCCGATATCGATAATGTCCAGAGTTATGCCAATCTTACCACCGTGCAGCGAATATTGGGGGAGCCTGAAAATTATATAACCGATATCAACGTCAAACTTTATGATATCAATGACGCCGTATCGATGGCAAACCAAATTGAGCAACAATTCGATGTAAAAGCCATTGATATCAATCAGGCCAATGCGCAATTTGAAACAGGTTCAAACATTAGAAACCTTATTACTTATGCCGTTTCGATAACCCTCTTGATCGTGGCCGGTTTTGGAATCTACAATATCTTGAATATGCTTATTTATGAAAAAATGAAGGACATTGCGATTTTAAAAGCTACGGGTTTTTCAGGTCGTGACGTGCAATATATCTTTATGAGCCAAGCATTGATTATCGGAATCATTGGCGGCATTCTAGGCTTACTTATCGGATTTGGGCTTTCGGTAATCATCAGTCGGACCCCATTTGAAACTGCCGCATTGCCAACGATTACCACGTACCCCGTGAATTTTAAGATAGGATATTATATCATCGGAATCACCTTTGCCCTAATTTCTACTTTTATTGCTGGGTATATGCCTTCCAATAAAGCAAAAAAAATCGACCCGGTGCGCATCATCAGAGGCACGTAAAAGGTGTTAGAAGTTAGACGTAAGTCATAGACGAAAATACGAACTATGCGCCATAGAGGGAGGAATATAAGAATACGCTTCATAGATTTTAAGGAGGTCGATTCGCAAATACGAAAAACATGGGCTTAGTTCTAGAAACCAGGAATATCAACAAACATTTTAAGAAGCCCACCGATTTTCATGTATTGAAAGATATTTCCTTTGGCGTTAAAGAGGGGGAATTTGCCTCTATCATGGGAAAATCGGGATCTGGAAAATCGACCTTATTGTATATCCTTTCGACCATGGATACCGAATATACCGGAGAACTTTATTTGAATAATGAACTGATTACAGGGAAGCCGCATGAAGAGCTCTCCCGCATACGAAATAAACATATTGGGTTTGTATTTCAATTTCATTATCTGCTTTCTGAATTCAGCGTCCTCGAAAATGTTATGTTACCAGCCAAAAAACTGGCAGATAAAACAGATGCACAGATTAAGCAAGACGCTTTGAATAAACTTGAAATGCTCGATATTTTAAAGCTTGCCGACAAGAGAGCTTCACGTATCTCAGGTGGTGAAAAACAACGCGTGGCCATCGCCCGTGCCTTAATTAACAATCCGACCATTCTTATGGGCGATGAGCCCACAGGCAATTTGGATAGCCATAATTCTGAAAACGTGTTCGGTATCTTCAAGCGATTGAAGGAGGAAGAAGGACTTTCCTTACTCATCGTTACCCACGATGAAGATTTCGCCAAGCGCACGGATCGGATTATTCAAATGGAGGATGGTCGTATCATATCCTGACCGTAATTATCCTCTAACGTTTTAGCCATTTTAAACGCCCTAGTTGGGTCAGCGTTCTTGCCCTATAATCTATAACTCCTGTCTTTATCGAGTAATTAAGGAAACCCTATTTAAGGGACTTTTTCATGATTCCATCCATTTTTTGAAATCGGATGCCTTGGCCTTGCTGACAATTATACGGTCATCAAAGTTCGGTACTACGTTAACTAGTAATTTGCCGCCAAAATAGTATTTGATGTTATTAACAGCATTTTTTCGAACGATGACCTGTCTATTGACCCGACAAAAAATTTCAGGATCTAGTTCGCTTTCCAAATCCTCCAGTTTTTTGTCCAAGATGAAGTTTTGCCTATCTAAGGTAGTGGCCTTTACAATACCCGTATCAATGTAAAAATAAGCGATATGTTCTGTTTTTATGGGAATTAGTTCATCCCTGTGATTCACCAAATAGGTAGATTTGTATGATTTCTTCTGCCTCTGGATCAGGTTTAGCAGACCGGAGACCTGATCATTCGCCAAGATCTTTGCTTTTTGCTGTACTTTAAATTGTTCCAAGCTTGCTGAGAGTTCTTCTTCGTCAATTGGTTTTAATAGGTAGTCGATACTGTTTACTTTGAAGGCCTTCAAGGCATACTGATCATAGGCAGT
>JALHST010000104.1 GCA_022865355.1 Maribacter sp. | reverse complement strand
CGCTGGACGCACTTTTAAATTCCAAGCTTGGTATTCAATAAGTTCTTTTAAATAACATTAGTTACTGCCCACATTGGTATTATCTTTTGGCGAACTCAACATTAATTTGTTTAAAAAGGGTGAGTTTAGATTGTAAAAGCAGGCCTTACTTGTATAAGGATCCTTGATCAGTCTGGTAGCCCTAAACCTGTTTTAAGGAGTTTGTACAAAACCTCTCCAATGTGGGTTTTTTTGTATTAAAATCGCACTGAATGTATCGAAAGTGTTGTTCAGGCCGATGTACAGTTCGTTCCCTACCATGATATGGAGGAATCAAATCAAAATTTGGGTTCGACCCAAAAAATAAATTCTAATTATTAAACTATGGATACAACAATGTGGATAATAGCAGCACTCATTGGACTTGTAATCGGATTCGTAATCGCGAAGATTTTGGAAAAAGGCAAGGCTTCCAAAACGATTGCCAGTGCCAAAAAGGAAGCTGATGCCATTCTGAAAAACGCGAATATCGAAGGGGAAAGCATCAAAAAGGATAAGATATTTCAAGCAAAGGAAAAGTTTTTGGAATTGAAGGCCGAACATGAGAAGGTGATTATTGGCAAGGATAAAAAAATAGACGAGGCCGAAAAACGCGTTCGAGACAAAGAATCCCAGGTGAGTAATGAACTTGCCAAAAGTAAGAAGTTGAATGAGCAGCTTGAATCGAAAATGAAGGATGTAGAGCATCGGGCGGAGTTTTATGATAAAAAACAATCCGAATTGGAAAAATTACATAAAAGTCAAGTGCAACAATTGGAAGTCATCTCAGGCCTCTCGGCCGATGAAGCGAAGAGCCAATTGATGGCTTCCTTGAAAGAAGATGCCAAGACCGACGCTATGTCGTTTATACAGGCTACCCTTGAAGAGGCCAAATTGACGGCCCAACAGGAAGCAAAGAAAATAGTCATCAATACCATACAACGCATAGGCACAGAGGAAGCGGTTGAGAATTGTGTGTCGGTATTCAACTTGGAATCGGATGACGTAAAAGGTAGAATTATTGGGCGTGAAGGACGTAATATCCGTGCTTTGGAAGCAGCCACGGGCGTTGAGATCGTAGTCGATGATACACCGGAAGCTATTATTCTTTCGTGTTTTGATTCGGTGCGGAGGGAAGTAGCCCGATTGTCACTGCATAAATTGGTGACCGATGGCAGGATACATCCAGCCCGTATCGAGGAAATCGTGAAAAAGACTGAAAAGCAGATTGAAGGTGAAATTATTGAAATCGGGAAGAGGACCGTCATTGACTTAGGAATCCACGGTTTGCACCCCGAATTGATCAAAGCCGTAGGCCGCATGAAATATCGATCCTCCTATGGCCAAAATTTGTTACAACACTCCAGGGAAGTCGCAAAGCTTTGTGGGGTAATGGCTGCCGAATTGGGACTAAATACCAAATTGGCGAAACGGGCGGGCTTGTTGCATGATATTGGCAAAGTGCCGAACACCGAGGCCGATGTTGAAACCCCACACGCCATTTTGGGCATGCAGTGGGCCGAGAAATACGGTGAAAAGGAAGAAGTTTGTAATGCTATTGGTGCCCACCATGACGAAATTGAAATGAAGACGCTGATAGCACCTATCGTCCAAGTCTGTGATGCCATAAGCGGTGCAAGGCCAGGTGCCAGACGACAGGTTTTGGATTCGTATATTCAACGTTTAAAGGATTTAGAGGACATCGCCTTCGGCTTCGGCGGGGTTCAAAAAGCCTACGCCATTCAAGCAGGTCGTGAGTTACGCGTAATTGTTGAAAGTGAAAAAGTCAGTGATGACAAGGCCGCAGAATTGTCGTTTGAGATTTCCCAAAAAATCCAAACCGATATGACCTATCCAGGACAAGTTAAGGTTACAGTGATACGCGAAACCCGAGCAGTCAATATCGCCAAATAAGGAAGTACGTAATTTTGCGAAAGCGGGCAAGAAATTGTCCGCTTTTTTATTTGGGATAGGTTACCAATACCCGATTCGGACACGGCCCAATTTTAGGATTGAATACTGTTAACCTTACATGACTTATGTCATTCTTTGTGGTTCATTCGAGGCCTATTTTTATAGCAATTAAAATTCACGACATGAAACAAAAAACGCCGATTTCAACGATTATGACTAAAAATGTCATAACCTTAAATAGCACGGATACTCTGGAAAAGGCCGAACGCCTTTTTAAAAAAAATAAGATTCGGCATATTCCCGTCGTCTCCGGTGAAAAAATTATTGGCATGCTAAGCTATACCGATCTTCTTCGCATCAGTTTTGCCGATGCTGTCTATGATGATGAGGAAGAGGTAGAGACTGCGGTTTACAATATGTTTAGCATCGAACAGGTTATGGCTAAAAACCTGATATATGTAAACTCTAATACGACCATTAAGGAAGTGGCCGAGATTTTATCGAAAAAAGAATTTCATGCCATCCCTGTGGTTGACGAAGGAAAGCTGGTGGGTATTGTCACTACTACCGATTTGATCAATTATTTATTGAAACAGTTCTAAAGACCATTATCTTCTTGTTCTGATGCGATTGTCGCACCAAAACTGGCATGAATGAACTGGGGTCTGGTGGTAATATCATAACATGGCGTAACACGACCAATTTAGATCACGTTTATAAGTATCGTCGTTTTGTTCTTGAAGACGCTCCACGGATCTTCCCTGAAGGCTACAAGTCTGGGAAGTCATGGGGATATCGTTTTTATAGAGCAGAAAATATCGGAAGTATTTTTTAGGTCTATAATTTCCTAGTCAAATTTTAGGATTGTCGGATGGTACATTCGATAATTACTATCTTTAAAACGATATTAGAAACCCTAATCGGCTGCACAATGCAAAACTTCAAAAATTCTTTTTGGCTATTCGCCATTTTACCATTCCTCCTAATTCTGAATGCATGTAACAAAACACCTTCCGCGAAAATAGATTTCGCAACCCTTTCAGAACTAGAAAAACGAAAGCCCGAAAATGCCTTGGCCTCTATGCAAGTTGCCGATAGTCTTTCGCTTGAATTGTTTGCTTCGGAACCCATGGTGCGAAACCCCACCAACATGGCAATTGATGCCAAGGGTAGGATTTGGGTCTGTGAGGGAACAAACTACAGACTTTTCGCAAATCCGAAGAATGCCTACGAGAAAAAAGGAGATCGTATTCTGATCCTTGAAGATACCGACGGCGATGGCCAAGCCGATGTATCGAAAGTTTTTTATCAAGGTGAAGATATTAATGCAGCCCTGGGCATTGTTGTTTTAGGGGATAAGATCATTGTTTCGGTGAGCCCGAACGTGTTCGTATTCACTGATACGAACGGTGACGACATTCCCGATTCAAAGGAGATACTCTTCTCGGGTATCGATGGCAAAGATCATGACCATGGGGTACATGCCTTTACCTTCGGCGCAGATGGAAGATTATACTTTAATTTTGGAAACGAAGGAGGACAATTGCTGGATAAGGCAGGAGACCCTATCAAAGATATTTATGGTAGGCTCGTCAACAATTCTGGCCACCCCTTTCGCCAGGGAATGGCATTTAGATCGGATCTTAACGGAGCTAATATTGAAGTCCTTGGCTTTAATTTTAGGAACCCCTATGAGCTTACGGTGGACTCTTATGGTGGCCTCTGGCAATCAGACAATGACGATGATGGGAATCGTGGCACGCGCATCAACTTTGTTATGGAATATGGAAATTTCGGCTTTAAAGACCTATTGACAGGCCAAAGCTGGCAAGAGCGAAGAACGGGCTGGGATCCTGAGATACCAAAAAGACATTGGCATTTGAATGATCCAGGTACCGTACCGAATCTCCTGCAAACAGGCTCAGGCTCCCCCTGTGGCATCCTCGTCTATGAGGATACCTTATTGCCCAAAAAATATCGAAATCAATTGATTCATGCTGAACCAGGCCATAATGTAGTGCGTAGCTATCTCATTCAGGAAGAAGGTGCAGGATATACGGCTAAAATTGAAAACCTGGTAAAAAGCGAGGACGACTGGTTTCGACCTGATGATGTGACCGTGGCGCCCGACGGTTCGCTTTTTATTGCAGATTGGTATGATGGGGGAGTCGGCGGGCATAAAGCGGAGGATATCGCCCGAGGTCGGATTTATCATCTTTCGACCTCCAACGGATATCACCCACGAAAATTCGACCTAAGTACGGGCGAGGGAGCTTTAGAAGGGGTGCTTTCAGATAATATGGACGTTTTTTACCAATCATGGCAACGGCTCCATTCCATGGGGGAATCGGCAGAACCACTGCTTGAACATTTGATTGCAAAGGGAGGAACGGCCAAGGCCCGAGCTCTTTGGTTGGCAGCGCAGATACCCACGAAGGCAAGAGAATATATTGATTTGGCCCTGGCAGATTCTGATACGAAATTTCGTATCCAGGGAATACGAATGGCCAGGTTCCTCGAAAAGGATCACCTAGAGGATTTCCTTGAAAGGATAATACAAGATCCGTCGCCACAGGTTCGTCGGGAAGCCGCCATTGCCTTGGCTTTTTTGGGTACACCAAGGGCTGCTGAATTATGGGCTTCACTGGCATCGCAGCACCAAGCCGGAGATCGATGGTCACTTGAAGCCTTGGGAATCGGGTCAGACCAGCATGCAGATGGCTATTTCAGTGTGTGGAAATCAAAAAACGATATTGACCTGACCAATGCGGCCACCAGGGAAATTATCTGGAGGATGCGGGCCCAGGAAACAGTTCCTCTCTTGGCGGAAATGATACGCGATCCAAAGCTTTCGAAGGAAAAATTGCCTTCCTATTTTCGGGCGTTCAGTTTCAAGGATCATCCCCGAAAAAATGAAATTATAATGGGCCTTTTAAAAATCGAAGGCCCTAATCAAAAAGCCATTCAAGCATTGGCCATTGGTCAATTAGACGAACGATTTGTAAATGGTTCATCAAGTAGGATCCAAATGGTAAGTGACTTACTACCCCAAATTGAAGGTACCCCGGAATGGTTGATGGCCCTTAAAAATTTAAGGTTACCAAATCAAAATAAGGCCTTGTTTCGGGTAATCTCAAACAGTACCATGGACGAAGATATTCGTAGGGAGTCTTTAGAGCTTCTTTTAAAATCGGGTGGGTTACAATTGTTAGCCGAACAGTTGCAAGCAACTATCCCTGCTTCGGATAAAATGGAACTAATCGGACTCATAGGAAATAGTAACGATTCGTCGGCCGTCGAATTATTGATACAAAATCTCAATCAGGAGGGTTTCAGTGCGCCATTAAAAAGGCGTATGGTGGAGGGGTTGGGCAATACGTGGGATGGGCAGCATGCCCTTTATACGATGCTGAAGGAAAATAAATTAGCAAGCGAATTTAAAAAGACGGCGGTCCTTAGACTAATGAACAGCTGGGATGTTGAACTGCGGGAAAATGCCCCTAAATATTTGGATGAAGAATCGAATGCACCTATCGATGTGGCGGCCCTTATCGAGCGCAAGGGCGATAGTGCCCATGGTAAGGAAATCTACGGAATGTATTGTAGCGCATGTCATATTGCAGGGAATGAAGGTATTGATTTTGGTCCTTCCTTGTCGGATATAGGCAATAAATTGTCCAAGGATTTTCTCTATTCGAACATTATCGACCCGAGTGCGGGCATCAGTTTTGGGTATGAAGGATATTCCCTTACCATGAAGGACGGCGCGACCTATAGTGGTTATATTTTGAGTAAATCCGAAGATAAGCTTACGCTAAAAATGATGGGGGGCGTGCAGAAGGAAATAGAGCGTGCGAATATCGATAAATTGGAGGCTATGGAAAAATCACTTATGACCGAGGGTCTTGATAAGGTAATGAACGAGGATGAAATGGTAGATTTGGTAGCCTATTTAAGCACCTTAAAAGTAGCCGAGGAAGGTGAGTGAAGGGGTACGACCGGGCCTTAAGTTTCTTTTTTTAAACGCATTATAAATGGATATGTTTTGACAAACGAACGCGTAAGAAATATTCGTAAAGAAGTACTTTCCGATAATTGGTATACCCTTCATAAGTTTACCTTCGAATATCTTAGGGATGATGGTCATTGGGAGACCCAACAACGTGAATCTTATGACCGTGGGAATGGCGCGGCCATTTTATTATACAATAAAGAAAAGGGAACCGTTGTCCTAACGCGACAATTTCGAATGCCTACCTATGTGAATGGCAATGAGGATGGGATGATGATCGAAGTCTGCGCCGGGCTATTGGATGGTGATAATCCCGAAGACTGCATCCGAAAGGAAGTGGAGGAGGAGACCGGATACAAAATCGAACATGTCCGAAGGGTCTTCAAGACCTATATGTCTCCTGGTGCGGTCACCGAAATAAACTATCTCTTTATAGGAGCCTACGAAGATGATATGAAAGTCGCCGAAGGCGGTGGGGTGCAAGACGAGACCGAAAATATAGAAGTACTTGAATTTCCGTTCGAAAAGACATTGGAAATGATGGCTTCCGGTGAAATAAAGGACTCCAAAACGATTATTTTGCTACAATATGCGCAAATCAATAAGCTATTCGGCGAATAGGTTCTTTCAGGGAATCCGAATACCATACCATGCAATTCTAAGGACATCCAGGTATTTGCCTGATAGAAGTAATTCACCGATTGATTTGTCACAACCGAAACCTACAAGGGCCTTTTAAAAAGTGTCCCGGATAATTTCAAAAATGGCCTGCATTTGGTTTTTAATTTCCGATGGGGGCACCAAGAAATGATTGTTCATAAAACTAAAGATCAAGGTGCTACCCGATTTGGTTATAAGATAACCACTTAGGCAATAATTATTGCCTAAACTGCCTGATTTGGCATACACGTAGGGCGTTGACCCGCCATACCAATCGACCAATGTCCCCGAGACGCCTCCCATCGGAAAAAAACTGAAAAGGCGTTCCTTAGGTACCCTTAGATACAGTTTACGCAATACCGATACCATGGCTTGCGGGGTAATTAAATTATAGCGAGATAAGCCAGATGCATCTACCCAACGGGCCGGCTGTCGTAAGTCAGACAATTCATTTTCCAAAATGAAATCCCTCGATCGTGTGAAGCTCAGGGTGTCTGAGAGTGTAGTAGAGGCTAAGATCATTAATTGCTCGGCCAAAAAATTATCGCTCACTTGCATCATTCTTCGATAGACAGAATCTGCAGGAACATTATATAGAATCGACTTCGTGCCTTCCGGAAAGCGATTGGTGATATGTACCTTTTTATGTAACACATCTTCCAATAATATTCTTGTCAGGGTGCTATCGGTTCGAAATGGGATCTCGACCGTATCGGTTTGCTTCGGCCCATAATAAAAAAGGTTTTGCGCTTCCTCCCTGCTTTTTGAATAGCCCAATTCTACCACATTCTTTCGAAAATATTCCGGGATAACATGAAGCGAATCAGATCGAAAAATCGTACCCACGTTTCCATACATTGGAAGGCCGCTCCTTTCCGGCTGATAGTAATAGCCATAATCATCCCAAGCCCATCCCGGGCCATATTTTTCTTCCTGGAAATTGTTCAGATATAGCACTATTTTCTGATGGCTTCCCAAAAATTTCAGTACGGTACTATCCTTAAAATAGGAATGTAAAAATGTTGGATCCCCTGTACCTTCAATAAAAAGGGTATCATTAGCCTCGATATACTTTAATGCCGGGATTTTTTTGGGTAAGAGTTGCAAGGCGGTAAAAAGGGTAAATATTTTGACATTGCTGGCAGGGGTAAAATATTTTGCACTATTGATGTTGAATAAAGTGTCTCCAGTCTTTTGATCAAGTACCAAAAACCCGGTAAACTGATTCTTGAATACTTCAGATTCAAGTAGGGGTCGAATTGCTTTTTGAAATTTTTTCTTGGTACCGGCACACCCCATTAATAATATCAAAATGAGAAACTTGGAAATTGTTTTTTGTAGTCGGCCCATTAGTTAGAATTCGATAATTTGTTGCATTTCAACCGATTTAATACGAATTTATCCAATTTTTAATGAGTGCAATGCAATATTAATTAGATTTTCTTTGTTAACTTTAAGGAATATAAACAACTAATTAAACATTTTTAAATATGGCAGAAGGAATGCTTGAGTATACCAAGACCGTGCTTAAAAAAGTTAGTTTTGATACAAAACTGTTTTGTAAGGAACTCCAAAAGG
>JALHST010000103.1 GCA_022865355.1 Maribacter sp. | reverse complement strand
CGGGGGCTCTATACGTATACATGATAAGGAAGTGCAAAGTACCATGTTCAAACATCTAGGATTTACCCCTGAGCAAGCGCAGGCACAATTCGGTTTTCTAATGGATGCTTTCCAATATGGCGCCCCACCACATGGGGGTATTGCTTTTGGCCTTGACAGATTGGTGGCCATTCTCGGGGGACAGGAGACCATCAGGGATTTTATCGCCTTTCCCAAAAATAATAGTGGTCGGGACGTCATGATCGATGCTCCTGCACCTATTGACGCCGAGCAGTTGAAAGAATTACATTTGAAGTTAGACTTAAAATAATAGTATAAAATCCCGATGATGTCGGGTTTTTTTAAACCCCATGGCTGCACTAAAGAAATCTTGGCTTATCAAATTCCTGGTCTGGCGGGCCAAGCATATATCACAGCGACAATTTGTATACCTTCTCAGCATTCTCGTTGGATTTACTTCGGGGGTAGGTGCCGTAGTTCTGAAGAATCTAACACATTTTTACCAACATTTGCTCGAAGGCAATTTGGTGCGTTACTACCACCATGCCTTCTATTTTGTTTTCCCGATTATAGGTTTTGCCCTGGTTTATCTTGTTATGAAATATGTAATACATCATAAAGTGAGCCATGGAATACCCTCTACCCTATATGCTATTTCCAAGCACAAGGGCATTATGCGCAAGTATCAAATGTTCGGTTCTATTATGACTGCCCCGCTAACCGTTGGCTTTGGCGGTTCGGTTGGGCTTGAAGGGCCCACTGTCGCGACAGGTGCCGCAATCAGTTCGAACATATCCAGGATGTTCCATATGAACCAGGCCAACCGTAATTTGCTGATCGGTTGTGCCGCGGCAGGGGCGATGTCCTCTATTTTCAAAGCACCCATTGCGGCTATCATTTTCGCGATTGAAGTGCTAAGTCTTGATTTGACGATCGCCTCGATGCTGCCCTTGTTGTTGGCATCGTTGTCAGCCATTTTAACCTCCTATTTTTTCTTTGGTTCCGACGTACTAATCCCGTTCAAAATCGAAGATACCTTCAAAATTGAGCAGGTCCCGTTCTTTGTTATTCTCGGTTTATTTTCAGGACTTACTTCTATCTATTTCACCGAAGCCTATGAACGGATCCAGAAAATTTTTGATAAAATCGACTCCCCTATAAAACGTGTGCTTTTGGGGGGCATTGCCATCGGCATCCTGGTCTATTTGGTGCCTCCCCTGTACGGTGAGGGTTTTGATGTAATCAACAATTTGATCAAAGGACATCCGGAAGTGGTGTTGGAAAACAACTTCTTGAATCTTGATGTCAACAATGTATGGATGGTCATCGGCTTGCTAGCAGGGCTGGTATTCTTTAAGATCATTGCCAGTGCACTTACCTTTGGGGCCGGTGGTGTTGGGGGCATTTTTGCCCCGACCTTGTTTATGGGCAGTATCATGGGAAATTGCATCGCAAAATTCATCAACAATATTGGCCTTTTTAAAAATCAGATTTCCGAGAGTAATT
>JALHST010000102.1 GCA_022865355.1 Maribacter sp. | reverse complement strand
TTTCTTTGCAGGAGCTTTCTTTGCAGGAGCTTTCTTTGCAGGAGCCTTCTTTGCAGGAGCCTTCTTGGAAGGAGCCTTCTTGGCCGCTGCCTTGGGAGCGGCTTTTTTTGCAGGAGCCTTCTTTGCAGGAGTCTTCTTGGCCGCTGCCTTGGGAGCGGCTTTTTTTGCTGGCGCTTTCTTAGCTGCCGGTTTTTTTGTCGTTGCCATCCTTTATTATTTTAGATATTCAATTAAAATTAGGTTTTTTTCTTTTGTAAATTGCTTTTTATGAGCTAGTTATCATTATTCTTTTTAACAATTGTTGATTTCGCTGTCACCCGCTACCACCCCCAATGTCCACAAGGCCAAATAATTAGGAGCTTGGCCAAGAACGTAGGAAAATCAATTATAGTGTTTCAAACCGTATTGACAACCTATTTTCCATACACTATTTTGATATGCGTTGCGAATTGAAATTCGGATTTGATCGATTGGCCCTGTCCATTTTTATGACCAAGGATCAAGGAAGAAAGCGTATTCATGCAGGGTGCAGGGACGGGGAAAAGTAGCCCGGTGTGTATACCATAATATAAAAACCACCCGCAGGTCGCGGGTGGTTCGATTTTCCATTGCATAGGGCTTATCTTATAAACCCGATATAAGAATTACTTCTTCTTCGCTGGTGCCTTTTTAGCTGCTTTTGGAGCGGCTTTTTTGGCGGCGGCTTTTGGAGCTGCTTTCTTTGCTGTTGCCATGATTGAAATGATTAAAATTTCAATTAAAACTACTTTTTTTTTCCTGTGTTTTAAATTTCGAGGAATTAGTTATAAACATATTTTCTAACAAGTTTATACACTTTTTTCTACAGACCGATGTGCCCACAATGCAAAACACATCGATTATTTCAAGAAGAACGCGGTTTTCTGTTTTTTAGTGTGTAGTACGATCATGAGTTGTATCGTGCCGAGGACAATAGCATTGAAGGGCCGTGTTTTTGGCATCCTGATTTTTACTGAATTTGTTCTTCTTACCTTTATTTTACGATAGTTTCGCTGTTCTCAAACGAAGGGCATTCCCTATCACCGAAACCGAACTAAAACTCATAGCCGCTGCCGCAATCATGGGAGATAATAACACGCCAAAGAAAGGAAACAGCACCCCGGCCGCGATCGGGACTCCGATAGTGTTATAAACCAAGGCGAAAAATAGGTTTTGTTTGATGTTTCCCATCACTAGCCCACTGAGGTTTCGGGCACGTACAATGCCCTGTAAATCGCCCTTCACCAGAGTAATACCAGCGCTCTCGATGGCCACGTCGGTACCCGTACCCATAGCGATACCAACATCACTTTTGGCCAGTGCCGGGGCGTCATTGATGCCATCGCCCGCCATGGCTACCACTTTACCCTCTTTTTGTAATTTTTCAACTTCCTTCAATTTGTCTTCCGGTAACATGCCCGCCCGATACCCTGTGAGATGTAATTCCTTGGCCACTGCCGCGGCCGTTTCCTTGTTATCCCCGGTCAACATGATGACCTCTATTCCCATATCCTGTAATTCCTTGATGGCCTGTATACTAGATTTCTTGATGGCATCCCCGATGACCATATACCCTGCAGCCTGCCCCTCGATCGACAGATAGGAAACGGTTTTTCCCTGTTTTTGAAAAGATTCCGCTTCTTGCCGTAAATCTTTAGATACTTCGGTCGCGGCATCTGCCATCATCTTAGTGTTGCCTAGGAATACCTTTTTATTGTTGACCGTGGCTTCTACCCCTTTTCCGCTAACGGACTTAAAATTCTCCGCCTTCAATAATTTCACGCCTTTTTCTTTCCCGTACGCCACGCTTGCCTCCGCCAACGGATGTTCACTAAATTGGTTTATAGAAACGATATATTGTAATACTTGCTGTTCTGTAAACTCATCCTTGAAATACCCAATTTTTTCAACTTTTGGTTTTCCTTCAGTAATGGTACCGGTTTTATCTATGATCAGGGTCTGTATTTTATTCATTTTTTCCAAGGCCTCCGCACTTTTTATAAGGATGCCATTTTGTGCGCCCTTGCCAACACCGACCATTACGCTCATAGGGGTTGCTAGTCCTAGGGCACATGGGCAAGCAATAATCAATACTGCAATGGCATTTGCCAAAGCGTATACATAGGATGGTTCTGGACCCCAGAGTGCCCAAATCACGAAGGTGATGATGGCGATTAACACGACTACCGGGACAAAATACCCAGATACCTTATCGGCAAGATTCTGAATTGGCGCCCTGCTGCGACTCGCTTCATTCACCATGTGTATGATTTGGGAAAGCAACGTATCGCTACCTACTTTCTCAGCAGTCATCAAAAAGGACTGATTGCCATTAATGGTGCCACTATTTACTTTATCCGAAACCGATTTCGTCACAGGAATGGGTTCGCCGGTTATCATAGATTCATCTACTGACGTTTCCCCTTCGGTAATCGTACCATCTACCGGGATTTTATCGCCCGGTTTTACCCGTAGGACATCGCCTACCTTTATGGCGTCAATGACAATTTCTTCATCATTCCCATTAACGACCCGTATCGCCTTATTCGGTGCCAATTTCAAAAGCTCCTTTACGGCCGAGTTGGTCTTGCTATGTGCCCGGGCTTCCAGTACTTGGCCCAAAAGCACTAAAGTCAGAATTACGGTGGCCGCTTCAAAATACACATGTACGGTACCCGCTTCCGACTTAAATTCCTGTGGAAAGAAATCGGGGAAAAGCATCCCGAAGACACTAAAAGTCCAAGCCACCCCGGCACCGATGCCAATAAGTGTAAACATGTTCAGATTCCAGGTTATAATAGACCTATAGGCCCTTTCGAAGAACATCCTGGTCGCATAAAAAACTACCGGTAAGGACAATCCGAATTGTACCCAATTCCAGTTTTTCATTGACAACAGCCTGTGCAAAGGATTCCCAGGCCACATTTCACCCATGGCCAAAAGGAAAATCGGAAGGGTGAATGCCATGGCGATCCAGAACTTTTTTAAAAGCTTTTTATACTTAAGTTCTTCTGCTGAAGTATCGGGTTGCATGGGAACCAGATCCATGCCACAGATGGGGCACGACCCGGGGGCATCCCGTATGATTTCTGGATGCATGGGACAAGTGTACTGGGTTGCCGACCCCAACCTAAGGTCAACTTCCTCAACCAAATCCATCCCACATACCGGGCAATCTCCAGGAAGGTCATAGGTTTTATCCCCTTCGCATCGCATGGGACAATAAAATGTACCTTTCCCCTTTGATCCGCTAATTTTTTCTGATGTAGATTTTTCATTATGGGAATGCGGGTCACCGGGCATACGGATACCGTAGGCCCCGCCATCTTTTTGTAAAGCCTCCTGAAAAACTGATAGGGGAATATGGGAATCCATCTCTATTTCGGCCACTTTACTTGCTAGATCTACGCTTACTTTTTTTACCCCCTCGATAACATTCAGTACGTTCTCAACATGAGAACGACAACCATCGCAGGTCATCCCGTCAATTTGATATTTGTGTTTCATCGGCATAATATTGTGTTCTAATCATGGAAAAAGATCTTGAGGAGAAATAAACCGATCCTGCTATTTTAGACCAAATACAATGGCAACCATTGTATCGCCATATCCCCCTTTTAAAAAGTCGGATGCCCTCTATTGAATCGTTGCCTTTACAACACCACAATTTAACATTTTACTGCCATAGTAGGGGTTTTTAATCTCATTACTGGCGCTTAGCCAAGCACTACCTTGATCATACATTGGACAGAATTGTTGATATAATGTGATTGGCGATCCCGTTATGGCCACCAATTCGATTAGATCACCGCTTAAAAGTTTAAAGTGATCTCGTTGAAGGTCAAGGCTAGCTTTTGAGATATCCCTAGCGTGAATGGTCGCATTTTCAACAATATCATTTAGTTTCGATCTTTGCTCGTTCGTAAATTTAGAATTATCAAAATTATTCAAGGCGACAATCAAAGCCTCTCCCTTTTTGGCAGCGCTTTGTGTATCATCGGCTACCAAAGCCTCTTTTAGCTGCAAATAAGCGGTCAAAATTGAAGATACTGTCGGCAATGATTGACTACTGGCCATCGTAGTCTCGGAGGAAGTATCCACTGAGTTATCGTCCTGATGGGGACTTTCTGCCCCATGCATCTCCGATCCATGTTCCACTTCCCTTGGTTGATTATTTTTATTTTCCTTGCAAGACAGTGCGGTCAAAGTCACAAATGTCATTGTAAAAATCCAAGTCGCTATTTTTGCTTTCTTCATTGTATTTGATTTTAGAATTACTATTATTTTATAGATTTATTTATTTATTTGATTTTCTTATTAAATCCTAAAGCTATTTTATTTCTTTAATTACTTCCCCACACGTAAGCATCGAATGACCGAAATACGGATTTCGAATCTCCTTTGAAGTACTTAACCAATCTCCTCCCTTATTACTATCCGCCATGGGGCAATGAATCACATAGGTGGTTTCCCCATAGGGCCGAAATACATTTTCCAAACTGATCATATCATTTGAAATCTGTTGAAAAGCTTTTCTAACTTCTGCAATAGTTTTTAAGTTTGCTAACTGTTGCATGGTGTTTTTCAGATTACTGCTTAAACCCATCCATACATCGTGGGATTCGTCCTTAAATAAGGTCATATCTATCCCTTCAATACCTTTTAGTATTTCGGTGGCGGCCCTTTGCGCTTCTTTCATCTGATCATTCGTCAGGGCATCTTTCATAGCGAAATATGCCGTAAAAAGAGGCTTAAGGGCCTCTTTAGCTTCCTGACTGATTGGTATGGTATAGTCTATGGCTTTTTGAGAGGTCTGCATCGGTGAAGGCATCACTACGCCATCATGCCTATGCCCGGTCATAACGCTGCCTCCTTGTGGGTCCATCATACTTGGCTTCCCTGCCAATTGCGAAGCGGCATCAATCGTAAAAGTGCCATTTACCACAATTTCATCCCCATTTTGAAGACCTGATTTTATTACATAGGCCTCACCTAGGGAAGGTCCCAGGATCACTTCGCGTAATGTAAAATTAATTTTGTTTTGTACGACCTCCTTTAGATAAACGATAGATCGTTCACCGGTCCACATCACTGCCGATTTGGGAACAATAATTTCCTGAGCGGCAGCTTTGCCCAAATTACTTTGGAGGGTGCCTGACACGAACATTTCAGGTTTTAGCCTATTCTCGGTGTTCTTAACTTCCACACGCGCTGAGGCTACTCTAGTCTCGGGATCGATCAGCGGGTCAATAAATTTAATTTTACCTTCAAAAGTTTCACCTGGAAATGATTGAACGGTATAGGTAACAGGATCCCCTATTTTCACCCAGGGAATATCGGTCTCATAAATATCGAACAGTACCCATACCGATGAAAGGTCGGCAATTTCATATAATGGCATGCCCCTATCTACATAATCCCCTACTTCAACCTTCTTGCTCATAACCACGCCAGACACG
Source organism: Maribacter sp. (assembly GCA_022865355.1). Taxonomy (GTDB): domain Bacteria; phylum Bacteroidota; class Bacteroidia; order Flavobacteriales; family Flavobacteriaceae; genus JALHST01. The sequence goes on along the minus strand of JALHST010000102.1, from coordinate 31,261 downwards.
TCTGCGGTTATCGGAAATCGCTGAATTATGGCTCTCGTATTCAGTATCTTGTCGATGGTTCCTTCACCAATTTTCCAATTCGACAATTTCAGTTTAGCAGCCTCGAAGAGTTCAGGCTGCGTATTTTTTATACTATTAGCCTGGAGAAGTTCTTCCTGTGCGGTCACTAGGTCCGGCGAATAGATCATGGCCAATAGCTCGCCGCGATTAACTTTTTCACCCGTAAAATTGATGTTCAATTGTTCTATCCTGCCGGGAATATGGGTTGGTTGCTGGTATAATTTGCGTTCATCCACCTGAATCTTGCCATTCAGGCGAACATTTTTATTTGCTTCCCTGGCCCCAACAAGCATGGTTTGAATATTTGCTAATTTCATAGCGTCTTCAGTCATTTGTATCGCCATACGGTTGGTATTGCCATCATTGGTTTCCAAGGGGATCAAGTCCATACCACAAATCGGGCATTTCCCTGGTTCCGACCGTCTGATTTGGGGATGCATCGAACAGGTCCAAATCGTATTCTCCGATACTTCGGTAGGGTGATCATGGCCAGCGTTTTCCGCCTTATTACCGCCAAAAAGCACCCATCCTAATAGAAGTCCGACGAAAAGTATACCCGCCATTTTCAGTATGTTTTTATTTTTCTCGTTCATCTTATTCCGCTTTAGAAAGTAAATAATCTATTTTTGATTGTGCCGCAAACTCGTTTTTTGTTTCGGCAACCATGGCCGTTTTGTAAAGGAGCAGGTCTTGGTTCATTCTTAGTATTTCCTCAAAATCGGAGGTGTTATTACTAAACCCAACCAATAATAACTGAATCGCTTGTTCGGTACTTTCCGTTTGTTTTCGATAGAGGTTCTTAAGTTGTCCCGCTTTTGACAAATCGAAAACCGCATTCGTATATTCGCTGTAAAGACTATTCTTTACGGCCTGTTTTTCACTCGTTACGGCTTGTACCATCAATTCTGCCTCCTTTTGAGAGGCTCTATACTTTTTTCTGTAAATTGGAAGGGTTAGCGTGAGCATGGGCATAATGGCATCTTGCCCGTTCATGTCGAGATTGGGTATATCCCGTTGTCCAATTATGGAATAGTCTACACCAAGACCGATCATTGGATATCCTTCTTTTTTTGAAAGTAATTGTTGTGCTTCATAAGACGCCATTTGTTTTTCCAATCCTACAAGCTTAGGATTCACTTCGAACAGGCTATCTATGCCTACCCTATCAATTACTTTTCCCAAGGTTAAATTATTGGGTACCGCTATCATTTCATCCAATCCTCGATTCAATTGGGTATTAAAAGAAATCTGTAGGGGCCTTTCCTTTCCTTCCAGGATCTCCAAGGTTGTCCTGCTTTTATTTAGGTCAATATCAATGCGTACGACATCGACCATAGTTCCTTTCCCAGTACTAAAATTACTTAGTCCCAATTTTCGATAGGTTTCTAAGATTGATAGATTCTCCTTTTCCAATTGAATCATTTGACGCAATTCATATAGTTCGGCATAGGTTTCCTTTAGCTTGAGAATGACTTCATTCCGGGTATCCAAATAGTTTTGGAAAGCGGCTTCGGCCAGTAGGTTGGCAACATTTTCCTTAGCGGAAAGTGTACCGAACCAGGGAAACATTTGCATAAGGCTAAATCTCGCTTCCTGTCTGCCTATTCTGGTTTCGATCATTCGCCCGAAGGCACTCATAGTGATTGTTGGGTCTGGCAATGCCATTACCTGCGGTGCTTTTTGCATGGCCGCTTCAAATTTAACGTAGGCCGTTTTCACTTCCGGATTGTTCTGAGTGGCGATCCCTATATATTCTTCCAGGGATTGCGCATGGACTTTTGAAACCATACCTATCAAAAATAGACTGATTAATAGCACTTGTGCAATTTGTTTTGGCATGCCCCAACAAGCAAGGGCGGGCCTCTTTACTACAGTATATTCTAAATCTCTCATCTTTCAATTTTTTTGACGACCGTTTCCCGCCAATACGATTGTAGCACAGGTACAACGAACATGGTCATAAGTTGAATAACCATCCCTCCGAATGTTGGGATGGCCATGGGAATCATGATGTCGGCACCTTTCCCTGTGGAGGTCAACACCGGTAAAAGGGCAATGATGGCAACTGCAGCGGTCATCATGGCAGGCCGTACCCTTTTCTTTCCTGCGATGAGGACAGCAGCTCTGACCTCAGCTACACTTGTCGGTTTTTTTTCTTCAAATACCTGATGGATATAGGTGCCCATGATTACTCCGTCATCGGTCGCAATACCGAAAAGGGCAATAAACCCTACCCATACGGCGACACTTAGATTTATGGGGTGGATTTGGAACAAATGCCGCATATTTACTCCTGAAATAGAAAAATTCAGAAACCAATCCTGACCGTACAACCACAGCATAATAAAGCCCCCTGCAAAAGCCACGAACACTCCTGAAAAATGAATGGATGAAGCAATAACCGTTTTAAACTGAAAGAATAGCAGCAAGAAGATAATGAGCAAACTGATCGGGATTACGATCGATAATCTTTTTACGGCCCGTATCTGGTTTTCGTAACTACCTGAGAATTTATAACTGGTTCCTTTGGGAACCACTAAGGTGCCGGCATCAATTTTTTGTTGTATAAAACGCTGGGCTTCATTGACTACGTCTACTTCGGCATAATTATCTTTCTTGTCAAAAAGCACATAGCCAACCAAAAAGGTGTCTTCGCTTTTAATCATTTGAGGCCCACGCGTATATTGTACGGTCACCAGCTCTCCCAAGGGTACTTGGGCTCCACTTGGCGTAGGCACCAGTATTTTTTTTATTTTATCGGGGTCATCCCTTAATTCCCTGGGATATCTTACCCTGACCGGATAACGTTCCCTTCCTTCGACCGTGGTCGTAATTTCCATACCCCCTATGGCGGTTTCAATGATCTGTTGGGTCTTCTCAACACTAAGGCCATATCGGGCGATGGCATTCCGATCAATCGTAAGCTCTAAATAAGGTTTCCCAACAATTCTATCGGCAAAAACCGCTTCCCGTTTAACCGAAGGGACCTCTTTTAAAACAGCCTCCAGTTGCTCCCCAAAATCTTGAATGGTTTTTAAATCGGGACCGTACACCTTAATCCCCATCGGTGCCCTCATCCCTGTTTGAAGCATCACCAATCGTGTTTCTATGGGCTGCAATTTAGGAGCCGATGTTATCCCAGGAATCTTTGTTACTTTGACAATTTCCTGCCATATATCATCGGCATTCTTGATTTCAGGACGCCAATTTCTATAATATTCCCCATTTTCATCTAATACCAGCTCTATTTCGGTGATTCCCTTGTTCAAGGCATCTGCATTGGTTAGTACGCCACCGGCCCCAAGGACAAAACGATCTTGGTCATCAACTTTAAAGCGTTTGGGATTCCCATCAGGGGCTATAATATATTCAGGTTTGTAGTTAATGATATTCTCATACATGGATATCGGTGCCGGATCCAAGGCGCTCTCCACCCTTCCCATTTTTCCTACTGCGTTGTCAACTTCTGGTATATTGGCCAATGCCATATCCAATTGTTGCACTATTTTTTTACTTTCCGCGACCCCAATATGTGGCATGGAAGTGGGCATTAAGAGGAAACTCCCCTCATTTAATGCCGGCATAAACTCAGAACCTATTCCTGGAAAAGTATGTACCGCCGAAGACCATGCACTGGAAGACTTGATATTAAGTCCGATTTTGTCCATCCCTCTGGCCATAAAACCAAAGGTGTTATTAAAACCGATCCAAATCAAAAGACCAAGAAGTATCGTCACCAAGGGAATCAACATAAATTTACCTTTGTTCACCAAACACCATGAAAGCACCTTTTCATAGTTATAAACTATCGACCATAAGGACCCCAATATCAAGCCCATTATTATCAACACAAACAAGTAGTTGACCAGAATGCTATTCTGTGGCCCCAAGGGCATCCATTCCTCGGTCAAGAAGTAGGTCGTTATAAACAGGGTTAGCACTAAATTAATATGCTGAGTATATTTGGCATACGCGATAGGCCAATGATGTCCCCATAGATTATTGGCGCCGATAAGGCATAATGCCAGGGGAAGCCACATTTGGGCATAGAGAGCCAATAGCAGGCCTCCTATTATCAGTATAGTACTAAAAAGTCTTTGTATTCTTTTTTTATCATATTGGATTCCAAAAACAAGATGTGCGAATGCGGGGAGCACAACAATACCTAAAATAAAAGCTCCCAACAAGGCAAAGGTTTTGGTAAAGGCCAAGGGTCTAAAAAGTTTTCCCTCCGCAGATTCCATCGCAAATACCGGTATAAAACTCACAACCGTCGTTGCCAGGGCGGTCGTAATGGCAGAAGCCACTTCCTTGGTTGCTTCGTAAATTACATGCATCAGTTCTTTTCCTCGTACACCTTGATTTTCGGGCATATCGAGATGACGAATAATATTCTCGACAAATACAATCCCAATGTCTACCATGACCCCTATGGCAATTGCAATTCCCGATAGTGCCACTACATTGGCATCTACCCCGGTATAACGCATAACAATAAAAGTCATCAACACGCCGACAGGTAGTAAACTTGAAATGATAATAGATGCCCGTAAATTGAGCATCAATACCAAAACCACAATAATACTGATCAATATCTCATGGGATAAAGCGGTTTCAAGGGTGCCAATGGTTTCTTCGATCAGTTGGGTCCGGTCGTAAAATGGGATTATAGTTAGCTGGCTAGTCGTGCCATCGGCCAGTACTTTTTTAGGCAATCCTGGGGCTACTTCCCTAATTTTTCCCTTGACCTTGTTTATGACTTCCAACGGATTGGAGCCATACCGTGCCACGACGACACCCCCTACGACTTCGGCTCCTCCTTTATCCAACACGCCCCTACTGGCTGCCGGTCCGATGGACACTACGCCTATATCCTTGATAAGAATGGGCTTGTTATTATTGACGGTCACCACGGTACTCTCAAGATCCTCAACCTTCTTTATATATCCCAGCCCACGAACCAAATATTCGGCCTTGTTCACTTCTATAGTCTTTGCCCCGATATCGCGGTTCGAATTTTTGACCGCCATCATAACCATATCAATTCCTATATTAAATGCTTTTAAGGCATCGGGATTGACATCGACCTGGTATTCTTGCACGTAACCCCCTATCGAAGCAACTTCCGATACCCCTGAAACAGCATTAAGAGCATATTTTACATAATAATCCTGAGCAGTACGTAATTCGTGCAAATCCCAACCGCCTGTGACATTCCCAACTGAATCACGTCCTTCCAAAGTATACCAGAATACTTGTCCCAAGGCAGTGGCATCGGGACCAAGGGTTGGTTGTACCTCTTCCGGTAATAAATTGGAGGGAAGGGAGTTCAATTTTTCGAGAACCCTGGATCTTGACCAATAAAATTCGGCCTTTTCGTCAAAAATGACATAGATACTTGAAAAGCCGAACATCGAGGTACTTCGAATCGATTTAACGTTAGGAATCCCTAAAAGGGAGGTAGTCAATGGATAGGTGATTTGATCTTCGATATCTTGAGGTGATCTTCCCGGCCAATCGGTAAAGACTATTTGCTGGTTCTCACCAATATCGGGAATGGCATCTACAGGTACAGGATCTTTCGGCAAAAAGCCCGTTTCCCAATCGAAGGGGGATGTGACAATACCCCAGGCTACAAATGAACCTAAAATAAGGAATGTAACCAGCTTGTTCTCTAAGAAGTATTTTATTGTTCTATTTAACATAATATGAATAATAGTGATTGAACCGTGAAGAATAGTTCAAAGGTATCAGATGCCAAAAGCCATGCTGATTGGTTCAGCATGACAAGACCTCAATTATGATATTAAATAAGAAAAACTTGATCCCATATGGTAATTTCCTTAACCAGTATGGGAGGCGGGTAGTATTTGAAAGGCACTACATGGTCCTGTAGTCCTTCAAACAGATCGATATAATGGTATACCAATGAAGCAATAAATTGACATTGTTCAAAAGTCAATTTATCAAGTGATACTTTTAAGTCATTTTGACCCGTGATATACACGGTCTCATCATCACAACAATGCGCATTTTCCCAATTGTAGGTGAGTGAATTTGCCGATTGATGCAGGTCCATACCACAATCCTCGGCCTTCGAGAAGAAAGAAACATCCATGACACGGCCCATGCAGTAATGCTTTCCAACCGTCCACGAGGTCGTGGAGGCCAAAAGCAAGACCGCCATGATCATTGAAAATAAACGACCCATCATTTCTTTCATAGAAGCAAAAGTACAAAATAGATCAACCCGATGGGCAATATGCTAAACCAATAACGCAATATTATGGATTGAATTGTTGTAAATTTGTAGTCTTATAGGTAAAGAGTCCTCAAAATGTTCAAAACGCTCAAATCGCAAATTAGCGCCATAACAAAAAACAAGAACCTTGATGTATCGGCCCGATTGCAAGAAATTTGTGAATTGTTGAAAAACAAGGTTGCGCATTATGATTGGGTCGGATTCTATTTCAGGAATGGCGACAAGGAGGAATTAAAATTGGGCCCCTATGCCGGAGCACCTACCGACCACACCATCATCCCCTTCGGTAAAGGCATTTGTGGGCAGGTCGCCCTGAGCAACCAAAACTTTGTGGTGCCCGATGTTACCGCACAGGATAACTATATTGCTTGTAGTATTACCGTTAAGGCTGAAATCGTTGTCCCCGTGTTCGTTAAAGGCCTAAACATTGGCCAGATCGATATTGACTCAAACACTCCCGATCCGTTTACCGAGGAAGATGAGCGTTTTTTGGAATTTGTAACAGCGGAAGTAGCCAAAATTCTTTAAAAGTTTATCCTTTTGTTGATAAACTCCTCTTGATACTACTTCTAAAAAATTTACTTTTACAGGCCTAGAACCTGTAATCGCAAGCACATGCAAATGAGCACAAAAAAAGCCAAATCGGCTCTAATTTCCGTATTCCATAAAGAGGGTCTTGAACCGATAGTTCGTAAATTCAAAGACTTGGGAATCACGATATACTCGACCGGTGGCACCGAAAAATTTATTAAGGAACTGGGCATTGAAGTGGTGCCGGTAGAAAAGGTGACCAGTTATCCAGCTATCTTGGGAGGTCGGGTAAAAACCTTACATCCTAAGGTTTTCGGTGGCATCTTAAACCGTCAGGATAATGAGAGCGATATAGCCCAACTCGAGGAATTTCAAATTCCGCAATTGGATATCGTCATCGTTGATCTCTATCCTTTTGAAAAAACGGTGGCAAGTGGTGCTTCCGAGGAGGATATTATCGAAAAAATAGATATCGGAGGGATTTCCTTGATACGCGCTGCCGCTAAAAATTATAAAGACGTTCTTTGCGTTTCCTCGATGGAAGACTATGGCGAATTTCTAGCTTTGATTAGTTCAGGTAATGGCACGACCAAAATGGAAGACCGAAAAAAGTTCGCCACCAAGGCATTCAATGTTTCCTCCCATTATGATACCGCCATTTTTAATTATTTTAACAAGACCCATGAACAAGCTGCCCTAAAGATCAGCGAAACCAAGGGTAAGGTATTGCGATATGGGGAGAACCCTCACCAAAAGGGCTTTTTCTTCGGGGATTTAGATGCCATGTTTACCAAGCTACACGGAAAAGAGTTGTCGTACAATAACTTATTGGATGTAGACGCCGCCGTAAATCTAATGGCCGAATTTAAAAAGGACGCGCCGACCTTTGCCATCCTAAAACATAATAACGCCTGTGGTTTGGCCACAAGAGACTCTATTCAGCAAGCCTATATAGATGCCCTGGCCGGAGATCCGGTATCCGCTTTTGGCGGTGTTCTTATAAGCAATGTTGAAATCGACGCCGCAACGGCCAAAGAAATTCATGAATTATTCTGTGAGGTCGTTATCGCGCCAAGTTATGCTGGTGCAGCGATTGACATATTAAAAGGAAAGAAAAATCGAATTCTTTTGGTACAACATGAAACGGCGCTACCTGAAACCGGCATACGAACTTGCTTGAACGGCGTTTTGGTCCAGGATAAGGACCAAAAAACCGATTTGGAATCCGATCTTCAATATGTAACCGACAAGAGACCGTCGAAAAAAGAGTTGGAAGACTTAATTTTTGCCTCAAAATTATGCAAGCACACCAAGAGCAACACCATCGTTTTGACCAAAAATAAACAATTGTGCGCAAGTGGAACGGGCCAAACCTCCCGGGTAGACGCCCTAAATCAAGCGATTCACAAAGCAAAATCATTTCATTTCGACCTCAACGGAGCGGTCATGGCGAGCGATGCTTTTTTTCCCTTTCCCGATTGTGTAGAGATAGCGCATAAAAGTGGTATTTCTTGTGTTATACAGCCCGGTGGGTCGATCAAAGACCAACTCAGTATCGATTATTGTAACCAAAATGGAATTGCGATGGTAATGACAGGCACACGTCATTTCAAGCATTAATTTTACTACTTTTGTCGACGAAACGCACGTTTAACCGAAAACCAAATAACACACAATGGGATTTTTTGATTTCTTGACTGAGGAAATAGCCATCGATTTAGGCACCGCCAATACCCTTATTATTCATAATGATAAGGTGGTCGTGGACAGTCCTTCCATTGTCGCGAGAGATCGAATTACTGGAAAGATAATTGCGGTCGGAAAAGAAGCGAGTATGATGCAGGGCAAGACCCATGAGAACATCAAAACCATTCGACCTCTGAAAGATGGCGTTATTGCCGATTTTGATGCCTCTGAAAAGATGATCAATATGTTCATCAAGAACATCCCCGCCTTGAAGAAAAAATGGTTTCCACCGGCCTTGCGCATGGTCATCTGCATCCCTTCTGGGATTACCGAGGTAGAAATGCGCGCGGTAAAGGAATCTGCCGAACGTGTCAATGGCAAAGAGGTGTATTTGATCCATGAACCCATGGCGGCAGCTATTGGGATAGGTTTGGACATTATGCAGCCAAAAGGCAATATGATCGTCGATATTGGTGGAGGTACCACCGAGATTGCCGTTATCGCCCTGGGAGGTATCGTTTGTGATAAATCGGTCAAAATTGCGGGCGATGTATTTACCAATGACATCATCTACTATATGCGGACCCAGCATAATTTATATGTTGGCGAAAGTACGGCTGAAAATATTAAAATCGATATTGGCTCGGCCACCGAAGATTTACAAAACCCTCCTGAGGATAAATCAGTACAAGGCCGTGACCTATTGACCGGAAAACCAAAACAAGTACAAATATCCTATCGTGAAATTGCAAAGGCCCTGGACAAATCGATTCTTCGTGTAGAGGATGCCGTTATGGAGACCTTGTCCCAGACACCTCCTGAATTGGCGGCCGATATCTACAACACAGGTATTTACATGGCCGGTGGGGGATCCATGTTAAGGGGACTGGATAGAAGACTTTCCAAAAAGACCGATTTGCCCGTTTATATCGCAGAGGATCCTTTGCGTGCAGTCGTTCGAGGTACCGGTATCGCCTTAAAGAACTTGGAGCGATACAAAAGTATTTTGATTAAATAAGCAAGGTAACGGTGCATTTATTTACCGGCATTTATTCAAACTCATGGCGTCTGGGGATACTTGGGAAGTAAAAAATAACATCGTCAGTCTTGGGTTCTTCAAGGGTAAATAATCTTATATAACAAAAGCTTCGATGCAGCAGATTATCAACTTTGTAATTCGATATAAGAACTTTCTACTTTATATCTGTCTGTTGACCCTTTCGCTGGTCTTTACCATTCGCTCGCATTCCTATCACCAATCCCGTTTTTTTAATTCGGCAAATTATGTTTCTGGGAGGATATATGAAACATCGAATAACTTTTTCTCCTATTTTGGTCTCGACGAGGAAAATAGTAAATTGATTGAAGAAAATAAAAGGTTAAGGGACGAATTGTTTAACATGGGATTCGCAGATTCAGTGCCACTTGATTCAACAAAACGGCAATACACGATTATCATTGGCAAGGTTATTAAAAATAGTTATGCCAATCCACGAAACTATATCACCATCAATAAAGGCAGGAAGGATAGTATCAAGCCTGATATGGGGGTTATTACCGACAAGGGAATTTTGGGGATTGTCGAGAATACCTCCCAGAACTTTACTACAGTGCAAAGCATTTTAAACGAGAATTCGAATATAAATGCCAAAATTAAGGGTACCAATAATTTTGGTTCCTTAATATGGGACACAAAAGATTATAATATAGTACAATTGATAGATATTCCTAGAATGGTGCCCCTGACCATCGGTGATACCATCGTTACGGGCGCGATGAGCAGTATATTCCCAGAAAATATCCCAATAGGAACAATAAAAAAGTACGATTTAGATAATTCGAATAGCCTGTATACGATTCAGGTGGCCCTTTTTAACGATATGACAAACATTTCCTACGTTTACATCATTGAAAATAAAAGGCGTCCAGAAATTATTCAATTGCAATCAGAGACCGACGGGAATGATCAATAATAATTATTTTATAAATGCCATACGGTTTGTACTACTGGTGCTGGTGCAGGTTTTGATATTCAACCGCTTGAATTTCTTCGGGTTCATTAACCCAATGGTCTACATAATGTTCCTGTATTGGTACCCCATTAAGGAGAACCGAGCGACTTTTATTGGCGTATGTTTTCTTTTGGGACTTACCATTGATTTTTTTTTGGATACCATGGCATTGAATGCTGCTTCGACGGTTACGATCGCATATTTTAGGCCAACAATTATGCGATTTGTATTCGGCGTAAATTATGAGTTCCAAAGTTTTAAACTAGGCAATGCCACCAAAGTACAACAAATCACATTTTTGGCGTTATTAATAGTGATACACCATATGGTATTCTTTACTTTGGAAATTTTCAACTTGGCAAATATATTGCTTATCTTAAAAAAGGTAATTTTCATAGGACCGGCTACCTTGGTACTTTGCTTGTTATTCGGTTCACTTTTTAGTGTTCGAAAGGAATGAATTGCACCAATTGTTCTTGGGACCTATCTTTACAAATGGTAATTTTGTCTCTTTTAAGAAGGATCGATAAAAGAAACTAAGATCAAAAGTTGCCAATTCAAAAAAAACAAAATAAAATTTCATCGTAGATGAAAAAATTTTTATTATCATCCATAATTGTCATTATCGGGATCGTATTTGTCGGTAGACTATCGTACTTACAAATATTTAGTTTCTCTCCGGATCAGGTTTTGGACGATCCTGCCATTAAAGCAATTTACGATTACCCGGAGCGCGGCTATATTTATGATCGTAAGGGCGAGCTGTTGGTCGGGAATCAACCTGCCTATGATATCATGGTCATACCTAGGGAGGTACGGGCATTGGATACGTTGGAATTTTGTGCACTATTAGGAATAGACAAGGAAAAGTTTATCAGTACCCTCGATAAGGCGCGCATATATTCCCCAAGGCTCCCATCCGTTTTGGTTCCCCAGTTATCAAAAGAAGATTATGCGCGGCTTCAGGAAAAGATGCGGCATTTTGAGGGGTTTTATATTCAAAAAAGATCATTACGTTATTATGACACGACTAGTGGGGCGAACGTTCTTGGCTACATTAGTGAGGTGAATGAAGGTGACCTGGCCAAGAATCCTTATTACGTACAAGGGGAACTTACAGGACGTTCGGGGGTTGAAAAGCAATATGAAGAAATATTACGGGGCAGAAAAGGGGTGCAGTATATTCAGAAAGATAGATTTAACCGGGATATCGGGCCTTATTTGGAAGGAAGTTTGGATACCATCCCTGAACAGGGTATTGAAATCAATTTAACACTTGACAAGACTTTGCAAGAATACGGTGAACGTCTTATGCACGGAAAGCATGGTGGTATTGTCGCCATTGAACCTGCTACCGGGGAAATTTTGGCTATGATATCGGGACCTACCTATGACCCTGCACTATTGGTCGGTAGGGAGCGATCTAAAAACTACAGCCTACTCCATTACGATACGATTGCCAAACCATTGTTCGATCGATCCATCTCATTTGAAAAAGAGCCGGGATCTCCTTTTAAGACCCTCAATGCACTTATCGCTTTACAAGAGGGGGTAATTACACCCGAGACCAAGTTTACCTGTTACCATGGCTTTTATGTCGGTAGGACCAAAAGGGGATGTCATTGCGGAGGGGGAATTCGGGATATGCATACCGGAATCTATAAATCATGTAATGCTTATTTTGCCGGGACATTCCGAAAAATATTTGACAAGTATCCGACAGCAGACGAGGCCATGGATGTTTGGGAAAAGCATATCCGGAGTTTTGGCCTTGGCGGTTATTTGGGCTCTGACCTCTATACGGGAAGACCCGGTTTGGTGCCTTCAAAAAAATTATATGATAAATGGTACGGGGACAATCGCTGGTCTTCTTCTACCATCATCTCCTTGGCAATCGGTCAAGGGGAAGTTCAGGTTACTCCCTTGCAACTCGCCAATATGACGGCAGCGATCGCCAATAGAGGCCACTATTTTATTCCCCATATACTTAAGAAAATCGATGGCAAGGAAATTAACGATCCCGATTATATAGAACCCAAACATACCACCATTGACAAAAAATATTTTGAACCGGTAATCAGCGGCATGGCCGATGTTTATAAATTGGGAACGGCCCGCGGTGTTCAGATACCCGGTGTTGAGATTGCCGGAAAAACCGGGACCGTTGAAAATTATACTAAAATTGACGGTGTAAAGACCCAACTAACCGACAATTCAGTCTTTATAGCCTTTGCCCCTGTCGATAATCCTAAAATAGCCCTAGCCGTCTATATCGAAAATGGCTATTATGGTGCGCGCTATGCCGGCCATATCGCCTCCCTGCTCATAGAAAAATATCTTAAGGGAGAAATCACCAGAAAAGACATGGAAAAAAGAATGTTAGAAAAGACCTTGGAACAAGAATATGCCAAACCTTACAGCGGGGAGGAGTTCAAGATCAACGAGTATGTCTGGTAAAAGTATCTTAAAAAGGATCGACTGGCTCTCGATTTTTATTTACGTCACCTTGGTAATTATTGGATGGATAAGTATATACTCAAGTACTTTTAGTGAAACAGATTCATCGATATTCAATTTTGGGACCCTACACGGAAAGCAACTATTTTTTATTGGAACGAGTGTGGTTACCATCCTCATCATCCTTGCGCTGGAAGCCAACTTCTATGAGCGTTTTGCTAGTTTATTCTATATTATAGCCGTCGTCCTTTTACTAGGCTTATTCGTGTTCGGTAAGACCATCGCAGGCGCTACCTCTTGGTATGACATAGGCTTCTTTAATCTGCAACCCTCCGAGCCGGCCAAAGTGGCTACTGCCCTTGCCCTAGCAAAATATTTAAGTGATATACAAACCGATATTAAGCAGTTTAAGCATCAGATTTATGCCTTTCTAATTATTTTTATTCCCGCGATATTGATAATTCCCCAACCCGATCCCGGCAGTGCGCTCGTTTTTTTTTCATTGATATTCGTGCTCTTTAGGGAAGGACTTCCTTTGGTCTATTTGAGTATCGTTTTCTTAGCTATTATCGTTTTTATAACCACCTTGATTTTTGGTACGATCTGGGTTAGTATAGCCTTGGTGTTTTTGTTAATACTTTTTCTTTTTTTTAAAAAGAAATCCTTTAAGGTGCCGGTTTTTCCATTGATATCGATTGTTGCAGTTACGATCCTTTTCTCGCTCTCGGTAAATTTTGTCTTCAACAATGTTTTCGAGCAAAGGCACCGTGACCGATTCAGCCTTTGGTTACGTTTGGAAAAAGATCCAGCCAAATTGGAACAGATTCGAAAGACCATTGGTTACAACACCTATCAATCCGAAAAGGCCATTGAGTCTGGCGGCTCTTTTGGGAAAGGGTTTTTGGAAGGCACCCGTACGAAAGGTGATTTTGTGCCCGAGCAGCATACAGACTACATTTTTAGTACGATCGGTGAGGAATGGGGATTTATGGGTACCGCTACCGTCGTTCTTCTTTTTACATTTTTTTTGTTACGGCTGGTATATCTGGCGGAAAGACAAAAAAGCGCTTTTGCCCGTATGTATGGTTATGGGGTAATCTCCATTCTGTTGATTCATTATTTCATTAACATCGGGATGGTCATCGGGATCTTACCTACTATAGGAATACCCTTGCCGTACTTCAGTTATGGCGGGTCAGGTCTTTTATTTTTTACTATTCTTTTATTCATATTCCTGAAACTGGATTCGAACCGATTGAAGGAAGGTATTTGATTGAGAAAAATTCCACCCCGATAGCCCAGGAATCAGCAGGGCGTACTCCTTCGCTAATGTATCCGACGAAGCCTTGGCGAAGTTGGAAGCTATGGAGGATAAAGCAGTAGGCAGTGAACAAGACGTCTTCACGAGGAGCGTTAGCGACGTGGTAATCTGCTTCTTTTTGACACGGATCCGGGAGATTGCTTCCCCCGCTTTATCGGGGTCGCAATGACATCTTCACGAAGGCGGTAATAAGTAAATAGTTCGCACTAGCAGTAGGCAGAAACTATTTCCTATTTCCAAAACGTATTACTTTAATTGAATTTCCATCCTTGGGTAATTACACTACCCTCGAGCTCAGCTTCTTCACTATCGGGTAATTTTTGAAAGAAATCAATTCCCGTTAATTTTTCGATTGAATCGATAGGAACGGTAAATTGTTCTAAGTTCTTTTGACTCTCGATACTTGGTATTAGAAATGCGATTCCTTCTAGCCGTTCAGGTGGGCCTTTTACCACGATTTTGTAAAAATAGTTCGGAACATCTACGTCTTCCTCCCCTATTTCCTGTAGTCCATCTTCTAGAATGCCGCCCGTGACCACGAAAACGCTGCCATATCTTTTGGCCCATTGTCGCACTTGCAATTCGAGGCGGTTCCACACCCCAGCATTAAAATCCTTGTCTTGCGGACTAATATTGCTTGTATAAAATGTTTCGTTATAGGCCTGTTCGGAAAATCGTCGGTCACCGGCCGGACAAAGATGTCCCCGATCATATCCCGAACCTCTGTAATTGCGCCAATCGGCAGATTTGGACTTGACTTTGGGATCTTCCAAAAAAAAAGGCCGTTTCCGGTCCTGATAGGTCAATTGCTCCTTTTTCAGGACGTAGACCACCCATTCCGCTTGTTCAAAAGGCTCATTATAAGATAAAGTGAAATGTTCATGTTCCACTACAGAACCAGTAGTAGAACTTGGAAGTAGGTCTTCTAAAATCTCAGTTTTTACTATACTTGTATCCTTGGAGGAATAGGTAGCAGGCGTATAGAAATTTTCAAAAAGCCAGAAACCAATGATGCAAATCAACAACAAAAGCGCATATATCGTTTTATTCCGGGCTCTGTTCATTCTACAAAATTAATTCAAATTCACGGTTAAAGACCTCCCAAGACCTGTAAGTTTCAAAAACATCTTACGACTTATAGTAGCATTTCTCCTCATACTTTTCTAAATTGTTACGGGAAAGAAGCAGAATTATAAACTTGAAACATAAAGGAACAATACCATGCTTACTTGGAAAGATATCATTGCATATTGTGTGAACGGCAATCCAAAACCTGACAAAAGGGTCGATAAGACCGAAGCAGAATGGCGCGAACTACTAAGCCCGGAACAATATCGGATAACGCGTAAAAAAGGAACGGAAGCCCCACACACGGGAGCGCTATGCGGTATTCACGAAGCTGGAAAATACAATTGTGTTTGTTGCAATACGCCATTATTCGACTCGACCATTAAATTCGAGTCAGGTACCGGATGGCCCAGTTTTACCCAACCTATTAAAGAAAATTCAATAAAATATGCAAAGGATACTGCCTTTGGTATGATCCGCGTGGAGGTTATGTGCAACACCTGCGATGCCCATTTGGGCCATGTATTTTCCGATGGCCCACAACCCAGCGGCTTACGGTATTGTATCAATTCGGAGTCTTTGCAACTTCAAAAGGAAAGCAGTACCGTGTGACAAGAAAAGGGACGAAAGCACTTAGAAAAAGATGGGCACGCCAAAATTAGGAAATAGCGGATGACAGGGTGTTGAATGAAGTCATTGACAAGAGAAATCCGTTTCATTTAAAATTCGTGCTGGTGCGTTACAAAATGTGGCCTAACGCTTTCAGGAAGCGATTGATATTTTGATGTCCTTACTTTTTAGCTCCTATTTTACATCGGATCGCGATTGAAGGTATGGCCCATGGATGAAAAGGAAACCATAAACTTTTTTGAACCTAAATTTTAACAACGAACAAAATGAGTGATAAAAATTTAAAAACAGCGACCCTCGGGGGTGGATGCTTCTGGTGTACTGAAGCCGTTTTTCAAGAAGTAAAAGGAGTCGAGAAAGTAATTTCGGGCTATACCGGTGGTATTGCCCCAGGTAGACCTACTTATCGGGAAGTATGTTCGGGATTGACAGGTCATGCCGAGGTGATTCAAGTAACCTATGATGCCCATATGATATCGTATGCCGATATTTTAATCATTTTTTTGACCAGCCATGATCCTACCACCTTAAACCGTCAAGGTGCCGATGTAGGGTCACAATATCGTTCCGTCATTTTTTACCAAAACGAGAATGAAAGAACTTCGGCCGAGGCTGTCATCAAAGAAGTTGCGCCGTATTATGATCAACCGATAGTTACTGAAATAAGTCAGCTGGGAACTTTCTATGAAGCCGAGGATTATCATCAGAACTATTATAGAAACAATAGGTCACAAGGGTATTGCAGTGCCGTTATCACCCCAAAATTGGCAAAACTACGCAAAATGCATGCCGACAAATTAAAGGCAGTATCGGCATAGCAATCGTTTTCAATTCAGGTTTATATAAAAAAGCCCTGCTCGAATAGCAGGGCTTTTTAATAAGTTAATCAAAGATATTCCTATCCTTTGACACTAGCCAATTTACTATTTTTTATGTTGTTCATCTTGAGATCTTGTAAGACATTTACAGCTTCCTCAACATAGACATCCTTCGCCAAATTCTGATGCCAGCGATCTCTTTTTTCCCGTAGAACAGAATCTTTGGTGAACAATTCCTGTTCGTATTTAAGTGATTTAAAGGTCAAGTGCGAATCATAGTCCGAAAGCGATTTAAAGTAATCTGATTTCTCTTTATCCTTTTCGTTTTCGCTCTTGTACACATTATAATTTAGGGAAATCTCGGTCTCGTCTTGTTCTTCTTTTAACCATCTGGCATTTTCCTCTATCAACTTGATCTGCAGGTTGGACGCCATTCTTTTAGTGCTGTTGGCAATGGTTTCCTCATAATCGATATAGCCGTCCCATGGAATATATTTTGCTGGTTCGATTTCATCCCATTTCAGGGGATTGTGTTGATCTCGTTCCCCTAAATCGATATAACTATACTTATCAGGTACTACAACATCGCTTTTAACGCCTTCCAACTGAGTAGAACCACCGTTGATGCGATAGAACTTTTGCGTTGTCAATTTTATGGCACCTAAATCGCCATGATCGTTGCTGCGAACGATATTATCCAATGGGATAACGTTTTGAACCGTACCCTTACCAAAGGTCTGCTTGCTACCGATGATTATGCCCCTTTTGTAATCCTGCATGGCAGCGGCCAATATTTCCGAAGCGGAGGCCGAAAGTTCATTTACCAAGATTACCAACGGACCATCCCATTGTATGCGTTCGTCCTTATCGTCATATACATCTTGACGTTTCCCGTTCGACCGTACTTGAACGATCGGACCATCTTTTATGAAGAGTCCGGCCATTTCAACGACCGTTTTCAAAGATCCACCGCCGTTATCACGCAGATCCAATATCAATCCTTCGGCACCTTCTTGCTTTAGACGTTCTACTTCCTTCGCCACATCTGTGGCCGCATTACGCTCCGAATAATCATCAAAATCAACATAAAATTTAGGTAGATTTATAATTCCAAACGTTTGATTGCCTTTATTAATGCCTGCTGATTTGGCGTAAGACTCTTCCAACTCCACAACATCCCTTGTCAAGGAAATGGTTTGGAGTGACCCATCTACCTTTCGAACGGTTAGATCTACCACGGTACCTTCGGGACCCTTTATTAATTTAATGGCATCATCAATGCGCATTCCGACAATATCAATCGGTTCGGCACCATCTTGACCTACCTTTACGATCTCATCGCCAACCTCTAAACGTTGGTCTCGCCAGACAGGACCGCCGGAAATGATTTCAACGATCTTCGCACCTTCAGGCTTCTTCTGTAACCGGGCCCCAATACCCTCGAATTTCCCGGACATGCTCATATCGAATTTTTCCTTGTCATCCGGTGCAAAATAAAAGGTATGTGGATCAAACTCATCAACAATCGTATTTATGTATTGAACAAACCAATCCTTTCTTTGCATATCGTCGACAAAATCAAAAAACTCATCCAGTGTCTTTTGTGTCGATTCCCGAGCGAATTTCTCGGCTTCTTTCGGGGTTAATACTTTGCTTGTGTCTTCCGATGAATCCAAGTCAGGATTTTCGATTTCCTCAACGACCTGATCATTGATGACCGACTTTGAACTTTTGGTATCTTGTTTAATGCGTGATAATTTGGAATCATAGGTTCCAAGCGTCGCATACTTTAATTGTTTTCGCCAGCGCTCCTTTAATTCGTCGCGCGATGTGGCAAAAGGAACATCTTCGTACTTGATATTAATTGTTTCATTTTGGTTATAATCAAATGGAGTGGCCAAAACTTCTTTGTAAATATTCTTGGCATCGGCCATTCGCTTCATCAAGCGATCATACACCAGATTAAAAAAAGAAATGTCGGTGTTTTTTATTTGATCGTCTAGCTGATACTTGTACTGTTCAAATTCCTTAATATCCCCTTCCAAAAAATAGCGTTTGGTCGGATCCAATACATTGATAAAATCCTCGAAAACACTCACAGAGAAATCATCATCGATGTTTTTAGGCTCATAGTGGCCTTTCTCCAAAACATACGTGATAAGATCCAATAACAACTTGTCCTTATCATCGTTTTCAAAAGATTTATTCGTAAAACTGCAGGAAGCTACAGCAATGAGCATTATGAATAAAGCATACGCTAAATTTCGTTTCATATAATTTTTTTATTAAAGACTTTGCGATATATTATCATATTACAAAGAATTTCCCTGTAAAGGGAAACACGTTAAACACCCTAAGGTACTGAAAAAACCATGCCACTTATTAACCTTTGGGCATTAAATTTTTGTTAAACACAGAAAGACCCATATCTTTTTTAAAACGTATTTTAGCGCTTTAAAGTATGTGATATGCCAAAACCTTTGATACTGGTGACGAACGACGACGGTATTACGGCCCCGGGCTTGAGGTCTTTGGTGCGTTATATGAAGGAAATAGGGGACGTTGTAGTGGTTGCCCCAGACAGCCCACAATCGGGTATGGGCCATGCCATTACTATTGATAATACCCTCTATTCAAAGAAAATGGTCGTTGATCTTGAAAATGGGGCTCTAGAGGAATATAGTTGCAGCGGAACCCCCGCCGATTGCGTCAAACTGGGCCTACAGGTACTTTTAAAACGCAAACCTGATATTTGCGTAAGTGGCATCAACCATGGTTCAAATTCCTCGATCAATGTAATTTATTCCGGCACCATGAGTGCTGCCATAGAAGCAGGAATCGAAGGCATTCCGGCCATCGGATTTTCACTATGCGACTATTCCTGGGAAGCCGATTTTAATGCAGCCAAAGACTCCATTCAAAAAATCGTACGTGAAGCCATCACCCATGGTATGCCCCAAGGGGTTGTACTCAACGTTAATATTCCCAAACTTGACAAAAAGAAGCTAAAGGGGATAAAAGTGTGTCGACAGGCGCGCGCCAATTGGAAAGAAAAATTTGACAAGCGAACCAACCCGTCCGGCAAGGAATACTATTGGCTAACCGGAGAATTCGAGCTTTTGGATAATGGGGAGGATACCGACGAATGGGCGTTGGCACAGGGGCATATTTCAGTAGTGCCCACTCAATTTGACCTTACCGCCCATCATGCGATACAAATTATTAATAATTGGAAATTACATGCATAAAAAGGAGTTGATCATTGGTTTTGTAGTCGGAATTATCGCCAATACCATTGGCACACTGTTATATATTCTACTATTTTCAGAGTACGGAATCACTGAGACGTTCGCGATGGCTGCACAACAAGATCAGATCGGAAGCTTATTGGCTTTGGGCGCCATTCTAAACCTAGTGGCTTTTTTTGGCTTTTTACGTATAAAGCGAGATCTGCGTGCAAAAGGGGTATTGATCGCCACCTTACTGACTGCCCTGGTGGTGCTTTTTTATAAAGTAATGTAATAAATTCAAGGCCTAGAAACAGGTGCCCACCTGTCGCATAGACCGGAACTTGAGCAAGAAATGAAGTACTACATCATCGCTGGGGAGGCATCAGGGGACCTGCATGGCTCCAATCTCATCAAGGCCTTAAAATCAATAGATAAGAATGCCGACATTCGATGTTGGGGGGGCGACTTGATGCAGGCTGCAGGAGGAGTTTTGGTCAAGCATTACAAGGAAACGGCCTATATGGGCTTTCTTGAAGTACTACAAAACTTGGACAGTATTTTAAAAAACATTACCTACTGCAAAGCCGATATCCAAAAATTCGCTCCCGATGTTATTGTATTTATCGATTATTCGGGATTCAACCTTCGCATTGCGAAATGGGCCAAAAACCATAATTTTAAGACCAATTATTTTATTTCACCACAAATTTGGGCCTCGCGTGAAAAGCGCATCAACGCTATAAAAAGAGATATTGATGCCCTGTACGTAATTCTTCCCTTTGAGAAAGAGTTTTACGAGGAGAAACATAACTTTCCAGTATATTTTGTGGGCCATCCTTTGATTGACGCCATTGCCGACCGTCCGAAAATCCAAGAACAGGATTTTCGATCTGAAAATGGCCTAGATGCTGAAAAACCTATCATTGCCCTATTACCTGGGAGTAGGAAGCAGGAAGTTGATAAAATGCTCAATGTAATGCTATCGGTCGTAAAGGACTTTTCAGAATATGAATTCGTCATTGCGGGCGCACCAAGCTTGGACCGGGATTTCTATACGCCATTTTTGGACAATCCCAATGTAGGTTTTGTATCCAATAAGACCTATGATCTTTTAAGTGTTGCCCATGCCGCCCTTGTGACCAGTGGAACAGCGACTTTGGAAACGGCGCTGTATAAGGTTCCGCAGGTGGTTTGTTATCGCGCCAATTGGTTTTCGTATCAAATTGCCAAACGCATCATCACTTTAGAATTTATTTCCCTGGTCAATTTAATAATGGGCAAGGAAGTGGTGAAAGAACTGATACAAGACGACCTAAATTCGCAAAATCTTCGGGTTGAATTGTCGAATATACTGTCGGGGACCCAACGGGAGGCCCAAATAAAATCGTACGACGAATTGTCAAAAAAACTCGGCGGGAAGGGGGCTAGTGCCCTAACCGCAAAATTGATCATCCAGGGGATTCAATAAGTGGGAACCCAATTTAATACCCCCTTTTTCATTTATTTATGTAATTTTGATTTCCAAGCTTCCGTCCCGATAACCATCGGGTGTCGGGATAAAATGCTCCGGATGATTCGCAAAATCGTATTCTTCACTTCATTGGTGCTTCTCGTTGGCTGCGGGGCAATTAAAAAGAAAACTACCTATAGGGAAGAACGAAAGGTAACCGTTGAGGCGTCTGACAAGGAAAATGAAATTGCCCTTGAGGACGAAAACGATTTAGAGGCAACACCGGCACCAATTGCATCTCTTTCCAAAGCCGATGCGATTATAAATACCGCTCTTACCTTTTCAGGAGTCCGCTACAAATTTGGCGGTACGACGGAAAAGGGCATGGACTGCTCAGGCCTGCTATATGTGTCCTTTCGCGAAAATGAAGTATTGCTTCCCAGAATATCCTATGAAATGGCAGAAGAAGGTAAGCGCATCCGGCTAAGTAATATTAACAAGGGCGATCTTTTATTCTTCAAGACCTCCAAAGGCAGAAAGAGGATCAATCATGTGGGCTTGGTCGTTGCGGTTGACGGCGATGATATTAAGTTTATTCATGCTTCCACGTCTCGGGGGGTTATCGTTTCTTCATTACGGGAAGGTTTTTGGAACTACGCTTTTGTAAAAGCTACGCGCGTATTGTAAATTGTTTTGGTTATTTTAGAACAATAACCGACCCGTATGCGCCTTCTCAGATTCATACCGATAAAACTGACTATTTGCATCGTCTTAGGCATCCTTATAGGTTATTATTCGCACATCAACAGCAGTACTTCGATTCTTCTTTTGTTTTCTTCATTGGTTGTTATGACCCTGTTGTATGTCAAGGCCAAGCCCCGGAAATATGGTTTGTTAACCCTATTAATGGCAATGACCGCAGTGGTTATTGGCATCTGCGCGATTAACTTAGGGCAGCAAGAGAATTATAAATCACACTTCGGCTATCAAGAAAAAAAAGGCGAACGCCTTTGGCACTTAAAAATCGCGGAGGTCATGAAACCTACCCATTTTTCCGAACGGTACCTGGCCTATGTGGAAGGGGTAGATTCTAGAAAATCTTCCGGAAAGCTCTTGCTGGTATTTTCAGGGGATTCAACCCATGTCCCGTTCGAAATTGATGATGAATTGTTGGTTTATGGCCCAATTGATTCCATAAAACCTCCCCTGAATCCCCATCAATTTAGCTATAGGGCGTATTTAAACGACTTGGGAATTGCCCATCAGTTGCAAGTGGCAACCTCCAATTATTTAGGTGTTGAAAAAACCTCAACAAGTCTGTATGGGTTTATGGCCGCGGTACGAAACAAAATTAGCTCCCAGTTGAAAAAGGCCTATTTCGGGGATGAACAACTTGCGGTCATGCAGGCAATTTTGCTGGGGCAACGCAACGACCTATCGGAAGCCACCTATGCTGATTATAAAAATGCAGGGGCCGTGCATATTTTGGCGGTTTCAGGCCTGCATATTGGCATTTTACTCTTGCTATTACAATTCATTTTACGGCCACTGGAATATTTACCCAAAGGAAAGATCCTAAAATTGATAACGATAGTGATGCTATTATGGGCATTTGCGCTGTTGGCCGGGCTATCGGCCTCGATCGTACGGGCGGTAACCATGTTTACCTTCGTAGCGTATGCCCTGTATTTGAATAGGCCTGGAAACACCTATAATATTTTGGCACTATCAATTATTTTTATCCTTTTGGCCATTAACCCCATGCTCTTGTTTCAAGTTGGTTTCCAGTTAAGCTATGCCGCGGTCTTGGCCATTGTTTGGGGTTATCCCCTCCTACAAAAATTTTGGCATCCCAAACTTTGGGCCCTCCGTAAGCTATGGCAATTATTAAGTGTGAGTATTGCGGCGCAAATAGGGGTCTTACCAATAAGCCTCTACTACTTTCATCAATTTCCCGGCCTTTTTTTTATTTCGAATATTTTGATAATTCCGTTTCTAGGCCTGATTTTGGGGATGGGTATTTTGGTAATCACGCTAGCCTTGGCGGGCTTCTTACCCGGCTACCTAGTGAAGTTGTATGATGCGATTATTGCTTTGATGAACGAAAGTGTCGCATGGGTCGCAGGTAAAGAAGCCTTTGTATTCCGAAATATCCCGTTTGACTTCATGCAATTGATTTTGACCTATGCCATTATCATTTCATTGGTACTTGTTTTAACAAAGTCGACCTTCAAAAGAGGCCTTGCGCTTTTGACAGCCATTATCAGCTTTCAAGCATGGGTGTTTTATACATTTTATGAAACGCAACGAAAAGAAACCATGTTCGTGGCCCACCAATCCCGAAATTCGGTTATTTTACAACAAAGCGGATCCAAATTATTCGTGTTCTCGGAGGACAAAAATGCCGCGCTAAAACTCGCACGCGACTACCAGGTAGGGGAACATATGGCTACCCTTGTTCATCATCCCCTGGAAAATGGTTATTTCTATGGGAATGAAAAACTTTTGGTAATCGACAGTTCAGGGGTCATTCCTTCGAAAGCAACCGATATGGATTATTTACTGCTTACCCAAAGCCCAAAAATGAACCTGGAGCGACTTCTCGTTGCAACCATGCCAAAAAGGATTATCGCAGATGGCAGCAATTATAGCAGCTTTATTAATCGATGGAAGGCGACCTGTCTAAAAAGAAAAATCCCTTTTCACTATACTGGCGAAAAGGGAGCTTATTATTTTCGAATGGATTAAACGTGATCCTCGATTTTAAATTTTTCCGGCACCTCATCATCGATTCTTGTTTCACCGTCTTCAGCACCGTGGGCCATTCTTTTTAAGGGTTTCAGCATAAGAATTACCAAAACGCCAATTAGCGACCAGATTACGGCAATTCCCGTAAATATTTCAAATTCCCCTAAATTTTGGGAGGCCTCGCCTATAAGTCCGGCAGCTTTATTACCAAGCCCGGTCGCGGCCCAATACAATCCCATGATGATGGAAGCATATTTTAGTGGCGCCAACTTGGTGATATACGATAAGGATACCGGGGAAGCACAAAGTTCCCCGATGGTGTGCAAAAGATAGGCCAAGATCAACCAGTACATTGCCGAAGAACCATTGCTTTCGTATTGTAACGATGCCGCGCTCATAAAACCAAAGCCAAGTGCCATGATAATCAAGCCAACAGCAATCTTGAACATTGATGAGGATTCTCGACCCTTTTTGCGCCATTTTAACCAAAATGCACCGACAACCGTAGCCAAGGTGATGATAAAAAATGAATTCACAGATTGAAATATAGAAGCCGGTATCGTGAAGAGTCCAAAGAAATTCCGATCGGTTTTCTGTTTGGCATATAAATTCATGAGGCCACCTGCCTGCTCGAATGCCGCCCAAAATAGAATAATGAGCAGAAAGGAGATTAACAGTACTTTGATCCTATCTTTTTCAATCTTGGTAAGTGGAGTATCCAATATTTTACGGTCACTTTCGGTCTCTCTACTTATTAAATTCCCTACATTGACGAGGTATTTTTGCCCCCAAACATAGACGGCCTGACCCAAAAACATACCAATCGCGGTGAGTCCGAAGCCATAGTGCCAATTTACCTTTTCACCTATGTAACCACAAATGATCGGCGCTAAAAACCCACCAATGTTGATACCCATGTAAAAGATATAAAAACCAAGGTCCCTTCGTTCGTCCTTTGGTTTGTACAAGCCACCGACCATCGATGAGATGTTCGGTTTTAAACAGCCTACGCCAAGAATGATAAAGAAACAGCCAAGATAAAAGGTCATTTCCGAATTTAGGGCAAGGACCGAGTGTCCGATACATAATAAGGCACCCCCTAACATTACCGTCTTTTTTTGACCAAGGATCCTATCGGCGACCCACCCACCTGGGATCGATGAAACATAGACCAACATAGTATACCAGCCATACAGCGCCAAGGCTTCATTATTGGTCCAGCCGAAACCAGCATTGCTCGAAGTGGTCTCTGCCACCAGAAACAAGGTGAACAAGGCCCGCATCCCATAGTAGGAAAATCGTTCCCACATTTCGGTAAAAAAAAGGATATAGAGGCCTACGGGATGCCCAAAAAGTTCTTTATTATGGGCTGGTTTGGTAAGGGTCGTCATAATTTATAGGAGTTCGGTTAAAGATTTTCCTTAATGAAATTGGTTAATTTGTTAAACAAATGAATACGGGTGTTACCACCATATATACCATGGTTCTTATCAGGATACAATGCCCAATCAAAGGGTTTGTTTGCTTGTACCAGGGCCTCGATCATGCGCATGCTGTTTTGAACATGTACATTGTCATCCCCTGTACCATGTACCAATAAAAATTTGCCTTTTAATAGTTCTGGATAGTTAAAGGGCGAATTGTCGTCATACCCTTTTGGGTTTTCCTCAGGTGTACGCAAGAATCGTTCGGTGTAAATGGTATCGTAAAAGCGCCAGCTGGTCACGGGGGCGACCGCAATCGCCGTTTCAAAGACATCATTCCCTTTTAAAATACAATTGGAACTCATAAACCCACCATAACTCCAACCCCAGATCCCAGTGCGATTTTCATCAATAAAAGCAAGTTCACTTAGTTTCTGGGCCGCGGCGATCTGGTCTTCCACTTCGTACTTCCCGAGTTCTAATTGGGTCACCTTTTTAAAATCGCGTCCTTTAAAACCGGTCCCGCGGCCATCGACGCAAGCAATCACATAGCCTTCGGAAGCCAAAAGCTGATGCCAATAATCATTGGCGCCCATCCAAGTATTATTGACGTTTTGAGAGCCTGGGCCACTATATTGGTACATAAAAAGTGGATATTTTTTAGTAGGATCGAAATCTTTTGGCTTGATCATATACATATTCAGCTCGTTGCCATTGATCGACAGGGTCGAAAACTCTTTGGGGCTGATTTCATATCCTTCCAATTTGTTCAGCAACGCCTTATTATCCTTGATGTCTTTTAACTTCTTACCATCCTCTGCGCTATGCAGTGCATATTGATATGGGGTCGTAGCACTCGAATAAGCATTTATAAAATAGGTGAAATCAGCACTAAAGTCGGCACTGTTCGTTCCTGGTGTAGCGGCCAGGCTTTTCTTATGTCGGCCCTTGCTATCTATACTGTAAACACCCCGGTTGATAGAGCCATTCTCGGTAGATTGGTAATAGACTTTATCCCTTTTCTGATCATAGCCGTAATAATTGGTTACTTCCCAAGGGCCTTTCGTCACCTGATTCATTAATTTGCCTTCCGAGTTATATAAATAAATATGATTGTAGCCATCTTTTTCACTGGTCCAAATAAAACTATCATCGGCCAGGAAGTTAAGGTTATCCGTAATATCGACATAGGCAGCGTCTACTTCCTCTAATAATAGCGAAACCGAATCATCCAGGGCATTTACTGAAAATAGTTGTAGTTTATTCTGGTGGCGATTCAAGGTCTGCACACTGAGATACTTTGGGTCGTTCATCCATTTTATACGCGGAATGTAATAGGCATCGCCCAAATCGACCGAAGCAGTAGTACCTGCCTTTAAATCGTACATATGCAGCGTAACCACCGAATTATTTTCACCGGCTTTCGGGTATTTAAAGACATAAGGCTGTTGGTAAAGTCCGGTCCCATAAATATCCATCGAAAATTCTGGGACATCGGTCTCATCGAAGCGGAGAAAAGCGATTTTGGTGCCATCGGAATTCCAATCAAAGGCCCTTACAAATGCAAATTCCTCTTCATAGACCCAATCGGTTATGCCATTGATGATTTGATTTTTTATACCGTCGTTAGTGATTTGTTTGGTGCTTTTTGTGTTTATGTCAAAAATATATAAATTGTTGTCCCTGGCATATGCCACTTGTTTCCCATTTGGGGATAGCACAGGCTCTTGAATTTTGGCGTCGGAGATTTTTACGAGGTTTTTTGAAGCGATGTCGTACACATAGAAAATGCCCAAGGTAGATCTACGAAAAATCGATTCTACCTCTTTGGCCAACAATATCTTTGATTCGTCATCATTAAATTCGTAGGACGAAAAGTAAGGAATATCCACAAGATCTTGTGAAGCAACCTTCGTTCCCACCTTCTGTTGGGTTATATAATCATACGTATCTATGGAAGAAGTACCACTATCCCTATCGAAATTTAACAAGGTGTACTGTTTGCCATTCTTAAGCGAACGAAGGGCATCCAAGCCTTCGGTCCTAAATGTGTCTTGATAAATATCTTCATCGGTAATTTTTTTTTGTTGGGCCACCATTGACCCCAAGAAGCCAATGAGAAAAAGCAATGCAACAAACGTTTTTCGCATAGATCACTTAAAATTTGAATTAAAACTTTCAAGTTTAGTGATAATTTTGCTAAGAATATAAAGTTTCGATGTTAAAAGGGGTTATATGCCGAACCCTAAGGCATATAGGTACCTTTATTTGCTTTATTCGTATCTTTACTTTGAAATAGACCTCGTATGACCGTTCCTATCGAAGGATTCTCCAAACTGACCAAGAATGAGAAAATAGATTGGATAGCCACCAACTATACCATCGACCCCAAAATCACAAAAAAAGTTTTAAAAAGGTATTTAAACTCGGACGAGGAATTGCAAAAATTGCACGATGAGTTTATTGAAAATACGATTTCAAACTACTACTTGCCCTTGGGGATAGCCCCCAACTTTTTAATAAACGAAAAGTTATACGCCATCCCCATGGCGATTGAAGAAAGCTCGGTAATTGCCGCCGCGAGTAAAGCGGCGAAATTTTGGCTCAACCGAGGCGGTTTTAAGACCCGGGTATTAGGCACCGAAAAAATTGGGCAAGTACATTTTATATTTAAAGGAAATTCCAAAAAACTGACTGCCTATTTTGAACAGGTGAAACCCCTGTTAATCTCAAATACGGCATCCATTACCAAGAATATGGAGAAAAGAGGGGGTGGGATTACGAACATCGAACTTCGCGACAAAACGGGCGGCCTTGAAAACTACTATCAACTGCACTGCACGTTTGAGACCGCTGATGCCATGGGCGCCAATTTTATAAATTCGTGCCTTGAACTTTTCGCCAAAACCTTTAGGGAGGAAGCACAGGTGTTTGAGCCATTCAATAAAGAGGAAAGAGATATTGAAATCGTTATGAGCATCCTTAGCAATTACGTCCCAAATTGCTTAGTGCGGGCCGAGGTGCAGTGCCCTGTCCAAGATCTTAAAGTAGACGAAGGCATATCCCCCATCGAGTTTGCAGACAAAATGGTCAGGGCCCTACAAATTGCAAAGGTGGAACCCCACAGGGCGGTAACACACAACAAGGGCATTATGAACGGAATAGATGCGGTAGTATTGGCCACCGGAAACGACTTTAGGGCCGTTGAAGCCTGTGTTCATGCCTATGCTGCCAAAGACGGATCGTATACAAGTCTTACCCATGCACAAATTGAAGACGGCATCTTTAAATTCTGGCTTGAAGTTCCTTTGGCCTTGGGAACCGTAGGCGGACTGACAAGTCTTCACCCCTTGGTCGAGCTGGCGCTTGACATTTTGCAAAAGCCTTCCGCCAAAGAATTGATGCAAATAGTTGCCGTCGCGGGGCTGGCACAAAATTTTGCCGCCGTACGCTCGCTGGTAACAACCGGAATCCAAGAAGGTCATATGAAAATGCATCTATTGAACATTCTCAATCAACTGGGAGCTACCGAAGATGAAAAGGTAACCTTAATAGACTATTTTAGGAAGCACACGGCAACCCATAGTGAAGTCGTAAAAGCGTATGAAAAGCTGAAAAGCAATTGATGGAAAGGCAATTCTACAGTAATGGAAAACTGCTGCTGACCGGCGAATATGTAGTACTTGATGGCGCCTTAAGTCTTGCACTACCGACCACTTACGGACAATTTTTAAAGGTAAAAAAAACGATGCCGTCAACTTTGGTATGGAAAAGTTTTGATGAGCATGGTACGATTTGGTTCGAAACCACCTTCGCGCTAAGTGAATTTTCAGGAATTCAAAAAAGCGAGGCATCGACACCAAGGAATACACTTCGTACGATACTTTTTGAGGCCCAAAGACTGAATCCTACATTTTTAAACGGACGTGACGGTTTTGAAATTGAAACCAAGTTGACGTTCCCGAGAAATTGGGGCTTAGGCTCCTCTTCCACCTTGATTAACAACATTGCGCAATGGGCAAATGTCGATGCCTATATCTTACTTCGAAATTCCTTTGGTGGAAGTGGCTATGATATCGCATGCGCCAACCACAATCTTCCTATTTTGTTTCACTTAAAAAATGGTATACCTCATGTACAGGAAATCGATTTTATGCCGACCTTCGAGAATCATCTCTATTTTGTCTATTTGAACAAAAAACAAAATAGCCTAGAAGGTATCACGCGGTATCGTAAACTAAAGTTTGATCGTGCCCAACTTGTAGCGCGAATTTCGAAAATTTCAGGTCAAATGAGTTTCGTCGAGAATTTAGAAACTTTTGTTGAACAGATTGAGATGCACGAAAAGTTACTTTCGGAAATACTACAGATTCCTACAGTAAAAGAAGATCTATTTTCTGATTATCCTGGAGCGATAAAGAGCTTAGGTGCGTGGGGCGGGGACTTCGTTATGGCCACAGGTGATACAAATTGTTACCGCTACTTCAAAAAAAAAGGGTATGAGACTGTCATACCCTATTCAGAAATGATTTTATCTAGGAAAAAATAATCGCAGGGCCCTACGAAGAAGCCCTTCAGTAGGCCATTTAATAAAAGGAGGCTCTTTTGTCCTCTATTTTTGCTGCCTCCTTCAAGGCATTATACACATCGGTATTGACTTTACCTGCATTGGCCGCTTGGATGGCATTTGCATAGGTGCTATAATTTTCCAAAGTAGGCGCATTCACCTTTTTGGTGACCGTTACCATATAGATGCCTGTTTGGCCTTCTATGAGACCCGAGGTACCACCTTCCGGTAAGGTATAGGCCGTACCTAAAACGGCAGGTTCATTTCCGGCACCAGGAATGGTAGGCGATTTTACAGTCAAGGCGGTCGCGGTATTAGGAGTAACGGCATTGTCTTTTGAGATAACATCCATGTTTTTACCTTGGTTGGCACTTATTATTATTGCGGCTTTTCGCTCCTTACGCAGTTTTGGAAGTACCGCGATTGAAGCATCCTCAACAGACATGAGACCTTCTTTATACATTCCGGTCAATTGCACTATGGCATATCCATTATTTACATTAAACCGCTTTATATCCCCTACTTCGGTATCCGGGTTAAAAGCCCATTGTACGATACCGCGCTGCGATCCAAGTCCCGGAAGGTTTTCATCCAAAGCTTTTATTTTATTCACAGGCATCACTGCATAATCGCTTTTTTTGGCCAATTCGGCAAAAGACCCCTCTGATGAAGTAGATTCCATCTCGAAT
This sequence comes from Maribacter sp., assembly GCA_022865355.1. Classification (GTDB taxonomy): domain Bacteria; phylum Bacteroidota; class Bacteroidia; order Flavobacteriales; family Flavobacteriaceae; genus JALHST01. The sequence goes on along the minus strand of JALHST010000102.1, from coordinate 308 downwards.
TTGGTAGCATCGGTAAATATTTTATTGGTCGTCTCTTCAGATGGTTCAATTTCCCGGGCTAAGGTTGCGATTTGTACGACATCTTGTTTGTCATCTATTTTAATTACATGAAAACCAAAATCGGTTTCAACAAGACCAATGGAGCCGACTGGATTTCCGAAAGCAAAATCATTAAATTTTGGAACCATGATTCCCTGTTGAAAATACCCCAGATCACCCCCGTTGGGGGCAGAAGGTCCATCTGAATTATCACGCGCCAGCCCTGCGAAAACTGCACCTTCTTTCTTCGCTTCCTGCAACATCTCATT
>JALHST010000101.1 GCA_022865355.1 Maribacter sp. | reverse complement strand
CTATTCAAAAATAGATTTAATTATAAATGGAGCACCACACCTTCGCGTTTTGATGATTCATTTTCCGATGCAGAAGTTCGCAAAAATATTACCCAACAGCTCATCATTGGTGACCTCCCCCGTAATCTCACCCAGATGGTACAAGGCATCTTTCACGTCTATGGCCAATAGGTCGCCCGAGAGGTCCTCGTTCATCCCGGTCCGAACATGTTCAATCGCTTCCAAGGCTTTTAATAATGCATCGTAATGCCTTGTATTCGAAACAATCGCCCCCCTTGAATTGAGGGTCCCCAAATTGACGAATTCCAAAAGGATCGTTTTAAGTTCTTCGATGCCAAAACCTGATTTGGCAGCTATTAAATGCGCCGCTTCAAAATGCTTCTTGATGCTATTTTGCTGTTCGATAGTTAGGCTATCAATCTTATTGACCAAGGTAATAAGCATCTTATTTGGAAATTTTTTCTGAATTTTATCTAATTCTCCCTTTAATCTTTCGATTTCCTTTCCTTGCCGTATCAAGACTTCACCATCGACCAAATAAAGCACTACCTGCGCCTTCTCGATTTTCATAAAGGTCCTTTGAATGCCCATACCTTCAATGACATCTTGGGTATCGCGGATCCCAGCCGTATCAATAAACCGAAATCCGATGCCCCCAATGGTTATTTCATCCTCAATGGTATCCCTGGTAGTCCCGGCAATTTCAGAGACAATGGCCCGTTCTTCATTTAATAAGGCGTTTAAGAGGGTAGACTTGCCAACGTTGGGCTCCCCTACGATGGCCACTGGAATGCCATTTTTAATTACATTTCCGACAGCAAACGAACCGATAAGCCGCTTGAGAACATCCTGTATTTTTGTTAAATATTCCCGAAATTGCTCCCGATCCGCAAACGCTACATCTTCTTCGGCAAAATCAAGTTCGAGCTCGATCAAGGAAGCAAACTGTAAGAGTTCATCGCGCAGTCTTTTAATTTCATTACTAAAGCCGCCTCGCATTTGTTGTAAGGCGATTTGATGGCTTGCTGCATTTTCGGCTGCAATGAGATCGGCCACTGCTTCGGCCTGACTTAAATCAAATTTTCCGTTCAAGAAGGCCCGTAACGTAAATTCCCCAGCCTCGGCCATTCGGCAACCATTCCTAAGAAATAATTGTATGATCTGTTGTTGAATATAGGGGGAACCATGACATGAAATCTCGACTACGTCTTCGCCGGTATAGGAATGAGGGCCTTTGAAAATGGTAAACAGCGCCTCATCGAGCATCTTCTCCCCATCGACCAAATTCCCTAAATGTACCGTATGACTTTTTTGTTCGGAGAGCGCCTTGCTGCCGCCCGAGGTATAGAAGCGACTGGCCAGGGTAACAGCCGCAGCGCCCGATAGCCTGATTATGGCAATGGCACCGGCACCCGAAGGCGTTGCCAAGGCAATTATGGTATCATTCTGTATCATTGCTCGATTTCTATACAAAAGTAGCTAAAAAGGGCAGAGGAAGGTCATAAATTACGACTGGCAGGGCATTTAGAAAATGATTGAAACCATAGAGGATATGCTGCACATTTCATATCTTCGATAGTTAATTTAAAATAAATAAATTACTATGATCAGATTACTTATTACCCTTTCTATACTATTGTTTTTTGGTGTGGCATCCTATGCCCAGGAAGCCGTTCAAGTGCGGGATTCTCCGACTGCAAGTGAGGCTTCCATGCAAGAGGCAGATCAATTAAGTGCACAGTTAAAAGCCCAAAAGAATGCCGATAAAGAATTAAAAAAGGCAGAAAAGTCAGAAAAAAGGGCTGAAAAGGAAATCAAGAAAAGAGAGCAATTGGCCAAGTCAATCACTAAAAAAAGAAAGTCAATTGACAAAAATGAGCGTAAAATCGTCAAAATGGAGGCGAAGTTTGCCAAAGACAAAATAAAAGGGAAACTCTCCCCAGTTGATATTATAGAGATGAGTCAGAAAATCGACAAAATGAGGTTGGATGTTCTTAAGGATAAGGAAAAATTGGCAAAATTGGAGAGGAAACAATAGTCAATAACCTCCGGAATATTTAAGGGAAGATCGTAACAAAAATCTCTGCAATGCGTCTAATTCATGGTAAAACCCTTTAAACAATCAAAAAATGGAAATCATCAATCAAGACACCTCATTACGCACCGACAATCAATTATTGGTATTGACCCATTTATCGCAACTGCTAAACTACGTTACGGGTTGCGGCGGTCTCATTGTTCCGTTGGTCCTATGGTTGACCAATAAAAATAGTGTGGAAGGCATGGACGAACACGGTAAGGCCATTGTGAATTTTCAATTAAGTATGATCTTATTTGCAATCTTAAGCATCCCGGCCATTCTATTGTTGGGCCTAGGGATATTGACCTTGATCTTTGTGGGAATCCTAAGTTTCGTTATGCCTATCGTAAATGCCGTTCGCGCGTCGAATGGCGAATCGCCGAGCTATGTTATGACCATTCGGTTTATTTCTTAAAAAACGGTTTGAAAAATAAACGGCCCCGATAAATTCTATCGGGGCCGTTTTAATTATAAATAGCTACTTTCAATTGTTTAACATTACGGGCATCACCAACATGACCACGTGTTCGCCAGAATCAAGACCATCCAAAGGGGTTAGTATTCCGGCACGATTGGGAAGGCTCATTTCCAAAGCGACTTCTTCTGAATTCAAATTGTTCAACATTTCGGTCAAGAACCGGGAATTAAAACCAATTTGCATATCATCGCCTTGGTACGAACAAGTCAACCGCTCCTCGGCTTTGTTGCTGTAATCGATATCCTCAGCGGAAATATTTAATTCTGCACCTGCAATTTTTAATCGTATTTGGTGGGTGGTTTTATTAGAGAAAATGGAGACCCTTTTGACCGAACTTAGAAACTGGTTTCTGGAAATCGACAGTTTATTTGGATTTTCTTTTGGGATGACCGCTTCGTAGTTGGGGTATTTTCCATCGATCAACCTGCAAATCAACTCAGAATTGTCAAAACTGAATTTGGCATTGCTATCATTATATTCGATGGTTACATCCGACTCGCTGCCTGCCAATATACTTTTGAGCAAAGTCAAAGGTTTTTTGGGCATGATAAATTCGGCCACCTGGGTGGCGGTGACATCGGTGCGTTGGTACTTCACCAGTTTGTGCGCATCGGTAGCCACAAAAGTTAGATTTTCTGGGGAGAACTGAAAAAATACCCCGCTCATGACCGGTCTCAAATCATCATTACCTGCAGCGAAGATGGTCTTATTGATCGCGGTCGCCAAAATATCGCCCAATATGGTGGTAGAACTTGGATTCGCCAATTCGACCGCTTTTGGGAATTCGGTACCGTCTGCATATGCCAAGGCATATTTACCATAGTTCGAGCTTATCTCAACCGTATTATTGTCTTCTACCACAAAGGTCAGAGGTTGTTCCGGAAAGGTCTTCAAGGTCTCCAAAAGTAATCTAGCGGGCACGGCGATGACCCCCTCGTCTTTTGAATCGACCTTGAGTTCAGTGCTCATGGTGGTCTCAAGATCTGATGCAGAAACCATGAGTTTGCCTTTTTTCAGATCGAACAAAAAATTATCCAAAATCGGCAAGGTATTGCTGTTGTTAATGACCCCTCCTAAAACTTGTAATTGTTTCAATAAGTATGTACTGGAAACGATAAACTTCATGCTCTAATTATGTTTTCTTGTATTAAATTTAATTATACATGCTGGCAGATGTATGTATTTATCAAGCTTACTCATTTTTTAAATGAATTCATGAAACATCTTGTCGAAATTCTATATATGTGCTGGCATTGAAGGTTTTTTTGACCTCGTATAATTTGTGTAATTAAGATGATGTACGATAGCGTTAAAAGGCACATCCCTTAATAAAATCTGGCTTTCGCAATCAAACAAAGATATTTTAATTGTCCTTTTTACCGAAACAAACTTATTAACAGTTACCTACCGTATTTCCGTTTTCGAAAATAGTTGAATAGTAAGCCCATAGCCAAGGTCAGAAATAACGGCAGACCTATATTTATTAACTGCCATTGGGTTTTTTCCTTACTAATCTTATCGGTATCCAAAAAAGGAATACGCACTTGCTTGGCGCGAATGTTTATAAGTCCGGCGTCATCCAAAAGGTAATTGATCGCATTTAATAGGAATTCCTTATTACCGTAAAAATTATTCGTCCATTTATCGTAGCCCAATTCCAAAGGTCGATTATTGCGTATTTGGTTCTTGATTATATCCCCATCGGCAACGACCAACATTTTGTTAGGTTTCCCCTTATCAAGATTTTTTAGGATTTTAATCGGTTTTATACGGTTGGCATAGGCCGAATTGAATTCCCCTTCGATCAAGACGGCCATGGGTTGATTGCCATGGTTGAACATTTCTTTCTTTGGGGGTGTATTGATGATATCGAGACTGATCTGTTTTGGTGTCCCCTCGATTTTTGAAAGGGGGGAGCTTTGAAGCAGAATGGTTTTTTTATTTTTATTCTTTAATGTATCAATTGAGCTGGCAAACTGAAAGCGGATAGCTTCCAGGTTATTATTTATCGGGTGATTATTTTTGGAAAACACCATGGGGTTGTACAACCAAGGTACCGGATTATATTCGGAGCTATTGCCTTCACCGGTCGCCAAGACAATCTGCGTGAAATACATATCTGTTATCAAAGTTGGATTGATACGGATGCCGTATTTAAAGAAAAAATCATTGAGGTTGAGTTCCATCGGAAATGCCATCGCACTGCCTTTTTCATTAAAAAGACTGTCTAATTCGATGTTGACCTGGTCTATCAACCAAACCGATGTACCGCCGTTCATGATATATTGGTCCATCACGTACTTTTCGGCATCGGTGAATGGGGTTGTTGGCTTTGCGATGAGTGCCAAGTCAAAACCTTCCAATTGATCTAATACTTTTTGGGGATTGGTGGCGACCGAGTCTAAAGTGATTGCCCCAATATTGTAATATTCGCGGAGTGTGGTAAGCATATCCGCCAGATACCTATCGTCTAATTCCCCATTCCCCTTTATAACTGCAATTCGTTTTTTAACCTTCATACCCAGTTTGGTGAATGCATCTGCAAAGGCATATTCAAGACCTTGAACCGAGTTGTTCACGCGTTCTTCGGTGGTTGCCCCGAGTCGGTTCTTTAGCAAAGGCACTTTTACGGTCGTATTGTTAAAGTTGACCATAGCCCATGGAAAAACAATTTCCTGTGATACTTTGCTCTCGTCTTCCACTGTAATGCGGGTAGGGGTCAGGCCCAACGACTGTAGATCGGTGATGGCGCCATCGATTTGTTCGACACCTTCCAATGGATCTATAAAATTGAATTTTATGTTTTTGTTTTTTGCCTGAAATTCATCCAATATCAGCCGCGTTTCGGTCTTTAGCTTGCTGAATTCCTGCGGCAGGTTGCCATCTAAAAGCACGTCGATGATTACTGGGGTATTAAATTTCGCGACGGTATTGAGAGCAGCCTGGGAAAGGGTATACCTATGGTCTTCGGTCATATCAAAACGCTTGTGCAGAAAAGTTGCCAAGACATTTATCAATATCAGCAGTATTAGTGCTTTGATTATGGATACCATTCCCTTTTTCATGTCCGATTCCCGTTTTTAAGTTGCAGCACGGTCAAATAAATAAAAAAGAACGCAAGGCTTATAAAATATATCAGATCCCGGGTATCGAGAATCCCCAGGGCGATATGTTCAAAATGGGAATTCATGCCAATATCTCGGATTAAAATGGAAACAGAACCGTCGTCAAAGCTCATGGACATGGCATCAAAACCATAGTACATTAAAAAACACAATACCCGGGCGCCAATAAAGGCAATGATCTGGTTTTCCGACAGGGTGGATGCAAATAATCCGATGGAAGTGTAGCAGGCGATCAAGAAGGTAATTCCGAAATAAGAGCCCCATACAAGCCCCATGTCTAAATTCCCAACGGTTGTACCTAGGCAATATAGGGTATATACATAAAGTGCGGTCGGTATCAAGGCAACTAATGCAACAAAGAAGGAACCCAGGAATTTGCCCCAAACGAGTTGCCATAGCGAAACCGGCTTTATTAATAATAGCTCAAGGGTTCCCATTTTTTTCTCCTCTGAAAAACTTTTCATCGTGATTGCCGGGAGGAGAAAGAGAAATACCCAGGGAGCTAAAAAGAAAAAATTGCTCAAATCGGCGAAACCATAATCAAAAATATTGAACGTTCCTTTTAAAAACCAAAGGAAAAGTCCGTTTAGCAACAAGAAGAGCCCAATGACCAAATAACCGATAGGTGAACTGAAGAAAGATTGTATTTCACGTTTAAATATGGCCAGCATCGAAAACTATTTCTTTAAAGGCGTAAAACTACCATTATTTTTTATCATAGTTTTCGACGGTTTTTATTTAAAATTTATAGTAATCGTATCGCGATAATCCAATCCCAAGAGCGTAGAGGCACCGCCGACCGTATTCAGGTCGCTTTTATAAATAGCCAATTCCAGATAGTCGGACGAGTTGAAAAGCGCCAAGAGATCCCCGGCGCCTTTGCGCTTACTTTTGTCCAAATCAAAATTTATGATGTCACTATATTTTGTGAAAAGTTGGGTAATTTTAGTCGTTCGCGCATTGAGTTCAAATTCTCGGCCTTTACGATACGCCTCGAAGAAATTTTTGTGAATGTTGGTTACCACATTACCGTAGTTGTCAATATAAATTATATTTCCGATTATTTTATTGCCATTGTCGGTCACGGTCGGTGCAAATCCCCTTAAATCCTTCAATTCACTAAAAGGTTTACCAACGACCTCTAGCGTTCCTCCGCGCGCGATATGACAAGCCACTTGAACAAAAACATTCATCATGGGAAAGGATCCCGTGGGGTTCGGGAGATTTATTTCTACTACTTTTTCGGGTTGTATCTCGGAGGTGATCAGACCAATGACCCCATTATTGGCGCTAATGAAGTAATGGCCATCGACCAATACCGCAATATGTCTATTCTCAGGGGTGGGTTCTGAATCAACCCCTACCACATGTATGGTGCCTTGTGGAAAATTATTATAGGAGTTACCGAGGATATAAGCGCATTCCTGAATATTGAATGGACTTATATTATGTGATATATCAACAATTTTGGCATCGGCCAACTCTTTATAAATACTACCTTTCAAAGCGCCTACAAAATGGTCCTTAAGCCCAAAATCTGTTGTTAGCGTAATAATTGCCATGCAGCAATGTTGATATGTTTTTGGTTAGGCAAACTGATTTTTTACTTAAGTTTGTTGGACAAAATTAAACAAAAAAACAGCCTAGTGAAATTTATCTTTTTCGGGCACAAATATTAATAGCTATTCTTTGAACGAACTTATCCTAGAACTTTCCGAAATCAGTCCCAGAGATTTTTTTGGGCAGCAGAATGAAAATATCGACGTACTAAAAAAATACTTCCCAAAGTTAAAAATTGTCGCGAGGGGAAACAAAATAATGGCCTATGGCGATGAAGAACTGCTTGAGGAGTTCGATCGTCGTTTTGATATGCTGACGGCCCATTTTGCGAAATATAATACCCTCAACGAAAATGTCATCGAGCGGGTACTTGCGAGCAATACCAGTGATGAATATCAATCCTCAGAAAATAGTGGGGATGTTCTGGTACACGGGGTTAGTGGAAAACTTATCAAGGCACAAACCGTCAATCAGCGAAAACTGGTCGATGCCGCCAAGACAAACGACATGGTTTTTGCCATTGGTCCCGCTGGAACAGGTAAAACGTACACAGGCGTAGCTTTGGCCGTTAAAGCACTGAAAGAGAAGCAGGTAAAGCGAATTATTTTAACCAGGCCCGCAGTCGAGGCTGGCGAAAATTTAGGCTTTTTGCCTGGGGACCTAAAAGAAAAGCTCGATCCCTATATGCAACCCTTGTATGATGCCCTGAGGGATATGATCCCTACAGAAAAATTGGCGCAATATATTGAGAACGGTACCATTCAGATTGCCCCGTTGGCCTTTATGAGAGGTAGGACGTTGGACCATGCCTTCGTCATTTTAGATGAGGCACAGAATACGACCCATGCCCAAATGAAAATGTTCCTAACGCGTATGGGAAAAAGTGCCAAGTTTATCATAACGGGGGATCCGGGACAAATAGATTTGCCGAGACGGGTCATTTCAGGATTAAAAGAGGCTTTGTTGATCTTAAAAGATATTGATGGGATTGAAATGATTTATCTGGACGATAAAGATGTCATTCGACATAAATTAGTAAAAAAAGTCATCGACGCCTACAAGAATATTGAACATCAGAACTAATGATTGTTAGTCGAGCCATTTGAATGACGGGTCTGGCAGCGTATATTCGATTTTATAGCATTTTACCCTAAATAAAAAGCTAGCGACCTGCCTTCAGGACGGTAGCCCAGCAACACCTAAAGAAGCTATGAGTGCGACCATCATGGACACAAATTTCAATTTTCCCGGACAACGTAACGTCTATAAAGGGAAGGTACGTGAAGTGTATTCCTTACAGAATGATATTCTTATCATGGTCGCCACCGATAGGCTGTCGGCATTTGATGTCGTAATGCCCAAAGGAATTCCGTATAAAGGTCAAATTCTCAATCAGATAGCCACCAAGATGATGTTGGCTACCCAAGATATTGTTCCCAACTGGCTAATAGCTACTCCTGACCCCAATGTTGCCATAGGCCATCGCTGTGAACCTTTTAAGGTCGAAATGGTCATCCGCGGGTATTTATCGGGTCACGCCGCCAGGGAATACAAATTGGGCAAGCGGGTACTTTGTGGGGTTCGTATGCCCGAAGGGATGAAGGAGAATGATAAATTCCCCGAACCCATTATCACCCCGGCTACGAAGGCCGAAATGGGCGATCATGATGAGGATATTTCGAAGGAAGCCATTTTACAAAGAAAAATCGTTTCGAAGGAGGACTATGAAATCCTTGAAAAATATACCTCGGATTTGTTTGCCAGAGGTTCGAAGATCGCGAAAGAACGGGGCCTGATTTTAGTGGATACCAAATATGAATTTGGCAAGACGGCCGCAGGCAAAATTGTCTTGATCGACGAAATACATACCCCTGATTCTTCCCGATATTTTTATGCCGAAGGCTACGAAGAGCGACAAGATAGGGGGGAGGCACAAAAACAGCTTTCCAAGGAATTCGTGCGACAATGGTTGATCAGCAAGGGTTTTCAAGGCTTGGCCGGGCAGCAGGTCCCTGAAATGTCGGATGCCTATATTGAAACGGTCTCGGAACGCTACATCGAACTCTACGAAAATATTACCGGTGAGAAATTTATCAAGGCCGATACCACCCACCTTCTGAGTAGAATCGAAAAGAACGTGCTTGCGTATCTCGATACAGTGTAAGGATGTGCCCGAAACTGATTAAATAAATCTTTCTCCGATCTTTGTTCATATTTAGTCTTCAAAATTTCTTGAGCTAATTTTATTTCAAATTCGGCATAGCGGTTTGGCAATATCCCGCTCTAGTAATAATGGTAGATATTATTGATCATAAAAATCTCTTTCATTCACTTGGATGGTTGTCAATTCGACCGTATGGCCATCTGGGTCTTTGATATAAATTGATTTAAAATAATGGTGGTCTGTGATCTGGAATTTCAAATTCAATTCAGCATACCATTTTTTTGCCCGTTCAAAATTTTCTTCGGTCACGTTAAAAGCAAAATGGTCAATTTTTACGTTTTTCGACTTCACATCAATTTTAGTATCGGAAGTATTTGCTGGGAAGAGGGCGACCCCTGATTTTTTGGCCAGCATAAAAATCGGATAGTCCCCCCATTCGGGTAGTTGATATTTTTTAAGGCCCAAGACATTTTGGTACCAATCGGCAGCAACCTT
>JALHST010000100.1 GCA_022865355.1 Maribacter sp. | reverse complement strand
CTTGGGGAAGTTCGGGGCTGATCGTCCAATCCTGCAAGAAGTTGGCGCGATAGTGGAATATCTTGCCCAACTTTCCGGCATCTATCAATCGCTTGGCCAAGGTGACCGCGGGTAGCCGACGATAATTGTAATAGACCGTATTTTTTACTTTGCTCTTTTCTACGGCATCGACCATAAGTTGCCCCTCGGCGACGGTTCGCGCCAAGGGTTTTTCGCACAAGATCATTTTTCCTGCCATGGCGGCGGCGATTGCGATTTCTGCATGTACGTTGTTCGGGGTGCAGATGTCTATGGCATCGATATCATCACGGGCGATTACCTTTCTCCAATCGGTTTCAAACGATTCAAAGCCCCATTGCTCGGCAAAGGCTTTTACCCGTTCCTCATTTCTGGCACAAACCACTTTTAAGACCGGGCGATAGGTTACATCGGGGAAAAAATCATTGACCCTTTTATAGGCATTGGTATGGGTGCGGCCCATAAATCCGTACCCGATCAATCCGATTCTTAGTTGTTTCTTATCTGACATTATCTAGTTGGTTGCTAATTATTCATTGTTAATTATTCACTGCCCACTGCCCCCTCCTTCACTAAAGCTTCGGAGGATATGTACTGCATTCTGTTCACTGTTCATGGTTTATTGTTAAGTGTTCACTGCCCGTCGTTAACACGTCATTACGACCCCGTGTTATCGGGGGAAGTAATCTCCTAAATCAATGTCTTAAAGAAACAGATCACCACGTCGCTACCGCTCCTCGTGAAGACGATGCTGCAAAGTGTTCATTGCTTACTTTCTACTGTTCACTGCTTACTGTCCACTGCTTACTGCTTACTGCTTACTGTCCACTGTTTACTGTTCACTGCTTACTGTTCACTTATTCATACCAGCCGTGCAGCTCCCGCACTTTGATCATGGCGCCCAACACATCGTTCCACGTTTTGGGCCGCATCATGACTTCATTCGGAAACATACAGCCGTCCCAGCAAATATGTCGTAACTTTTTGGTCAGGATGCCGTTCTCGTCCCGTAGCCAGTGACCGGCATCAACGGCAATATCCAATTTTCCTTTGGGATCGGAGGCCTGACAATGCCTACCTGTTTTATCATGGGAGCCGGCGCCGAATACGGTCCCATCGTTTTGGGCCACATGAAAGTCGATGGTCCAAGGGCGCAGGGCCGCGGTCAAGGTTCGTAACCCTGCGGTCAGTGTGGCGCGATCATTCCAATCAAAATCTTTGGGTAAGATGCGTTCATCGGGCTTGTTATAGCCCAAGAGATATAATAAGGTATGGGCCATATCGGCCTGAAAACCCATGTTGGGTCGGTCCACCGCTTCCAAAGTATGCAACATGGTTTTCCATCCGTGCATCCCGCCCCAGCATATTTCGCCTTCGGCGGCCAATGATTCCCCATAATCGGCGGCCACATCGCAGGCTTCGCGAAAGGTCTGCGCGATCAATTTGGTATTGGCCACGGGATCTTTGGCCCAACTTTCGGGATCCACCGACGAATCAATACGTACGACTCCATGGGGTCGTATTCCCAAGTCACGAAATCTTTTGCCGATTTTACAGGCTTTTTGTACCTGGGTGACAAACCGCTTGCGGTCTTCCTTTGATCCCATGGCCGAACCCCCACCGGTTCCTGCCCAAATCGGTGCGACCAAACTTCCGATTTCCAAATTTTTAGATCGGGCCTTGTCGACCATCTTTTTTATCCCGTCCTCATTCGAATCGATATCCATATGGGGATCGGCCAGAAAAAGATCAAAGCCATCGAACTTCACGCCGTTGACTTCAGCGTTCGCTGTAAGTTCGATCATGGTATCAATGTCAATGGGGGGTTCCGAATCGGGCCCTTTCCCCACTACTCCGGGCCACGAGGCATTATGGAGCTTGGGATAGTTGTTTTTTTGCATGGGTCTTGAAATTTATGATATATCAGTCAATAAATTGTTGTAGTTGGCTCTCCTAAATTAGCCAAAAATCAAGTGAACGAAAACTTTTTAAGGAATTAAACGAATCATTTTTTACGGACCATTCTTCACTTTAACAAAATAATTATGAAAAGTTTAAAAAAAAGTCGAACTTTTACGTGTATTTCGAACCGCTTTTTATAAGTTCGACATTCAACAACTAACAACCAACAATTTTCAAAACATTTTAACCTATGGAAAATACCACTACAGCATCATCAAATGCCAATAGGCTTTTTTACGGTAGTTGCTTCGCCTTGATTACGACCGCATTGTCATTTAGTATACGCGCAGGGATACTGCCCCAATTGGGCGAGGAATTGAGTTTAAATGCCGAGCAACTTGGCTTTATCAACTCGATGTGGTTTTTAGGCTTTCCCATTTCGATGGTCATCGGAGGCTTGATCTACCATAAAGTAGGCGGGAAAGCCATTATGCAATTTGCCTTCTTTGCGCATGCCCTCGGGATCATCTTAACTATTTATTCGGGGAGTTATATCGGATTGCTGATTTCTACCTTGTTGATCGGTCTGGGCAATGGTTGTACCGAAGCTGCCTGTAACCCAATGATCGCCGACGCCTATCAGGGAGAAAGAATGAGCAAGATGTTGAACCGATTTCATATGTGGTTCCCAGGGGGGATCGTCATCGGGAGTCTGGTTTCCAAATTTATGACCGACGCTGGGATAGGCTGGGAAACCCAGATTTGGGCCATTATGATTCCTACCTTGATCTATGCCTATTTATTTTTTGGACAACGTTGGCCAGAAGCTAAAATAAAGGAGGCTGCCACACTTTCCGGAAATTTTAAGGCCATGGTTTCACCCTTGTTCCTGTTTATGATTGCCTGTATGGCCTTGACGGCGATTACCGAGTTTGGCCCGCAGCAATGGGTAGGCTTGATTTTGTCGAAAAGTGGTGCTCAACCCATGTTGATTTTGGCGTTGGTAACAGGTCTTATGGCGGTTGCCAGATATTTTGGGGGTGAAATGGTACATAAATTCGATCAAACCGGGGTACTGCTTGGTTCTGCGGTTTTAGCAACCATCGGTATCTACTTGTTTAGCACCCAGACGGGCAGCATGGCCTATGTGGCCGCCATATTTTTCGCCTTGGGCGTGGCGTATTTCTGGCCGAACATGATCGGTTTTATAGCGGCCAAAGTACCACGAAGCGGTGCTTTGGGAATGTCAATAATCGGTGCGGTAGGGATGTTTTCTACGTCGATATTCCAGCCTATTATTGGCCATTGGATCGATACGGACAAAGCTACGGCCGCTGCGGCCGGACTTACCGGCGACGAATTGGAATTGGTCGCAGGGCAGGAAACCTTGGGGACCATGGTACTATTCCCGGCGATATTGATCGTTCTGTTCACCATATTGTGGTTTTGGGTAAAGAGTAAAAAGAAAACCGATGCCGCGGTGGCTGACAGTGGTTTGCCCGCAACGGAACTTTAAAAATAAAACGATTCTTACATGAAGATCGGAATGAACATGCTCCTCTGGACGAACCACGTAACCGAGGAGCATTTTTCTATTATAGACACCCTAAAGCAAACCGGCTATGACGGAATTGAATTGTTTTTGGGGGAAGGGAAGGTTCCCCATTATTCAAAATTGGGTAACCATTTTTCAAATATCGGCATGGGCGTTACCGCTGTGGCCAGCTTGGCTCCCGAAGAAAATATTGCCAGTCCGGATGTAAAAATACGTCAAGCCGGTCTCGAGAAGCTGAAATGGTCGATCGATGTGGCCGCTGCTGCCAATGTCGAGGTAATTTGCGGACCCTTTCACTCGAGTTTTGCCTATTTTACCAGGCAACCCCCTACGCGGGAAGAGCGCCAATGGAGCATCGAAATGCTACAAAAAGCCTCAGAATATGCAGCATCGGCCAATATCATGTTGGCCCCGGAAGCCCTCAACCGCTTTGAATGTTATCTCTATAATACCATGGCCGATCTGCGAACCTTGGCAGAAAAGGTAAACCATCCCAACTTGGGTGCCATGTATGATACCCACCATGCGCACATCGAAGAAAAAAGCCAAATGGCCGCTATCAAAACGATTGCCCCCTATTTAAAACATGTACACATCAGCGAGAACGATCGGGGCACCCCGGGGAGTGGGCAGGTACATTGGGACAAGGTCTTTCAGGCATTAAAAGAGATCAGGTACGATGGCTGGTTGACCATAGAGGCTTTTAGCACGATAATTCCCGAGTTTGCCAACGCCATCAATGTCTGGCGCGATTATTCCCCTGCTGAGGAAATTTATACGAAAGGATTTAAATTAATCAAAGACGGAATGAAAGGATGATACGTACGAAGTAGGAAGTACGAAGTTTTAAGGAGGAAAGAATTATGAGAAAAGAAAATAGAAAATAGAAAATAGAAAATAGACATTTTGAACCTTGAACTTCGTACTTTAAAAAAACGGTGTGATTATGAAAAATAAATTCTTTTTGCTGCTATTATGCTCCTTACTCGCCTGTGGCCAAAATAAAGAGAAGTCGGCTGTTCAAAAAAAAGAGAATAGTCCCAAGGAATGGCTGACATTTGTGGGAAACGGACAGCATGCCGAGCGAATCGTTTTTATTTCCGGGGATGAAGAGTATCGTTCGGAAGAAGCCTTACCGCAGTTGGCAAAGATTATGGCCAAACAAGGTTTTAATTGCACCGTGTTATTTGCCCAGAATCCCGATGCACCGGGAACAATTGACCCCAACTATGTAAAAAACATCCCGGGCCTGGATGCTTTGGCAACAGCAGACCTTATGGTAATCTTCACGCGTTTCCGGGATTTGCCAGACGACCAAATGCATTACATCGATGCCTATCTAAAGGCGGGCAAACCGGTAGTAGGCATTCGCACGGCTACCCATGCCTTTAATTTTGAGGGGGATTCCATCTTAAGTTTTACGCATTACGGTAATGGGTATTCGGGGGATAAACCAGAATGGACCGATGGTTTTGGGCGATTGGTCTTGGGCGAAAAATGGATAGCCCACCACGGCAACCACAAAAATCAAAGCACACGAGGGGTGATTTCAAAAGAAGCAAGTTCTCAGCCGATCACCAACGGCCTCGATCGGATCGATATCTGGGGTTCTACCGATGTCTACGGGGTTCGCCTGCCCTTGCCCGGCGATAGCCAACCCATTATTTTGGGACAAGTAACGAACAGGGCAGGGGAATATGACGAGGCCGATATTTTCTACGGCATGAAACCTTCGGATACGGAGATCGCCGATAAAAATGAAGACGGACTGGCCTTAAACAGTCCCATGATGCCCATCGCCTGGACAAAAAGTTACGAATTGCCCGAAGGAAAACCGGGCAGGGCCTTCACCTCGACCATTGGTTCGTCAAGCGATCTGTTGAGTGAAGGGGTACGCCGGTTATTGGTCAATGGTATGTATTGGGCAATGGACTTACCCGTACCTGAAAAAGCCGATGTAGATCTTGTCGGGGAGTACCATCCATCGGCTTACGGCTTTAAAACGGATGCCTTTTGGCAAGAAAAGCAGTTGAAGGTGGCTGATTTTGAATAATTATACAAATCGATTTTTTACCCATGCAAAACAAAAAACCGTTGTCTAGAAATAGGATGCTGAAAAGGTCCCAATATGCGGCCTGGCTGCTCTTTGCCTTGCTCGTAATTTTAAAAATCGCACCAATATGG
>JALHST010000010.1 GCA_022865355.1 Maribacter sp. | reverse complement strand
TACGAGGATAAATAACCCTACGAACGATATTCTTGAGCAACGTTTGGCGGTCTTGGAAGGAGGCATTGCCTCAGTAGTTACCGCATCCGGTACGGCAGCCCTGAATACGACACTTTTGGTGCTTTTAAAGTCAGGCGATCACATTGTGGCTTCCAATAGCCTATATGGCGGCACCTATAATTTATTAAGTGTAACCCTACCTCGATTGGGGATTACGACAACCTTCGTCGATCCCGATGACCCCAATAATTTCGGGAAAGCGGTAAAGGAAAATACGCGGGCTATTTTCGTAGAATCCTTGGGAAATCCAAAATTGGATGTTCTGGATCTAAAGGCCATCTCCGCAGAAGCGAAGGCCGCCAAAATTCCGTTTATAGTCGATAATACGGTCCCAAGTCCAGCACTTTTGAATCCGATCGAACATGGCGCCAATATCGTAATCCATTCCCTTACCAAATATATCAACGGCAACGGCACGGCCCTGGGAGGTGCCATTATCGATGCAGGTACCTTTAATTGGGCCAATGGTAAATTTCCTGAATTTACCGAACCTTCCGCCGGATATCATGGGCTAGTATACCATGAGGCCTTGGGACCAGCTGCTTTTATTGCCAAGGTACGGGTGGAAGGCTTGCGCGATCATGGTGCCTGTTTGAGTCCTTTTAATGCCTTTCAGATAATTCAAGGTCTGGAGACCTTGGAAATTCGGATGAAAAAACATAGCGAAAATGCCTTGGCCCTTGCCAAATGGTTACAAGATCAGAAAGAGGTGGTATGGGTGAATTATCCGGGATTAAAGACGAGCAAGTACTATGCGCAAGCGGAGGCGTATTTGCCCAAAGGTCAAAGCAGTATCGTTACTTTTGGGGTAAAAGGCGGGTATGAATCAGCTAAAAAGATAGCCGATGAAACTAAACTTTTTTCCTTGCTGGCCAATATTGGGGATACAAAATCCTTGATCATACATCCAGCAAGTACGACACATCAACAATTAGATGATGCAGCCCAAGCCGCAACCGGGGTTACAAAAGATTTGATCCGTCTGTCAGTGGGGTTGGAAGACCTTGAGGATTTAAAGACAGACTTAAAAACCGCCTTTGCTACCATCGATAAATCGGTTTTGGCCTAGTAAAAATAGGGCCGACACGATTCTAAAATGGGTCGGCCCTTATCGATAACCCTATAGTATGCTGCATCATATACATTTAAAAAACTTCACCACCCTAAATGGTACCCTTCAGGATATAGAGCTTTCTTATCAGTTGTTCGGGAAGGAGCTTCATAACGCGCCCATAGTTTTGGTAAACCATGCACTTACGGGGAACTCGAATATCACGGGAGATCAAGGATGGTGGTCTTCCTTGATCGGGGAAGGCAAATGCATCGATACCCGAAAATATACGGTGCTTTCCTTTAATATTCCTGGAAACGGATATGACGGATTTGTAATTGATAATTATAAAGACTTTGTCGCTGGTGATGTGGCGCATATTTTTTTGATGGGTCTTGAACGCCTTAAAATAAAGCGATTATTTGCGATCATCGGAGGGTCCTTGGGAGGAGGTATTGCCTGGGAAATGGCCGCTTTAAACCCAAAAATTACCGAGCATCTTATACCGGTGGCCTCTGATTGGAAATCGACCGACTGGTTGATCGCCAATTGTCAGATTCAGGAACAATTTTTGGTCAATTCGAAACATCCGGTGCAGGATGCCCGCATGCATGCCATGTTATGTTATAGAACACCGGAATCGTTTAAGGAACGATTTCAAAGGAGTACAAACGAAGAATTGCAGGTCTTCAATGTAGAGAGCTGGTTGATGCACCATGGTGAAAAATTAAGGGAACGATTTCAATTGTCTGCCTATAAGTTGATGAATCAACTGTTAAGAACCATTGATATCAATCGAAACGGGGAAAAGGCATTTATTGAATTACAAAATAGTGATACCAACATCCACATCATTGGTGTTGATTCGGACCTATTTTTTACGGCCAAGGAAAATAAGGAAACATTTCGACAATTGGCACAGGCCAATAGCAATGTAACCTATGGCGAAGTGCAGTCTTTACACGGTCACGATGCTTTTTTAATCGAGTTTGCGCAGATGCAAAAACTGCTGGATGTTATTTTTAATGAAAGCGAGAAGACACAAAAAATAAAAGTACTCAAATTTGGAGGGAAGTCGCTTAGCAATGGAGAAGGTCTTGCAAATGTCCTCGATATCATTAAAGACAAGGTAGAAAATCACGAGAAAATCGCCGTAGTTCTTTCGGCACGTGAAAGAGCGACCGATCAGTTGGAGCGGATGCTTGAAAAGGCGGCACATGGGGAGGATTATTCAAAAGATTTCGGGGAATTCGAAAAATATCAATCGCATACCTATAAAAATGTCAATCTTAGCGAAGAATATGCCGCTTTGGTCAAATTATTCGATGGGGTTTTTTTGGTGGGGGATTATAGTGCCAAGACCAAAGATCAGGTCTTGGCATACGGGGAAATCATATCTGCCAAATTACTTACCAAATTATTGATAGGAAAAGGAATAAAAGCAGAGTTTATAGATTCTAGAAAGCTAATCAGAACAGATGACACCTTTGGGGATGCCAATGTATTGGAAGGTATTTCCAAAGAAAATGTTCTGCGCGTATTCAATCAATTGGGCGCAGAAACCGTGCCCGTAATTACCGGTTTTATTGGAGCTACCTTAGATAACGAGACAACTACCTTAGGTCGCAATGGCAGCAATTATTCAGCGGCTTTGATCGCTAATTTTTTGGATGCTGAGGAACTTCAAAATTATACACATGTCGATGGTATTTTTACGGCCAACCCCGATTTTGTTCCCGATGCCAAACGCATCTCCCAATTGTCGTATGCCGAAGCCAATGAGTTGGCAAGTTTTGGCGCCAATATTTTACATGCAAAGACCATTATCCCCTTAATAGAAAAGAACATTCCCCTGCGAATTTTAAATACATTTAATAAAGATAATGAAGGCACATTGATCAGTGCTAAGACGACCCGGGAGGGGATCAAATCGCTTTCGGTCATAGAAAATGTCTCACTTATTAATTTAGAGGGGAGGGGACTCCTTGGCAAGGTCGGCGTTGATGCACGAATTTTTAGGGCCCTGGGGGAAAACAATATCAGCGTTAGTATCATATCACAGGGGTCTTCTGAACGCGGGATCGGCTTGGTGGTAAATGCCGATAAGGCACAGCGGGCAAGAATTGCCTTAAAACGTGAGTTTGACAGTGATTTTCAATCGAAGGATATCAATTTGATCAAAGTAGTAGACGAAGTTTCGGTGATATCGATCGTCGGACAGGACTTGAGTACGTTTCACAAGCCCTATAATGCCCTTATAAAAAACCAGATCGTGCCCCTATTGTTTAATAATACGGTTACCGGCAAAAATGTAAGCCTCGTTCTCAATAAATCAGATTTAAAGAAGGCGTTAAACGTGATGCACGGTCAAATTTTTGGAATCAGCAAAAAGGTTAATGTGGCGATATTCGGCCATGGAAATGTAGGCGGCACATTGATCGACCAAATTCTAAAATCAGGCAAGAGCATTGAAAAACGAAAGGGCATCGACCTGAATGTTTTTGCTGTGGCAAACTCTAAAAAAATTCTCCTGTCCAAAGATGGGATTCCAAAATCATGGAAAAGTGCAATTTCAGAAAAAGGAAGGCCTTATCGTGTTGAAGACGTTATTACCTTTGCCAAGTTACATCATTTGGAGAATCTAATTTTGGTCGATAATACGGCCAGTGAGGATTTTGTTTCAAATTATTTCGAGTTTGTTGAAAAGGGATTTGATCTGGTCTCATCGAACAAAATAGCCAATACGTTGGGCTTTGATTATTATCAATTACTGCGGGAGGAATTGGCCCATTATCAAAAGCAATATTTGTATGAAACCAATGTCGGTGCCGGCCTTCCGTTAATTGATACCATAAAACTATTGCATTTATCCGGGGAGAATATAACACGCATAAAAGGCGTATTCTCGGGATCATTGAGTTATATTTTCAATACCTTTTCAGAAGTAAACGCCTCTTTTTCCGCGATATTAAAGGATGCGATTAAAAAAGGCTTTACCGAGCCCGATCCCCGGGAAGATTTATCCGGCAACGATGTCGGCCGCAAGCTCTTGATCCTCGCACGTGAATTGGATTTAAAGAATGAATTCCAGGATATCAATATCCAAAATCTAATCCCGGAGAATTTACACTCGGCTCCTTTGCCTTTCTTTTTAGAAAACTTGGATATGCTCGATGATACATTCAATGAAATAAAAAAGAACCAAAAACCAGGGCATGTCCTGCGCTATGTCGGAGACCTACATGGCGACCTGCAAAAAGAAACGGGAATCCTTGATGTGAAATTGGTATCCGTACCAAAAGAGAGTGCTTTGGGACAGGTTAAGGGATCTGACTCGATCATAGAAATTTATACCGAGTCGTATGGCGAACATCCATTGGTTATCCAGGGTGCTGGGGCTGGTGCCGCGGTAACGGCCAGGGGAGTCTTTGGGGATATTTTGAGAATTGCAGAGAAAGGTTGATGCCAGGCTTGCCCACAGACCAACCAAAAAAACAGTAATCATGAGCGATAAAAATAAATTTGAAACCAACGCGATTCGGACGCAGATTGAGCGGTCACAGTTCTTAGAGCATTCTGTTCCGCTCTACCTTACCTCTAGTTTTGTTTTCGAGGATGCCGAAGATATGCGCGCTTCCTTTGCCGAAGAAAAAGACCGTCCTATTTATTCAAGATATGCGAATCCGAATACCTCGGAATTTATCGAAAAAGTGTGCCAAATGGAAGGGGCCGAAGACGGATTTGCCTTTGCTTCCGGTATGGCTGCCGTGTTTTCGACGTTTGCGGCACTATTGAACAGTGGTGACCACGTAGTGTCGGCTCGCAATATTTTTGGTTCGACCCACAGTTTGTTCATGAATTTCTTTCCGAAATGGAATATTTCACACAGCTATTTTAAAATTGATGGCCTAGAAAATATCGAGAATTTAATTCAGCCGAATACCAAGATCCTTTATGCCGAATCACCGACAAATCCAGGCGTCGATGTGCTTGATTTGGAAAAACTTGGTACAATCGCAAAAAAGCACAACCTGATTTTTATCGTAGATAACTGTTTCGCTACGCCCTATCTACAGCAACCTTTAAAATTTGGTGCGGATCTGGTTATACATTCAGGCACGAAATTAATGGATGGACAGGGACGGGTGTTGGCCGGTATTACGGTAGGAGGTCGCGAACTTATTGATACGATTTACCGTTTTTCGAGGATAACGGGCCCATCACTTTCGCCCTTTAATGCTTGGATTTTATCAAAAAGCTTGGAAACCTTGGCCGTACGCGTAGATCGACACTGTGAAAATGCCTTGAAATTGGCCACGTTTTTAGAAGGCCATCCGAAGGTGCAATGGGTAAAATATCCGTTTTTAAAGTCGCACCCAGCCTATGCTATCGCCAAAAAGCAAATGAAGGCCGGAGGTTGTGTGGTGGCATTCGAAATTCGCGGCGGACTCGCTGAGGGAAAGCGCTTTTTTGATGCAATCAAAGTATTATCCCTATCGGCAAATTTGGGAGATTCCAGGAGCATCGTTACCCATCCGGCTTCTACGACGCATAGCAAACTTACGAGTGCGGAAAGGGCAGAAACGGGAATCACGGACGGGATGGTTCGCATTTCGGTCGGTCTTGAACATATCGATGATATTATCGGCGATATAAACCAGGCATTGGGATAAGCCTATTTAAACGAGTATTGTTTTCGATGCCCAGTAGGTCTAAAAGCGATTTTAAAACCCAAAGCCTGCTTCGTATTCGAGATCATGCTGGTTGATTCAGTTTTTCCCTATCTTCGCACTATGCTGTCCAAAAAAACAAAATACGGCTTAAAGGCATTAACCTATTTGGCGTCCCAAAAAGACAACAGGCCCGTTCAAATCATTGAGATTGCGAAACATGAGAACATATCGCTAAAATTCCTGGAAAGTATCTTGCTTTCCCTTCGAAAAACAGGATTTCTAGGTTCAAAAAAGGGCAAGGGCGGGGGGTATTATTTGATCAAGAAACCGAGCGAAATTGTAATGACCGATGTTATGAGGATCTTGGAGGGACCTATCGCGATGGTACCTTGTGTAAGCCTTAACTTTTATGAAAAATGTGGGGACTGCCCCGATGAGGATACCTGTTCGGTGCATTTTTTAATGCTAAAAGTTCGGGATAGTGCCCTGGAAATCTATCGCAACAATACCTTGGCCGACATACTCGTCTAAAAATTATTTCCTAAGTTTTTCTAAAATCTACTATAAATATCATAATTAATCTTGTCTTAATTTGATAATCTAGTAAATCTATAGGATAAAAATAATATCCTTTGATCA
Source organism: Maribacter sp. (assembly GCA_022865355.1). GTDB lineage: Bacteria > Bacteroidota > Bacteroidia > Flavobacteriales > Flavobacteriaceae > JALHST01. The sequence goes on along the minus strand of JALHST010000010.1, from coordinate 1,220 downwards.
TTTACGTATTACGTATTAAAAAAAATTCTATTTTTACATACCCTATTAAACATATAGGACAATACGGTTAATAAAATATCATGATTGTAGATCAATTAGTTTTAACAAAAAAAGGCGAGGATGACAGGTATGCATCCGACAGAAAATCAGAGAAACCCATCCGAAGTGTCGTCAAAGCAGTAAGTTGGAGGATTATCGGCACCTTAGATACCTTATTCATTTCCTACTTGCTGACTGGGAAAGTGGTATTGGCCGTTTCAATCGCATCGGTTGATTTTATTACGAAAATGTTTTTGTACTTCTTTCATGAACGTATTTGGAACAGGGTTAATTGGGGTAAGTAAACAGTTAATTATGAGAATCACGCAAGAAGAGATTAAAATTCTGAACGCACAATTTAAGGGGATCCCTCCGGAAGAAATAATTTCCTGGGCCATAGAAAATGCCAATAGGGCGGTCGTAACAACTAATTTTCGCCCTTACGAAGTATGTATTCTGCATGCCGTGGTCGAAGTGAAACACAACATTCCGGTCATATGGTGTGATACGGGGTATAATACATCGCATACCTATAGACATGCCGAAGAACTGATTCAAAGCCTGCATTTAAATATTGATTTGTACGTGCCTAAACAAACTGCAGCCCACCGGGACGCTGTTTTGGGTATTCCCCAAATCGATGATCCCCGTCATGCAGAATTTACCGAACAAGTAAAATTGGAACCCTTTAGAAGGGCAATGGAAATTCATAAGCCCGATGTTTGGTTCACTAACCTTCGAAAGGGGCAGACTGTGCATCGTGATTCATTGGATATTCTGAGCCTTAGTAATGATGGGGTTCTAAAGGTTAGTCCGTTTTATCATTGGACCGACACCCAATTGGATGCCTATTTGAAAGAATATAATTTGCCCAATGAACATACCTATTTTGACCCTACCAAGGTTTTGGAGAACCGGGAGTGCGGTTTACATACCTAGAATAGCTCAAGCAACTGTGCTACTTTAAAAATCGAACTTCTTATGAAAGACACATCACATATCAATGCCTTGGAAAACGAGGCCATCTACATTCTCAGGGAAGTGGCAGCCCAATTTGAACGCCCCGTGCTATTGTTCTCAGGTGGAAAAGATTCCATTACCCTGGTACGCTTGGCTCAAAAGGCATTTTGGCCCGCTAAGATTCCTTTTCCGCTAATGCATATCGACACCGGACACAATTT
>JALHST010000099.1 GCA_022865355.1 Maribacter sp. | reverse complement strand
TTCAAGACTGCCGCATTCGACCACTCTGCCATTTCTCCTTAGCGGTTGCAAATATAGGAACCTTTTTCAATTTCATAAAAAGATCAACAAGTTTATTTTGTGGGTAGTTGGGTTTATTATGCAACAGCACCTATTTTTGCTGAATGGAAGAATGGTACCATTATGTTCTTTTGATAGGAGTGGGCTTCGTTGTTGGATTCATCAACACCGTGGCGGGCGGCGGATCACTGATTTCGCTTCCTGTACTTATTTTTCTCGGACTGCCCCCGAATGTTGCCAATGCAACAAACCGGGTCGCCGTGGCCATTCAAAATGCCATGGGCACCGCGGGTTTCAAAAGCAAAGGAGTTTCCACCTTTCCGTTTAATATATACCTCGGTATTTCAGCTCTTTTTGGTGCTATCATTGGAGCCTATATCGCTGTTGATATAAATGGTGATATATTCAATAGGATTTTAGCCATCATCATGATCGTCGTGGTCCTTATAATAGTTTTCAAACCCAAAATGAAGCTAGAGATAATGCAGGAACGCATAACCGGCAAATATCTTTGGTTGGGGATGCTGGCATTTTTCTTTTTTGGCATTTATGGAGGTTTCATTAATGCCGGTCTGGGATTTATAATTATCTTATTTTTGCATTACGCCAATCAGATGACCTTGGTAAAGGCCAACGCCACGAAAGTTGTCGTCGTATTGATTTACACCTTGGCCGCCCTGGTCATATTCATAGTACATGATCAAATTAATTGGCAGGTGGGCTTGGTGCTAGCCATCGGCAATGGTACCGGGGGATGGTTGGCCAGTAGGGTATCGGTTAACAAAGGAGACGGCTTTATCAAGACATTTTTGGTCACCATGGTAGTGATAATGGCGATTAAACTTTGGTTTTTTACTTGAAATACATTCATATGGACATTGTAGAACATTTAAAGTGGCGCTATGCCGTAAAAAAATTCGACGCCGAAAAATTGCTTTCCATAGAGAAAGTCGAACTGCTGAAGAAAGCCTTTAACTTGACCGCAACCTCCTATGGCCTGCAGCCCGTAACCTTGTTAGTCATACACAATAAAGAATTGCAGACAAGCTTGGTACCTTTTTCATTTGGACAACAACAAGTGGCCCAGGCATCCCATGTGCTCGTTATATGTATCCAAAACCATATTGATGGCGACTATATTTCAAAATATTTCAGTCAAGTACGCAAGGTCCGAGGTACCAGTCAAACCATTCTTAATCCGTTTAAAGAAGCTTTAATTGCCGATTTTTCACAAAAGGATACGCACGAAATTAAACAATGGGCGACCAATCAAGCCTATTTGGCTATGGGCAAGTTATTGACGGTGTGCGCTCTTGAAAAAATAGATTCGTGCCCCATGGAAGGTTTTGATTCACCCGCCTATGACCGTATTTTGGATCTGCAGAAAAGAGATTTGACCTCCGTTTTGGTCATGCCTATCGGGTATCGGGCTAAAGATGATATTTTTTCGGAATTTAAAAAAGTCAGGAAGGATTTGGATGAAAGTGTCATTGATTTCCCCTAATGTTTTTTGCTTTAAGCACGATTACAATTGAAAAATCTAAACGAAAAATATGCCGGGATTCGAGCTTTTTGGTGAATTGGAAAAAACGCAAGTACAGGAGGTCTTGGATACCGGGGTACTTATGCGTTATGGTTTTGATGGCATGAGAAAAGGACGATGGAAGGCCTTTGAACTAGAAAAGGCCTTGGAGAAAAGATTGCAGGTGGAACATGCACAGGTGGTAAGCAGCGGCACAGCGGCATTGTCGGTAGCCTTGGCCAGTGCGGGCGTCGGGTCGGGAGATGAAGTAATTATGCCTACATTCACTTTTGTGGCCAGTTTTGAGGCCATCTTGGCTATCGGAGCGGTACCGGTTTTGGTCGATGTAGACGACACTTTGACCTTAGATCCACAAGCCGTAAAAAATGCCATTACCGAAAAAACGAAAGTCGTAATGCCGGTACATATGTGCGGGTCAATGGCCGATTTAGATGCTTTGCTGGCTATTTGCCAGGAGCATGGATTACTCTTGTTGGAAGATGCCTGTCAAGCCATTGGTGGTACGTATCACGGAAAACCCTTGGGGAGTTATGGGGATTTGGGTTGTTTTTCTTTCGACTATGTAAAGACTATAACCTGTGGTGAAGGAGGTGCCATGGTGACCAATAACCCAGAATTTTATAAAAATTCAGATCATTATTCGGACCATGGACACGATCATCAGGGGAAAGATAGGGGGGCGGAAGGCCATCCTTTCTTGGGTTATAATTACAGGATATCAGAATTAAATGCGGCCGTGGGACTCGCCCAAATTTCGAGGCTTGATGAATTTCTGGCAATTCAAAAAAGAAACTATACCATTTTACGGGAAGCCTTGGCAAGCATTCCTGAAGTTACCTTTAGAAGGGTACCCAATGGGGGGGAAGAAAGTTATGCGTTTTTAAATTTTTTCCTACCGAACGAACTTTTGGCAAAAAAGGCACATCGGGCGCTGAACGATGCCGGAATCGATGGATGTTTTTATTGGTTCGATAACAATTGGCACTATTATCGCAAATGGGACCATTTGAAGAATTTAACGGCCTTGGGAAATTTATCCAAGGAAATTCAAGATCAATTTCGCGACTATAATTCTACCGATTTTTCAAGTTCTGATCATTGGGTGGGACGTAACATTTCCTGTCTGATCAAGTTGGGCTGGGAAACCGAAAGTATATATGAAAGGGCAGAAACCATGGCCACCGTTATAAAGGGACTGATTTCAAACTAAATTACGTCTAGTACGGCACGTATTCAACAATTTCCAATCCGTATCCAACAATCCCAACCCGTTTTGTCTGCAAGCCATTGCTCAGCAATCGCAATTTTGATATGTCAAGATCGTGCAATATTTGAGCCCCGATGCCAAAATCACGAGCGTCCATATCTATTTTAGGAGCTTTATAAATACCCTTCTTTTGTAATTCCTTTAACTCGGTTAACCTTGAAAGCAGATTCAGCGATTCTGAATCTTGGTTGATAAAGACGATGGCCCCTTTGCCCTCGGTGTTGATGGCCCCAAACATATCCTCGAGTTTTTGATTGGGATCATTGGTCAAAGTCCCCAATATATCATTATTGACCAAAGTAGAATTTATCCTGGTGAGTACCCTTTCATTTTTTTCCCAACTGCCCTTGGTCAAAGCAATATGCACATGATCATTGGTAGTTTGCACATAGGCCCTTAAGCGATATTTTCCGAATCGCGTTGTGATTTCAAAATCCTCTTTTTTCTCGATAAGACTATCATGTTCCATACGATAGGCCACTAAATCTTCAATGGAGACAATTTTTAAATCGAATTTTTTGGCCACTTTCATCAGTTGTGGTAATCGGGCCATCGAGCCATCATCGTTCATGATTTCTACGATGATTCCTGCCGGCTTCAGTCCTGCCAAACGGGCAAAATCTATGGCGGCTTCCGTATGACCGGTTCTGCGCAGGACGCCGCCTTCTTTGGCCACTAACGGGAATATGTGGCCCGGTCTCAGGAGATCATGCGGCTTGGTTTCTTCGTTCGTTAAGGCACAAACGGTCTTCGCCCTATCGGAAGCCGAAATACCGGTCGTTACTCCTTGGCCCCTTAAGTCGACCGATACAGTAAAAGCAGTTTCCAAGGGATCCGTATTATGATTCACCATCATGTGCAGACCGAGTTCCCTACAACGTCTTTCAGTCAAAGGAGTACAAATTAGGCCCTTTCCATGTGTAGCCATAAAATTGACGGTATCAGGGGTCGCCAATTCGGCAGCCGCCAAAAAATCGCCCTCATTCTCACGATTTTCGTCATCGACTACAATGATTACCTTTCCTCGACGTATATCCTCAATGGCCTCTTCAATCGTATTCAACTGTATTTCCTTTACCTTTGCTGAAATCATATGGTAACAATTTTATCCTTTTTCTTAAAGATCTCCTTGATGCGGTCAACAATACTTCCAAAACTCATCAGCCCTTTGTCTGCCGTGGCCCTTCTTGTCAAAATCACTCCCAAAGGTAACATTATCAAGGTAGATAACCATGCCCCTAGGATTGGACTGATATTGCCTTCCTTGGCATAATTTCCAGCGAAGACCCCAATGAAATAATAAATCAGGAATAAAATAATGGCAATGACCATAGGAAGACCTAATCCGCCTTTTCGAATAATAGCACCTAAAGGGGCCCCAACAAAAAAGAGGAGGATGCATGAAAGGGCCAATGCATACTTTTTATGCAACGATAAAATATGCATTCGGTATATTTTATACCGTCTGTCAAGCTCTTCCTTTTTACCTTGTACGGATGCCAAAATGCTGGACGTAGAATTTTTGGCGGTGGCTACCACTTGAATTTTCTGCCAGTCTTGAAAAAGATCAACCGGATTTTTTAAAGTATCCATTAATCGGCTCGGGATTTTAAGCTCCGGCGCACGTATTTCTAGTTTCAAAGAATCTTCTAATTGCGTTGATTCGGGACTATTTAGTGCTGTCGAATCCACTGGGGCTTTGGGTGCAAATGCGCCCAGTCGGTTGGTGATGTTTTTTGAAAAGGCATTTACTATTCTAATGTTGTCCCTTTTGAGCGAATCGATATCCTTTATCAATCGGGAAGCATTTTTCATTTTATCAGTGTCAATATTACTGTCTTCTTCAAGGTCCTGTTCCATGGCCGGAATTTCGATATTCATCCTGTAGATTTCAAAATTTGCCTCGGCAAATGGGTATTTTCGTTTGGTATCGGCACTCTTCACGGTGACGTCCTCATAATAATGTCCATCGCGTAGAACCAATTGTATCAGTTCGGAAGTCTCACTGCTGACCAGTTCCCCGGTTTTGGCCTTAATGACCGTTTTATTTTCATTGGTATTGTTTTTTTGATGAATGGTGACATTCTCAAGAAAGCGATCTTTTTCACCGTATTTGTTATCTACTTTAATGCTCATTCCTTCAAAGTCGCTAAACACCCCTTCTTCGATGGCGGCGGCAGGCTTCACTTTGGCTATGTTGCGTCGTAAATTGAAGAATTTTTGTTGGGAAGCAGGAATCACATTATTCGCAAAATAAAAAGTTACCCCGCCTAGGAACACTATAAAAACGATTAGACTTCGCATAGCACGTTGCAATGAAATACCGGAGGCCTTCATCGCGGCAAATTCATAATTTTCTGCAAAAGTGCCAAAAGTAAGTATAGAAGAAAGGAGAACCGTCAATGGAATCACCTTGTCCATGAGCTCAGGAATCAAGTAGAGCAAAAACTTACCGATAATCATAATATCCAAGCCCTTACCGGCCATATCATCTATAAAAAGCCAAATCGCCTGGAATATGAAGATGAACATCAATATTACAAACGAGCTGAAAAAGTTATAGAGAAACCTCGATAAAATATATCGGTCTAATATCCTCAAAATCTTAATTTCTTATGATGTAGTACCCTTCGTCTTTGTACTTGTTCTCATCAAAAGTAAATAAGGTTTTTGATAAAGGTTGATTTGTTTTAAAAGAATTAACGGTAATGGTCGTCGTAGTCCCATTTTTACCTGTTTCGATCAATTTATAAATATTCTTTGTTTCAACATCGATACCTAATAAAATCGATTTTATTTCACTATTTGAATCAATGGGGGTTAACTTGATGAATTGAATTTTTTTTCCTTGCACATTTTGAAGGATGTCCCATTGGTAGTTAAATCCTTTTTTATAAAATGTCAGCATTTTTGAAGGGGTAAGGGCATTTTCATCATCAGACTGGTCCTCAATAGTGACTTCTTCATTTTCAGGCACTATGGTATACACCTTCTTACCATCGAATAACTGCTTTGAACCAAAAAAATTCCCAATGTACTTATCGCCCTCCATGGTTACATCTCCCCGGGTTTCATTGTTGATTCCCGCTTCGGCATTGTTCAGTACATATTTAAAATCGACCATGATATTCTCATAGCTTTTCACCTTCCCATATACCTCATCCAAAAGCAACTTCGCCTTATCCGAATTCTGTCCCATGGCACCAGTCGTTATGGCCAGCAATGCCAAAAAGAGTAATTTTTTTATCATGTTCTTAGTTTTTTTCGTTGTTAAATAATTGATCTAGACTGTTCAGGTCGGTAATCAAGACCTGACGCGCCTTACTTCCTTCAAACGGACCTACGATGCCCGCGGCTTCAAGCTGGTCAATGATTCGACCAGCACGATTATAGCCCAACTTCAGCTTGCGTTGTATCAAGGAGGCCGAACCCTGCTGAGCGGTCACGATAACTTCGGCCGCTTCCCGAAACAGTGCGTCCCTTTCCGATATATCATAATCAATACTTGTGCCAGAATCCTCCCCAATGTATTCTGGGAGCTCATAGGCCTCCGGATAGGCCCTCTGGGATCCGATATACTCTGTTATCTTTGCAATTTCGGGCGTATCTACAAAGGCACATTGTATTCGGGTTACATCATTCCCTTGAGTAAAAAGCATGTCTCCGCGACCAATTAATTGATCGGCTCCCTGAGTATCTAAAATAGTCCTGGAGTCTATTTTTGAAGTCACTCGAAAGGCAATGCGCGCTGGGAAATTCGCCTTGATGATGCCTGTAATGACATTGACCGAAGGGCGCTGGGTAGCGATGATCAAGTGAATGCCTATAGCCCTTGCCAATTGTGCCAATCGTGCAATCGGGGTTTCTACCTCTTTGC
>JALHST010000009.1 GCA_022865355.1 Maribacter sp. | reverse complement strand
CCCGAAAAGAGCCAAGACCCGGAAGCCAAAATCATCCCTTTGTCCTTACAGCTTTTATTGGAAAATGCCGTGAAGCACAACGTGGTTACGGCCGATAGGCCACTGCATATAAAAGTATACGAGGAAGACGGGATGCTTGTCGTGGCCAACAATATGCAGGAGAAACAAGTAGTGAAAAAAAGTAGTGGGGTCGGCCTACAGAACATACGACAGCGCTATGGTATTTTGACAGACCGGCAAGTACAGATTTCAACAACAGCCTCCGAATTTAATGTAAAACTGCCCCTGCTTACCAAACAGGTTTCGGTGGCGAAAGCGCGGGAAACTTATATGGAGGATAAGCGCTATCTAAAGGCAAAAGAACGGGTTCAGGAACTAAAATCGTTTTACGGAAACCTCATGGCGTATTGCATTGTAATTCCTTTTCTGGCCATTCTTAATTACAATACCTCTGATTTCCAGTGGATTATATTTCCTGCCTTGGGATGGGGCTATGGGGTGACTGCCCAGGGCATGCAGGCCTTTGGTTATCATCCTTTATGGGGCAAACGTTGGCAGGAACGGAAAATGAAAAAATATTTGGAGGATGATACATTTTAGCTTCGACGCTGCCGGAAGGATTGAATCAACGATTCATCCCATGAACTTGACAATTCAGGGATTATCATTTTAATTGGCAGCAATTTTTCTAGAATTTTGACCAACATAAAAAACGAAACCCATGAAAAATTCAGATTTTGACAACAAGTATTATCGGGCCAAGGAACGTGTGGAACAAATAAAAAAGTTTTACACCAGTTTGACCTCTTATGTAGTGGTTATCTCCTTCCTGGCCGCACTGAACTATTACAACAATGAATGGCGCTATGCTTGGTTCCTTTGGGCCGCGTTCGGATGGGGGATTGGACTCGTTTTTCACGCAATCAAGGTATTCGGTCTAAATCCATTTTTTGGAAAAGACTGGGAAGAGCGTAAGATCAAAGAATTCATGAACGACGACGAAAACGAAAATCGATGGAATTGAATACAGATCATCCTACAGAAAAAATGATCCGCGCCAAAAAAAGGCTCGAGGAACTGAAAGGCTTTTATTGGCATTTTGCTGTGTACCTAGTGGTGAACATCGCAATAAGTGTTTTAAAAATTAGTAGAAACCTAAGCGACGGGGAGACATTTAATGAAGCCTTTTGGGATTTTGGAACCTTTGCCGTGTGGTTTTTTTGGGGCATCGGACTGGCCTTTCATGCCGCTAGGGTTTTCTCCTTTAATCCATTCTTTGGGAAGGATTGGGAAGAAAAGCAGATTCAAAAATTTATGGAGGAAGAAAAACAGGAAAAAGAAAAATTTAAATAATGGACCAAGAAAAAATTTGATTCGAAAAATATATGCAAACCAGGAAACGGGTCGATGCCATAAAAGCGTATTACGCCCATCTGATCCTCTATCTCATTGCCAGTATCGCACTGCTAAGTCTTAAGGCAAGAATACTGGATTATTTCGTTTCAAAGGGCCTTACTGACTCAGGCACGCATAGATGGATGGAGTGGAATATCATATTCATACCCATCGTATGGGGTTTGATATTGTTGGTGTACGGAATATATTTATTTTTATTAAAACCGGGGGTTTTTAAGAACTGGGAACAACGACAGCTAAAGAAGTAGTTAGAAGAAGACTAGCGGCTAGCATTGGCAAGTAAACAGTAAACAGCGAACAATTAACAATGGCCAATTAACAGTGATTAAACCTGAACCAACACAATCAGTCAATTCACTTTATTCCCTAATTTGCAAATGAAAAATGATGAAGACCATAATCATTGAGGATGAAAAACCGGCGGCACGAAGACTGGCCCGATTACTCACCGATTTTGAGGTAACGGTTACGGCGATGTTGCATTCGGTTAAAGAGGCCATCGAATGGTTCCAGAACAATGAACATCCTGATTTGATTTTCCTGGATATACAACTTTCTGACGGACTCTCTTTTGAGATTTTCGAGTATGTCGAGGTGAAAAGTGCCATCATTTTCACGACCGCCTATGATGAGTACGCACTTCAAGCCTTTAAATTGAATAGTATCGATTATTTATTAAAACCCATCGATGAGGAGGAATTGGAAAATGCCATCGATAAATACCGCGCCTTAAAGCCAAAATCCCAAAAACTGGCATTGGATTTTGACGATATTAAAAAATTATTGGTAAATCCGTTGGAACGGGAATACAAAAAGAGATTTACCGTGCGGGTAGGGCAGCACCTAAAAATAATTAACAGCGACGAAGTCGAATGTTTTTATAGTGAAAACAAAGGTACTTATGTCGCTACGACCGATGGGAGAAATTATTTATTAGAGACCACGTTGGAAAACTTGGAAAAAGAATTGGAACCCAAAATATTCTTTCGCATTAGCCGAAAATTCTACATAAATATCAACCACATCAAAGACATCATTTCCTACACGAATTCACGCCTTCAAATCAAGCTTCATCGGTTTTCGGAGCAGGAAATCATCGTAAGCAGGGAACGAGTCCGTTATTTTAAGCTTTGGTTAGAATAAAAAGATATAAAGTACTGATATATAATAAAATGAAGTATTCGATAGATTTTTCTTATACTTGATTTTAATAAGAATTTACTTACTTTTTTCAACGCGATTTTCATCAAATGCAGAGGGCAATAATTTCGGAATCAACTTAATGAAAATGGGCAATAAAACCGCCCCACCGGGTAACATAAAAATGGCCAATGACGGGATACTCTTAAAGATGTCCAACAATTGGTTCTGAACTTTTTTCTTCTCGTCGGGGGTCAGATCCTTTACCGTAGATTTTGATAATAGCGTTACCAATTCCTTGCTTTGGGAAAGCTCTTTTTGCAAACGTTTGCTATTGCGAATAATCAACTTATTGACCACCTTTGACATGCTTTCATAAAACTGAACGGCCAAATTACTGTCTTTAAGAAAGGGTATCGTCTTAGAATTTTTCTCGAAAAAGGAGGTGATTTCCTCCAGCGAGCGTGCAATTTGCTTGTCTTCAAACCCCAAGTCTTTTCCGATACCAAAAATGAATTCAGATTCTTTATATTCAAAGGAGTGATCCTCCCAGACGGTCAAACAGGCCATATCTAAAAAATATCGGTTTTCCCAGACCGAGTCGTTGTTAAGAAGGACTTCACGGTAGGTACCGTCAAATTTCTGTGCATCACTGTCTATAAAGGTTAGGGATGAGGCGAAAAGCTGCGCCAATTTCTCATCGCTTTTGTTTTTTTCTTTTGAGTTTAAAGCGTGATAGGTAATATTGATGGCGATGTATTCCAGCTTTTGGGCATGTTGCCGAATATCAATGGGTTGGGTCAAATAATGCTTGAACAGTAAAACATCAATAAATAGCAGTGAATTGGTAATGATGCTATTAAAGGTTTTACTAATCATATTGTCTTCCAAATAGACCCTTGTATCGATTAGTTTTTCCAGTTTGGATGAAGTCTTATTGCCCGTAAATAATTTTCCTAGAAACGACACGTGGTTTACCTCCAATTTCCTATAAAACTCAAATATCCGGGCCAAGAAAAAATTAAAATCCGGCACTCCTGTTTCGAATACAAAGGTGAAATACAAGGCAGTTAAGAGGTTTATCTTGGCCTTCTCGTCCTCTGATAAATGATGTTCAGGGACAATGAATCGCGGGATGTTCGTATTGATGCCATACACAAAACCTGTTTTCTTTAGGACATTGTACAAATCGCCAAAGTCAACAAACAGGGTTTGATTCTCGCCGACAAGGGAACCGAATTTATCAATCCAACCGGATCCAGAAGGGTTCATGTCATGGTCATTTAATTTGCAAATTAAGGCAAAATATAGCAATTATTGATGGCGAACGATATTTTACGGCTCCCTTGAATACTATTTGGGAAAGAAAAAGCGAACATCCCGCGATTTACTATCGATAAATGAATTTATTTACTTTTATGTAGGAATTTAGCGCGCTATTTAGTATGTTTATATCCCTTATTTTTAAAATAAGCTTCTGAACGCCCCAAGTGTTACAGAAAACTAAATAACCTAAAACCTTTTTTGTTATGGAATACATTCTGTTTTTCCTATGGATGACCATCATGTCCGTTTTGATTTACTTCGTACTTAAGGCCCAAAAGCTTTTGCGTAAATCAACCAAATCACATGAGTAACCGATGATACTATCTATTCAGTCCAATTGTATTCCGGTTAGCATTTTAATGACCGCAACTGGGAAATAAAAGTAATTAGTTAAAGTTCTATCCAATTTCCTAGATCAAGTGTCCAGTCATACTCGGTATAGGTAATATCGATATCTGCGGCAGCTGGAATTATTTTATATTTTCTCAGTATTTCTACAATCCCGGATGACGAACCAAAATCTCCCCTGAACCAGCTGAACAATGGGGATACTGCTACAGTTTTATTAACTGCATTGTAGGTTGATGTTCGTTTCAGGAATTTTTCAGTGCCTTTATCAAATTGGTCCTCCAAACGCGCTACCTTATAAATAGCAACCGGAGGACAATCCTTCGCGCCACAATTCAGCGCAAAATGTATATGATAATTTCTATTTTGTACCCGCAATCGTTTTTCAAAATCGTCTGGAAACCATTTTCCGACCAATCCCAAACCGATAGACACCTGAGATCTGCGAATGATACCGTGTTCGATTTTGTCGAACGAGACCAATCTGCCGGCAATCGGTACCTGATCTTTCTTAAAAAAAGAACCTCTATCCTTATAAAGATCAGGGTTTTCAGTTAGAATTACCTGAATATAGGCATTGTAGATGTTTATCCAAAAGGCCAATTTTTGGTGATCGGTAACCAGGGAGTTCTCTAATTGTTCCATAGTTAGACCATACAACTGGCTCCTGATATCATTGGTACTGGTATTATTTTTAATATGGGTTAAAAATTGTTCCGATAAGCTGTTCAGATTTAAATCACTTGCTGGTTCCTGGGCATAACCTAGGAATGATACAACACTTAGAACAAATGTCAATATATTTGATTTAAAGGTTTTTAACACCGTTGACAATATTTTTCTATATTACTATTGTTATAAATCACAAGATTTATATTCGGTTGGTCGTTGCAAACGACAAACCTTTCATGGCATAGCGTATTTCGGCACTCAAACGCTATACCCTATGTACCTTATAGACGATTTTTTGCCAGATTGCCATTAATGTAAGGCTATGATTTCTATTATAATACCAGCCCATAACGAAGGTCCAAACCTTAGAAAGCTTCTAGAAAAAACTTTCATTGAAGCGGCCCTGACCGCTGAAATAATAGTGGCACTATCCCCGTACAATAGCGATGGGTCTGAAAAAATTTCCGTACCTAAAGGGGTACGGTTCCTGCACTGTTCCCAAATGGGAAGGGCCTTGCAGATGAATGAGGCGGCTTTGAATGCCAATGGCGACATTCTGGCATTCTTACATGCCGATGTGATACCTCCCGATTCGTTCGTCTTGGATATTGAAAGAACCATTAAGGAAGGCTATGAGGCTGGTTTTTTTTCGTACCGCTTCGATAATGAGAACTTTTGGCTAAAAATAAACGCATCGTTTACGACAAGGGACGGTATTTTTACGGGAGGAGGTGACCAATGCCTGTTTATCGGCAAGTCTGCTTTTAACGCTCTTGGGGGTTTTAATATCAAACAAGTACTTATGGAAGACTTTGAGTTTTTCGATCGCATGAAAAAACGTAACATACGCTATAAGATCATTAAGAACCAGCTAATCGTTTCCGCCCGAAAATACCGATACAACTCATACCTAAGGGTAAATATTTCAAACCTATTGTTACTTTTCTTATTTAAGGGAGGTTATCCCGCAATAAAATTGAAGGCCTTGCACGACAAATTGATACGAACGCCTTATCAACGCAATTCTTTATAAGATTTCATTCAATTGATGAGCATAAAAGTCAAAACCCCGGATAGATAACCCAAAAAGGCCAAAAGCGAGATATTTTTTAAATACCATATAAAATCTATTCTCAATATTCCCATAATGGCTACCCCCGCTGCGGATCCTATGATAAGTATGCTTCCCCGGTCCCGGTACAATAGGCCAAAAGTTCCCAAAAATTATGATCGGTAGGGTAGGTCGTCATGGGATACATGCCTATGGCCCCCGCCACAAGCGGTGCGTTATCCACGATGGACGAAACGACTCCAATAATAGAGTTCACCGCATAAATATTACTAAAATTACGATCGAGGATTTGGGCCATTTGCATTAGATGTCCGGCAGATTCCAAGGCGCTGACGGCAATTAGGATTCCCAAAAAAAATAAAATGCTCGGGGTGTCTATTTTGGTGAGCACCCCCACGATGGAAAGTGCCTTACGGTGCTTTTTGGGTTTGTCTTGATGCAGAAATCCGGTGATGACCCAAATGATACTTAGTCCGAAGAGGATGCCCATAAAAGGAGGCAATTGAGTAATCGCTTTAAATATGGGGACGAAAAGCAAGGCCCCGATGCCCAAAAAAAAGACGAGGTTCTTTTCAAAATTCCGAATGACGATCTTTTCTTTTTTCTCCTCGAGGGCATCGCTTGGTCTTTGAATTTCACCTTTGAATCGAAAGGTAATGATCAAAAGCGGTACGATTATGCAGACCAGGCTCGGAATCAATACTTCCTTCATAATATGCAAGGTCGTCAATTGGCCGCCTATCCATAACATAATCGTCGTAACATCGCCGATAGGCGACCAGGCCCCTCCCGCATTCGCAGCAATTATCAGTATGCCGGCAAAAAACCATAAATCTTTTTTGTCATGTACCAACTTCTTTAATAAAGCTGCCATTACAATAGCGGTCGTAAGATTATCCAAGGCGCTCGAAAGGAAAAAGGTTATGATGCTCAAGATCCAGATGAGCT
>JALHST010000008.1 GCA_022865355.1 Maribacter sp. | reverse complement strand
TTTTCAAGGGCAGCACAGCTGTGGCCCATATAATAACGGTCCAGGTCCTTGGAATATAGGATGTAGAACTTGCACATAACAAAAAAAGCCATCCGGATCGATGACTTCTTGTGGGCAATGAGGGGCTCGAACCCCCGACCCCCTCGGTGTAAACGAGGTGCTCTGAACCAACTGAGCTAATTGCCCATAAAGGAGTGCAAATATAGAATAGTTTTAGATACGCCAAAAGAAAATACCGGAAAATATTACACCACCTCGGCGACAACGAAGGTACTTCCTCCGATAAAAATAAAATCTTCTTTTCCGGCATTATTTAAGGCAGCATCATAGGCTTGGTGCACCGAATTAAATACCTTTCCTTTCAAACCAATTTTGTTGGCTTTTTCGAACAATACTTCGACATCCAATCCTCTGGGAATATTTGGTCTGGTAAAATAATAGGTCGCATTTACAGGAAACAAGGGCAAAATGACATCCAGATTTTTTTCTTTTACAAAACCTAGAACGATATGCAATACTTTATATTCTTGCTGCAGAATTTGTTGCACTACATACGTTAATCCTTCGGTATTATGGGCCGTATCACAAACAACTTTAGGAGATTCACCAAGTACTTGCCATCTACCCATCAACCGCGTATTTTCAACTACGTTTAGAAGACCTGATTTAATATGTGTTTGCTCGATTTTAAATCCTGAAAGTTCTGCCAATGCCGCCAGAACACCATTCATATTTTTGAACTGGTAATTTCCCAATAACGATGTAGTAAATGAATTTTGAATTTCTTTATCGGCAAATATGATTTTTGAGTTATGCTGTTGGGCAAGTGCAATAAACGTATCGGCTATTTCTTCCTGGTATTCACTAATAACGACGGGAATATTATTTTTTATGATACCTCCTTTCTCCCGGGCGATTTTTTCAAGGGTATCGCCCAGAATATCCATATGATCAAAGCCTATATTGGTTATCAATGAAACTTCAGGCTCAATGATATTTGTGGAATCAAGCCGGCCACCCAAACCTACCTCAACAATTGCGATGTCTATTTTTTTATAGGCAAAGTAATCGAACGCCATTCCTACGGTCATTTCAAAAAAAGAGAGTCGTTGCTTTTCTAAATAGGGTCGATAATTTTCAATAAAATCAATTACGAATTGTTTTTCAATCGGTTTCCCGTTGATGCGAATGCGCTCCCTAAAATCTTTTAAGTGAGGGGAAGTATAAAGGCCGACAGTATATCCGGCCTCTTGAAGGATCGATGCCAGCATATGACTACTCGAACCTTTACCGTTGGTCCCGGCAACGTGGATACTTTTAAACTTTTTTTCAGGATGATTAAGAAGCGATGAAAAAGATTGGATGTTATCAAGTTTGGCATTAAAAGCGGATTTGCCCTTTTCTTGGTACATTGGAAGCTGTGCGAACATCCAATCCAACGTTTGCCTATAAGTCACCTATTCCCCCAATTTGAAGTTGACTACTACGAAACCTACCTGTTGGCTTGGGGCATTGGAATCGAGATTCCATTTATGTAGGAATGCTGTTTTTTTTGCAGGTTCTAAAAGACAAGGATTATTATTGGTCGTGCCTTTGACTCCTGGGGTTGCACTGACCACCTTTCCATTTCTATCAACAACAATTTTAACCACTACCCTACCTTCTTCATTACATTCCTGTGGCACTTTACCTTTGCTTACCAATGACCTGCCATTCAGTCCATAGCCTCCGGTACCACTGCCAGTTCCAGGACTACCATAATAACTGGTCGCATAGGGATCCCCATTGGGTTGACCTTTATCACCTGCCTGGTTATCATCTCCCTCACTGCCCGAAGCGGTACCATCCGATTTGTTCAAGCCCCCCATCAATTCATCCAACTTTTTCTTTTTCGCTTCCTGTTCGAGTCGGGCTTTATCTTCTGCGTCCTTCTTCTGTTGTGCTATCATCGCAGCTTCAGCCTTTGCCTTTTTTTCTGCGTCCTCTATCTTTTTCTTGGCCTCTCTAGCAGCGTCATCCGCTTTCCGTTTGGCCTCATTGGCCTGTTTGATTTTGATCGCTTCTTCGTTTTCTTGGGTTAACAGCTTCTCGGCTGGTGCCTCTTTAACGACCACTTCCTCGGGTTCAACTTTTTCTACCTCCTCTACCACCTTTTCAACTTCTTCTTGTTTCGTTGGTTCTTTAGGGGGCGTTTTTAAAGGTTCGGATTTGATTTTCTCTTTCGGCTGTATAGGACCACTACCAAAATCGGTGGTGCCAAAATTAACGGAGATTCCGTTTTCAATTGGTGGGTCCATGTACGTGAGGCCTATATAAAATAATATAAGCACCAGCACACTTAGCAATAGCGTTGTAAGTGTGAAGGATTTTTTCTTGTGTCTCGTGTCTAAAAATGACATTAATTGGGTCGCACGGCAAGAATTACCTTATAATTATTCCTATTGGCGATGTCCATAACGTTTACCGCTTCTTTAATGGCAACGCTTTCCTCGGCCCTCAGGATAATGGTAGGTTTATCTTTACCTTGTAGTGCTTTTTTTAGTTCAATTTCAATATATTCTCCGTTTATTCTTTCGTTGTTAACGAAATACTGTAAATTCTTATCGATACTTACCGACACATTTTGTGTATTGGTCGACTTCCCTTTTGCTTTTGGTAACAACAAATCCAATGCATTTGGCGAATTGGCTGTAAGCATAAAAAATATCAGCAACAGAAATACAATATCCGTCATTGATGACATGCTAAAATCTGGACTTACCTTATTTCTACCTTTTAATTTCACTTTGTTCTATTTAGTTTATAGTGCTCGATCGTGTTGGGATGCAAACGTTCTCAATTCAATTCAATAAAGGATAATCGGGGCACATCGTGAAAATAAATCTTCTTTTTGTCCAAACAGCCCATTAATTCAACAAAAGGACCGTACTGTTTACCCTATACCCAGTTCTCCATTTAAAGTGGTTCGTTCAAGAGGTCCAAGAATTCTACGGCATTGGCCTCCATTTTATGCACAACCTTATCGGTCCGGTTGACCAAATGATTGTATCCTATATAGGCAATAATACCAACGATAAGACCTGCTACAGTAGTGGTCATGGCAGTATAGATACCAGAGGCCAAGGATCCCATTTCAGCCTGTCCACCACTGCTTGCCATTTCATGGAATGCCAAAATCATACCAATTACCGTACCAAGGAATCCGATCATGGGGGCCGCACCAGCCACGGTAGCCAAAATACTTACGTTTTTCTCTAATTTGTAGACTTCGAGGGTACCGGCATTTTCGATGGCCGTATTAATATCATCCAAGGGTTTTCCGATACGGGATACGCCCTTTTCTGTTAGCCGAGCAACGGGAGAGTCGGTTTGGGCACACAACAATTTTGCCGCTTCGAGACGGCCACTGGTGACATGATCCCGAATTTGGTTCATAAAATTCTTGTCGATTTTCGAGGCGGCATTTACAGCCAAAAGTCGCTCAAAATAGATATAAAGCGCTACGGCCAACATAATAAATAAAACCAATATGATTACCATACCGGCCGTACCCCCACTAAAAATTAAATCCATTACTGACAGGGTCTTTTCCTCGGATACCACATCCCCCATACTTGGATCATTGGCAAGGTCTTGAATCATTAACATAGGTTCTCTCTTGTTTTAAGTTGCCTTAATAACGGTATTTTGTCGATTAAATTATACGTTTAGAACAAAATTTCGCATTAATATAAAGGCCGCTGCCCCAGCCAAGAAACCAATCAATGCCAAGATTGAAATCTTCTTGAGATACCAAAAAAAGTTGATCTTTTCCATGCCCATGGCAACAACACCAGCCGCTGAACCAATAATCAGCATACTTCCCCCGGTACCGGCCGAATAGGCGATAAAATGCCAAGCCGGTTCGTCTAGACCAATTTGGAACATCCCGATACTGGCTGCGACCAAAGGCACGTTATCAATGACCGCGGATGCTACGCCAAGAATCAATACAACCAGATCGGAAATTTTAGTAGAATGTAATTCGGTTCCCATACCAGGGACGGTTTCATTCAAGGCACCGGCAAAGTGAAAGAGTATCCCCAAAGATTCCAACGCAGCCACCGCTAACAAGATACCTAAGAAGAATAGGATGCTTGGCATTTCAATTTTTGAAAGGGAATGGTGTACTGGGCTATGGTAGCCCACAGAATCGCTTTCTCCCTGCACGTCAAAAGCATCCGATAACGTAAATTTCTTGTTACTGTATATCTCGGCCATGGCGGCAACAAAAGCCAAAGACAGCATCATGCCCACATACGGCGGTAAATGGGTAATGGTCTTGAAAATGGGCACAAATATTATGGAACCTAGACCCAAATAAAACATGATGGGGCCATACTTCGACGTTGAATTTTGTTCATCCTCCTCATCCAAAGCGATTTTACCCTTGAATATCGACATTCTTGAGGCTATTAACGTAGGCACCGCATAACAAAAAATAGAGGGTAGAAAGACGTGTTCAATCAACACGGCGGCAGAAACCTTATTGGCAATCCACAGCATAGTCGTGGTAACATCCCCTATCGGTGACCAGGCCCCTCCGGCATTTGCCGCGATAATAATAATTCCCGCGAACCAGAGTCTTAATTCCTTCTCTTTGATCAATTTTTGAAGAATGGTTATCAAAACAATGGTGGCCGTAAGATTATCGATTATCGCCGATAGTACAAAACCAAGGCTCGCTACGATCCAAAGTAACTTTACCTTGTTCTTTGTTTTAATGTAACTTTTTATGGTAGCAAATCCGTCAAAATAATCGATGATCTCTACAATGGTCATGGCGCCCATTAGAAAAATCAAAATTTCGGCCGTTTTGCCCATATGGTGTAACAAAATGCCTTCCAAATTACCTTTCTCAAGTTCCTGCAAATCGAGATTGACTTCAAAAACCGGCAAGTGGGCGAGCGCAATAATAGCCCAAAGTATGGCCATCATCCCCAAGGCGGGTATTAGTTTATCAATTTTTAGGTTATGCTCCATGGTTATCGCGAGATAACCCAAAACAAATACGACGATAATAACAGTTTCCATGCTAGGTTGGTTTAAATTAAATCAATTGTTTTAGCGCTATTTCAAATCCGGTTTTGCTCAAATTGGTTTTTGACGGATTTTGCTTAAAGATATTCAAAATTGCCTTTCTAATAGTATTCGAAGTATCATTAAATATCAAATCATCATCCATTCCCACCCGTTTCTCCATAAAATAAGCAAAAACCCGTGCCATGCCACAATTCGATATAAAGTCGGGTATAAGGCTTACTCGGTTATCGGTATATTCCATAATCGGCCCGAAG
Source organism: Maribacter sp. (assembly GCA_022865355.1). Taxonomy (GTDB): domain Bacteria; phylum Bacteroidota; class Bacteroidia; order Flavobacteriales; family Flavobacteriaceae; genus JALHST01. The sequence goes on along the minus strand of JALHST010000008.1, from coordinate 9,019 downwards.
AAAATTTCCTTATCGGCAAAAGGTACGTTGGCGCCGCAGGATATGACCTCAAGCCCGCTATCTATCATTTTGTTGATTTGATCTTTTGTAATAAGTCTTGATGCCGCACAAGGCAGAAAGATCTCGGTAGGAAGTTGCCAGATTCGCTCATTTATTTCCTCAAACGGGATCATTTGATCGGCTTTGGCAATTAGATTATTTCCTTTCTTATTTAAAAAAAATGTTTGAATATCGTCGAAAGTAAATCCAGCATCATTGATTACACCGCCCGATCGATCAATAATTCCAACGATTTTAGCCCCCATTTGTGCCAAATAAAATGCCGCCGCGGCACCGACATTACCAAACCCTTGAACAACGGCCCTTTTTCCTATAACATTACCCCCATAAAGGTCATAATAATGACGCACGGCTTCGGCAACACCAAACCCCGTAATCATGTCGGCAACGGTATATTTCCGGCTAATTTCAGGGGAATATTTCTTATTTTCCAAGGCCTTGATGACTCCTAACCTGAGTTGGCCTATGCGGTTGATCTTATCGGCCTCGGTAGGCTTAAAATGCCCATTGAATACCCCTTCCTGTGGATGCCATACCCCGGCATCCTCGGTTATCGGGATTACTTCATGAATTTCGTCCACGTTTAAATCCCCCCCGGTTCCATAATAGCTTTTTAATAAGGGCGCCACTGCCTTATACCATCGCTCCAAAACACCTCTTTTCCTCGGGTCGTTCGGATTAAAATTTATGCCCGATTTCGCTCCACCTATGGGTGGACCCGATACGGTGAATTTGATTTCCATGGTCTTGGCCAAAGACAAGACCTCGTTCATATCGAGACCTTCCCGCATTCGCGTGCCGCCGCCAGCCGCACCACCTCGTAGCGAATTTATTACAGCCCAGCCCTCCGCTTCGGTTTCCTGATCTTTCCAGTTGAAAACGATTTCGGGCTGCTTGTTCTCATAAATTTTGAGTAGGTCTTTCATAGGATTGATGTAATACTGATTCTGGTTCGTCGACTATCCCTTTTAAAATTGGCATTTATACCCTTTCGGAAGCCGTGCCATTCCATGCTATTATAATTATTTCAGAAGCAGGATGCGCAAACGGTCAAATATAAAAAATTGCAATGGCATTATCATTTTTCTTATTTGATAGCCACTGAATTATTCTCAAAACAAAGGTCGAAAATAACTTTAATTTTCAGACTTACTTCTATATTTGCATTACATTTTAACGATATCATAATATTATGGACTTTTCACTATCCGAAGAACAAGTAATGATCCAACAGGCTGCTAGGGATTTTGCGCAACAGGAATTATTGCCTGGGGTCATTGAAAGGGACGATGCCCAAAAATTCCCTAAAGAACAGGTGAAAAAAATGGCAGAACTGGGATTTTTAGGAATGATGGTAGATCCGAAATATGGGGGTAGTGGATTGGATACTATTTCTTATGTCCTTGCTATGGAGGAATTATCAAAGGTAGATGCCTCAGCTTCGGTAATTGTTTCGGTAAATAATTCCTTGGTCTGTTGGGGCCTTGAAAATTTCGGGACCGAAGATCAAAAGCAAAAATATTTGAAGCGATTGGCATCCGGCGACTGCATCGGCGCATTTTGTCTTTCAGAACCTGAAGCCGGCAGCGACGCCACCTCTCAAAAAACAACAGCCATCGACAAAGGCGATCATTATGTCATAAATGGCACCAAAAACTGGATAACCAATGGCGGCACGGCAGAAATTTATCTCGTGATGGCCCAGACGCATAAGGAAAAGGGCCATAAAGGCATCAATGCCCTTATCGTAGAAAAGGGAATGAAGGGATTCGAAATTGGTCCTAAGGAAAATAAGCTGGGAATTCGAGGTAGCGATACGCATTCGTTAAACTTCAATGACGTAAAAGTCCCTAAGGAAAACCGGATTGGTGAAGACGGCTTTGGGTTCAAGTTCGCCATGAAAACCTTGGCGGGAGGTAGAATCGGGATTGCTGCCCAAGCTTTGGGAATAGCTGCCGGGGCGTATGAGCTTGCCCTAAAATATTCCAAGCAACGAAAGGCCTTTGGAACCGAGATTTCAAATCACCAGGCAATCGCCTTTAAACTGGCCGATATGCATACTCAAATCGAAGCAGCAAGAAATTTGGTGTATAAAGCTGCCTGGGAGAAAGACCATGGTATAAACTATGACCAATCAAGCGCCATGGCCAAACTATTCGCGTCCCAAGTGGCCATGGATACGACCATCGAGGCCGTGCAAATTCATGGAGGTTACGGTTTTGTGAAAGAGTATCATGTAGAGCGCATGATGCGCGATGCCAAAATAACACAGATCTATGAGGGCACCTCAGAGATACAAAAAATAGTTATTTCGCGCGGAATCTTAAGAGATTAGTCTGATTTTCTAAAAATCCCTATAATTTTTTTTCTACCTGCCCTAATTTTTTTGGGGTATACTCTTTGTTATCACCCATTATTTTTGTATTCATGTAATAATTCTAGGGTATAGATATGAAAAATAACTTATTTTCAAACGCAAACCCCAGCTTTTAGGAAAATGGATGTCTTAATACTTGGGGTTTGTTATAATCTCAGTGTGAGCTTGTAGAATTATTCATATTGAATATTTTTTAACGTTTTATTTAAAACGTTGTGTTTTTTATGTGTTTTGACCAAAATTGATAAATATTGTTCATATAAAATGATATTTTTGAAGAAATACCATAATATGCGATTTGGGCCATGGACGTGTTGATCTTCCAATCAAAAAATCAAGGGCGCGGGGCATAGGACTTTTAAAAACGATTAAATAGCAACTGATGATTTTGAAGAAGCAGGGATTATACCTACCAGAATTTGAACACGACAATTGTGGTGCGGGTTTTATTTGCAGCCTAAAAGGAAAAAAGGCGAATGACATCATTCATAAGGCCCTAGAAATATTAGATAAGTTGGAACATCGCGGAGCGGTAAGCTCTGATGGGAAAACCGGGGATGGTGCCGGCATATTGATCGACATTCCTCATGATTTTTTTAGCCAGGTATGCACCTTCGATCTTCATGAGCCAGGCTCCTATGCAGTTGGTAATGTTTTTTTACCGCAAAAAGAAAATCAACGCAATTATTGCATTTCAATATTTGAAGAAAATATTAAAAAACAGGGGCTTCAACTATTGGGGTGGCGAAATGCTCCTGTAAATAGGTCGATTCCTGGAAGAATTGCTATGGAAACCGAGCCGTTCGTCAAGCAATTATTTGTCGCCAAGGCCAATGAGGAACAAGACGATTTCAACTTCAATTTAAAACTCTTTACGGCTAGAAAAGTCACTGAGCATACCATTTTAAATTCAAAATTATCGGAAAGCACTTTTTTTTACGTTCCCAGCCTGTCTACCAAGATCATCATTTTCAAGGGATTATTGATGCCGAAGGATATCAGCTTGTATTACAAAGACCTAATGGATCCCAGGGTGGTTACCAGATTGGCACTAGTACATCAACGATTTTCAACCAATACCTTTCCCACTTGGGATTTGGCCCAGCCTTTTCGATATATGTGCCACAATGGGGAAATCAATACGTTGCGCGGCAATGTTTCCCGTATGCGATCTCGGGAGGAAATGATGAAAAGCGATTTATTCGGGGATGAAATAAAAAATATTATTCCGATCATCTTACCCGGTAAATCAGATTCAGCAACAATGGATATGGTGGTCGAACTCTTATTAATGACTGGTCGCTCCCTCCCCGAGGTTATGATGATGCTGGTCCCGGAAGCATGGGAAAAAAATCCTGATATGTCTGAATCGAAGAGGGCATTTTACGAATACAATTCCTGTTTGATGGAGCCTTGGGATGGACCCGCTTCCATTCCATTTACCGATGGAAATTTTATTGGCGCCTTATTGGATAGAAACGGATTGCGACCTTCGCGATACACGGTTACCAAAGATGGTTATGTGGTGATGTCCTCTGAAACCGGTGTAATGGAAATAGCTCCGGAAAATATTGAATTCCATGGCCGATTGGAGCCAGGTAGGATGTTTCTGGTAAATATGGTCGAAGGCCGAATAATCAACGATGAGGAAATAAAAGAAGATATCGCAAGCCGGCTTCCTTATAAAAAATGGTTGGATAAGAATTTGGTACATCTACGGGATATCCCGTACAATGACTGTCCGCTTTTTCTTGGGGAGGCCTCTTTGGAAAAACGGAAATCGGTATTTGGATATACTTTGGAAGATATCAATACCATTATCCTACCCATGGGCAAGAATGCCCAGGAACCTATAGGATCCATGGGAACCGATACCCCGCTTGCCGTGCTATCCGAGCGTCCACAGCTTATATACAATTATTTTAAGCAACTGTTTGCCCAAGTAACGAACCCACCCTTGGATGGTATTCGTGAAGAATTGATTACCGATATAAGCCTAACGTTGGGAAGCGATCACAATATCTTTGATTTCACTGAATTACATTGTAGAAAGCTCAAAATACAGAATCCCGTAATATCGAAAGAGGACTTGGATAAGATTAAAAATTATGATGCCAGTCCAAATTATAAGGTGGTTTCCATTCCGATCTTGTATAAAATTGAACGCGGGCTGAATGGCTTGGAAGATGCACTCGAATCGATCTTGGATCAGGCTTCCAAAGCAATCGACATAGGGACCAATATTATTATATTATCCGATAGGAACGTGAACAAGGCCGATGCACCTATTCCGGCAGTGCTTGCCTGTTCTTATGTCAATAGCGGTCTTCAAAAACTTCGCAAAAGATCAAAACTTAGTATCATCATCGAATCGGCAGAACCTAGGGAGGTACATCATTTTGCACTTCTTTTTGGCTTTGGCGCAAGTGCGATCAACCCTTACCTCGTCAATGAGATCATCGGGGAGCAGATCGAGGAACATGATATTACCGAGTTTACGGCCGAGGAAGCAATAAAAAATTATAACAAGGCCATTGGCAAGGGTATTCTGAAAGTAATGAACAAAATAGGCATCTCTACCTTGAATTCGTATCGGGGTTCACAGTTGTTCGAATGTATCGGAATAAATACCAAGGTTGTTGACAAATACTTCCCGAACACCCCAACAAGAATTCAGGGAATCGGCCTGTATGAAATTGAAAAGGAAATTGCGAAACGACATGGCAGGGCCTTTGCTAAAAAAGAAGTTCCAGCAAACTTGGATCTTGAAATAGGTGGGGAATATCGCTGGAGAAGGGATGGAGAGAAGCATATGTTCAACCCCTTGTCGATCGCCAAACTGCAAAAGGCCGTACGAGGCAACGAACCGAATACGTATATGGAGTTTGCCGAAATGGTGAACGAGCAATCCAAAAATCTGATGACATTGCGGGGATTGTTCGAATTTTCAAATTATGATCCCATTCCATTGGATGAGGTAGAACCCTGGACTGAAATCGTTAAACGGTTTAAAACCGGGGCCATGTCCTATGGGTCGATAAGTAAGGAAGCCCATGAAAATTTGGCGATTGCTATGAACCGCATCGGTGGCAAGAGCAATTCGGGTGAAGGCGGTGAGGATGCCGAGCGTTTTTATAAAAATGCCACTGGAGATTGGCGAAACAGCGCCATTAAACAGGTAGCATCCGGCAGATTTGGTGTTACCTCCAACTATTTGACCAATGCCAAGGAAATTCAAATTAAGATGGCCCAAGGTGCAAAACCTGGGGAAGGCGGTCAATTGCCGGGACCAAAAGTAAATCCTGCCATTGCGAAAACGAGAAATTCAACCCCTTACGTCGGATTGATTTCACCTCCACCCCACCATGATATATACTCAATTGAGGATCTTTCCCAATTGATCTATGATTTAAAATCGGCAAACCGCAAGGCCCGTATCAACGTGAAATTGGTCTCCGAAGTGGGTGTGGGTACCGTGGCCGCCGGAGTGGCAAAAGCTAAGGCCGATGTAATTTTAATCTCGGGGTATGATGGGGGTACCGGGGCTTCCCCGCTCACCTCTCTAAAACATGCGGGATTGCCCTGGGAATTGGGTATAGCCGAAGCACAGCAGACTCTGGTCATGAATGATCTTAGAAACCGGATCATCCTTGAATGCGACGGTCAATTAAAGACCGGTCGGGATGTAGCGATTGCCTGTCTGCTCGGTGCCGAGGAATTCGGTTTTGCCACGGCGCCTCTAGTGGCTTCAGGTTGCATTATGATGCGCGTATGCCACCTAAACACCTGTCCGGTCGGAATCGCCACCCAAAACCCGGAATTGCGTAAAAAGTTCAGTGGCAAACCAGAACATGTTGTCAATTACATGTACTTCGTGGCCCAAGAATTACGGGAAATAATGGCAAAGTTAGGCTTTAGGACCGTAAACGAAATGGTCGGACAAGTTCAAAAATTAGATCGTAAAAGGGCCATCGACCATTACAAGGCAGGAGGAATCGATTTATCGCCCATTTTGCATCAGGTAGAGGTTCCGACGGGCACGAAATTTTATAATACCCAAAAACAGCATCATGATATCGATAAGTCGATAGAATTCGAAATCATAGAAAAGGCGAATCCTTCATTATTCAGAAAGGAAAAATTAAGCCTTGATTTTCCCATTCATAACACGGATCGGGCCGTTGGCGCGATTATCAGCAATGAAATATCAAAAATTTATGGGGCCCAGGGATTACCGATCAATACCCTTAAATTAAATTTTACAGGCTCGGCAGGCCAAAGTTTTGGGGCCTTCGCCACCCGGGGTTTGACCTTGACGGTAAGCGGAAACACGAATGATTATCTGGGCAAAGGGCTTTCAGGAGCAAAATTAGTGATAAAAGTACCGGAAGGTTCTACGATAATTCCAGAAGATAATGTAATTATTGGGAACGTAGCCTTGTATGGCGCCACGGCAGGAAGGGCCTATATTAATGGAAGGGCGGGGGAACGCTTCTGTGTACGTAACTCTGGTGCCAAAGCCGTAGTAGAAGGTATTGGAGACCATGGCTGTGAATATATGACCGGGGGTATTGCCGTAATCCTAGGGGCGGTCGGTAGAAATTTTGGAGCCGGAATGAGCGGCGGCATCGCATATGTATTCGACGAGAATAACACCTTTAAAAGGAAATGCAATTCCGAGGCATTGAACTTGTTGAAAGTAGATGAGGAAAAAGACATTAAACAGTTAAGGGACCTTATCGAAAGTCACTATAATGCAACTTCGAGTCCCTTAGCACAGCGTATCTTGGAGAATTGGGAAACGTGTTTGCCTAAATTCATCAAGGTGTTTCCGGAAGAATACCGGCAGGCATTGATCCGTTTGGAACAGGAAGCCTTAGAAACTATATAGCAAAAAGATGGGTAAGATTACAGGATTTTTAGAATTCGATAGAAAAGTCGAGCAATATGCTCCCGTAAAGGAACGCGTAAAAAATTATAAGGAGTTTACCATTCCCTTGAAGGAAAAAGAACTTAAGGAACAAGGGGCGCGTTGCATGGATTGTGGCGTCCCTTTTTGTCATAGTGGATGCCCTTTGGGAAATCTGATTCCCGATTTTAATGATGCGGTATATCGTGCTAAGTGGGAAAAAGCGGCCGATATTTTGCACGCCACCAATAATTTTCCAGAGTTCACGGGAAGGCTATGCCCAGCACCCTGCGAAGAAGCTTGTGTTTTAGGCATCAATGAAGATCCGGTTTCTATTGAGAACATCGAGAAAAATATTGTTGAAACCGCCTTCAAAAAAGGCTGGGTAGTGCCCAAACCGCCCGAAATCAGGACCGGAAAAAAAGTTGCGGTCATAGGATCAGGACCGGCCGGACTGGCAGCCGCCCAGCAATTAAACCGTGCAGGGCATCTCGTCACGGTGTATGAAAGAGATGAAAGACCTGGCGGCTTGTTGCGTTTTGGGATTCCGGATTTTAAGATGGAAAAGCACATCATTGATCGAAGATTGAAAATTCTGGAGGACGAAGGCATAGTATTTAGTTGCGGGGTACACGTCGGGGTAACTATCAAGGCCACTGATCTCAGGAAAAAATTTGATGCTATCGTACTTACCGGAGGTGCTACGGTTCGAAGACCCTTACCTATCGAAGGCTCAGATTTAAAAGGCGTGGTGCAGGCCATGGACTTTCTAGCCCAGAATAACCGGCGGGTCGGAGGAATAAAAATAGAAGGGGAAGAAATCATGGCCACTAAGAAGCACGTTGTTGTAATCGGTGGTGGGGATACGGGTTCGGATTGTATCGGAACCTCTTTTCGCCAGGGTGCCAAAACCGTTTCCAATTTCGAAATTATGCCCATGCCAACGACTGACCGGCCTGAAGATCAACCATGGCCTTTTTGGCCTATGCGGCTGCGAACGAGTTCTTCCCATAAAGAAGGCGCAGAACGGTTTTTTAGTATCTCGACCAAACGCTTTATCGGCGATACCGAAGGGAACTTAACCGGATTGGTTACCTCGGAAGTCGAATGGGTACATGCACCCGGAAAACGGCCCGAATTGAAAGAGGTAGAAGGCACCGAAAAGCAGTGGAAATGCGACCTTGCCTTATTGGCCTTGGGATTCACCGGATCCGAAATGACCCTCGCGGAACAGTTGGGGGTAACGGCCGATAACCGTTCTAATATCCAGGCATCGGAGAAGGATTATAAAACCAATGTTCCTGGCGTATATGCCGCAGGTGATCAGCGTAGGGGGCAATCCTTGATCGTATGGGCCATTTCTGAAGGTCGGCAGGCGGCACATCATGTTGATGCCTACCTTATGGGGGAATCGTATTTACCACTTAAAGGAGAAGGCGATTTGCCAAGAATTTAAACAGGTTTTCTCAAAAGCTACTTGAAGGGCCGTACTAGGAATAGTACGGCCTATTTTTGTATCCCCAAAAATGAGGGCATAAAAAAAGTCCCCCACAAAACTGTGAGGGACTTTTCGAGGAAGGCGGCTTCCTACTCTCCCACTTGGTATAGCAGTACCATCGGCGCAGACGGGCTTAACTTCCCTGTTCGGAATGGTAAGGGGTGGGCCCCGTCGC